>JADGQZ010000138.1 GCA_017881345.1 Myxococcaceae bacterium | reverse complement strand
CGGCTCGACGGCGTACAGCTTCCCGTGCAGGGCGATCATGCTGTAACAGGTGCAGTCCGGCTCGAAGTCGTCCGGCTCCGGGTCGGCGACGGGGTTTGCCTTCTGGTACGCGCTCAGGTTCGCGACCCTGGTGACGGTTCCGTCGGGGTTCACCCGGAAGACCACGTTGTCGGTACCGGCGAGCCCGTGGGAGCACCCTGCGCCCGCTTCCACCCCGTAAAGCACGCCGTCGAGGAACGCGATGTCGGCCACTCCGCTCACCAGCCCTCCCGACGGGGGGTTGGTCTGACTCGACGGGAGGCCCTCGACGACCGTGGTCCGGTGGCCGTGCCGGTCGATTCGCGAGATGCGGGACGTGAACCCTCCGCTGTACGGACCGACCATCGGAACCTGCTGGCAGGTCCCGATCGTCTTCATGCTTCCACCCGTGCCGCCCTCGGCGACGTAGAGATCTCCATCGGGTCCGAACTTCAACCCGCGCGGGTTGTCGAGACCCTGAAAGAAGACCTCGGCCCTGGAGTGCACTTCCTCGCTCGCGAACGCACGAGAAGGGAGCAGGGACAGGACAAGGCACGTCGCCGAGAGAATCGGGATCGTCTTCATGGTCGCTCACTCCTCACCTACGCCTGGGGTCACTCGTCGAGCCGTCCGACGGACAGCCGCGCCGGCGCGCAGGAGAGGCTCGGGACCAGGGGCGTGGAGGGTCGATTCCGACGAATGCCAGGCCGTTTCCGACGAAGGACGGGTTCTGGCCGACGCTCGGGTGACGGCAGCGAGACGGAGCGCGGGGGTAGGACGGGTCACTCCGTCAGTCGGCTGGCGTCGCCCACCGTCGGAACCTGCGGGATGATCGGCCCGTACAGGCAGCGCGGGACCCCCACGTACTTGACCGAGGGCGGGAGGTGCTGGAGCTCGGCACTCGTGGATGCGAGCCGGATGGGGTCGCTGAGATCGTAGAGGTGCGCGTAGTTCCCGAGTCGGCTCGTCCAACGCATGCCCTGCCCGGTCGCCCCCGGTCGATTGGTCCGCGGTCCCTCGATGGTCGCCTTCCGGACGCCGATGGCATCGAGGTAGGCGAGCATCGGCGCAGTCTCTCCGATCCGGGGCGGCTCGAACGCGTTCACGAACCAGACCCGATTCCGGCCCCGGTACCGGTCCAGCTCCCGCAAGTAGCCGCGGAGCTCGGGCTGGCAGCTTCCGAGGTCCACTGCCTCGAGCGGCATGCCGTACCGCTCCCCATAGAATCGGACGGCCTGCCACGACGGGTAGTACACGTAGACGACGTCGCCTGGCTGTCGTTGGCGCTGTAGCTCGGCGAAGACCGGCCGGGCATCGTCGAGCCGCCATACCGGAGGGTTCCGGGCCAGCATCACCAGCGGCGGCAGCACCGCGGCCAGCGGAACGAGGCGCTCGAGCATCCGTGGCCGGAGCAGCGTTCCCAGCCGCCATGCTCCCTCGGCGACGAGGAGCAATAGCGTCGGGACCACGAACAGCACGACGCGGACCCGGAAGGGAAAGGCGTGCGCGATCGCCGCCGCCAGGGTGAGGCCCACGGGAAGGAGCAGCACCAGCGCCTCGGCTCGGCTCCGGCGCAGGAGCGAGGCGACGCCGGTGAGCGCGAGCGCGAGGTAGAGCGTCGGCCATGGGAAATCGAGCACCTGGTCGAAGACGTCCGCCATCGCGGTGAACGGCCAGAGCACGTCCTGGACGCTGTGCGGCGGCCAGGGCATGAACCCGTCCCGCCAGAACCAGTTCATGAAGGACGCGAGCCCGGGGCTCATCCGCGCGCGGGCATAGGCCACCGACAGCGCGGCCATGGCCGCCCAGAGCAGCAAGGTGGGCACGAGCGCGCGTCGCTCCTTCGGAGGTCCGGCCAGGAGCAACGCCGCACCCACGCCGGCGAGGACGAACACGGCCGGCTGCGAGAACCACACGAGCAATGCCCCGCCGGCGGCCAGGGCCACCCGGCGTCGCCGGACCGGGGCCTCGAGCCAGCCCAGGGCGAGGTCCGTGAGCACGAGGACGACCAGGACGTCGCACGGATACTGCTTCGCATCGGCGGCGAACACCGCAACGCCAGCACTGAGCGAGAAGAGGGCGACGGCGACGAGCGCGCCGGTGGGGGCGAGCACCCGGCGTGCAACTCGCGCCAGGAAGAGCAGCGCTGCCAGGGAGCAGAGAAGCGAGAAGAGTCGAAGCGCGTACTCGCTCGAGCCGAACACCACCACCAGGGCGCGGGTGATGAGGAGGAAGCCCGGTGGGGCGATCTGCCCGTCGGACAGCGCCTCGGTGAGCAGCCCCGGAAGTGGACGGGTGATCACGTTGTGCGCGGCGGCGAGCTCATCCAGCCACAGGGCGGGATTGGCCGCGTATTGCCAGACCCTGAGGCCGGCTCCCGCCAGCAGCAGAAGGGGGATGGCACGCTCCGGCACGACCCAGCTGCGCCGCCCTTCGCTCTCGGTCAGCATCGGAGGGCGACCCTAGCCCACCGCCCTCAGGGGGAGGGGACGAGCCCCGGTCCGCGCTTCACGAGCACCGAGCGGACGTAGGCGAGCCGGAACCCGAGCCGGCCGGCGTTGCGCTCGGTGGGAATGCCCGGCCGCGAGGTGATGTCGGCCAGGTCCGAGCCCAGCGCCAGGGCCCGCTCGAGACGGACCACCATCAGCGCCTGCTGGATGCCGCGGCGCCGGAAGCGTGGCAGGACCGAGGTGCCGAAGAGCGAGGTGACGCCGTGGCGCGTCCCCGAGCCAGCCGCTCCCGCGACCTCACTTCCGAGGTGGGCGATGAAGCTGTCGTGCTCGGGCGCGAGGGCCGCCCGGGTCCCGTCGCGGAGGAACTCCTCGGGCATCTCGGCACCGTCGGGGATGAACCCGCTGGAGCTGGTCCGGACGAAGACTTCCACCTGTGCGCCGTTGCGCGGGTCGACCCGGTCGACGCGGAGCCCCGGGGGCCAGCCGCCCGGGAGGAGCGCGCGGGGGTCGCCGAGTCCCTCGAGCGGCAGCACCAGCGTGTTCTCGAACTCCTGGAGCACGAAGCCATGTTCGGCGAGCCGTCGCAGGAACCCGATCGGGGCGAAGGGCGTCAGCTCCACCTTGGGCTCGATGCCGCGCGAGGCGAAGAAGCGTTCGATGCGGAGGACGTCCTCGTCCGATGGCTCGCCGTCGAACCCGAGACCCGCCGTCTTGTTGAGGTAGGAGCCCGGGCCGCTGGCAGCCATCCACCCCCCGGCGACGGGCTCGGACTCGGCGGCAAGCGTCCGGACCACCTCCGCCTGGATCGCCTCGAGCCGGCGCGCAGTGGCGAGGAGATCCATCGTCTCGCTCAACGCTTCTTGGAGTTGCCCGTGGCGCCGCGGGCGGCGGCGAGCGGGGCGGCGCGCGCCTTGGCCAGGTACTCGTCGTACGTCCCGCGGAAGTCCACCAGACCCTCGGAGGTGAACGCCCAGAGGCGGGTGGCGAACTGCTCGATGAGGTCCCGGTCGTGCGTGACGACGAACGCCGTGCCCTCGTACTTCGAGAGCGCATCGCCCAGGGCCACGATGGACTCGAGGTCCAGGTGGTTGGTGGGCTCGTCGAGGACCAGGACGTTGTCCTTGGTCAGCATGAGCTTGGCGAAGATCAGGCGCACTCCCTCGCCACCCGAGAGCGCGCGGGTCGGCTTCAGGCCTTCCTCGCCCTTGAAGAGCATCCGCCCGAGGAGACCGCGGATCTCCTCGTTCCCCGCCTTGTGATCGAAGGTGTGGAGCCACTCGGCGGCGGTGGTGTCGTTCGGGATGCCCTCGCGGTGGTCCTGGGCCAGGTAGCCCAGCTTGGCCTCGTGCCCCCAGGTCAGGGTCCCCTCGTCGGGCTCGAGCTGGCCGACCAGCATCTTGCAGAGGGTGGTCTTGCCCACGCCGTTCCTGCCGATGATGGCAATCTTCTCGCCGCGGGTGACCAGGGCGCTGAAGTCGTCGGCCACGTTCACCCCGGGCCAGTGCTTGGTGAGGTGCTCGACGGTGAGCGTCTGCTTGCCGCTGGGGCGCTTCTGCTCGAACTTGATGAACGGCCGCTCGATGTTGCTCCGCTTCAGATCCGCGAGCTGGAGCTTCTCCATCGCCTTCTTCCGGCTCTGGACCTGGCTGGCGCGCGTGCCTGCGGAGAAGCGGGCGACGAAGTCCTGGAGCTGGGCGATCTTCTTCTGCTTCTCGGCGTTCTCCGACTCGATGCGCGAGCGGACCCCGGCCTTGGCCATCACCATGTCGTCGTACCCGCCGGGGTAGGTGATGATGGTCTGGTAGTCGATGTCCGCGATGTGGGTGCAGATCGCGTTGAGGAAGTGCCGGTCGTGGCTGATGGCGACCAGGATCCCCTCGTAGTCGCGGAGGAAGCCCTCGAGCCAGCGGATCGAGTCGAGGTCGAGGTTGTTGGTGGGCTCGTCGAGGAGGAGCGCCTGCGGCTTGCCGAACAGCGCCTGGGCGAGGAGGACGCGCAGCTTGTAGCCGCCCGGGATCTCGCGCATCAGCCGGGTGTGGTCGGCCTCGGGGACGCCGAGGCCCGAGAGGAGCGAGCCGGCGTCGGCCTCGGCGGTGTAGCCGTCCTCCTCGGCGATGATCCCCTCGAGGTCGGCGAGACGGTGCCCGTCGTCGTCGGTCAGCTCGGCCTTGTGGAGCAGGCCTTCCTTCTCGTGGAGCGCGGCCCAGAGCGTCTTGTTCCCCTGGAGCACGACATCGAGGACCCGTACCTCCTCGTAGCCGAACTGGTCCTGCTTCAGCACCGAGGTCTTCTTGGGCCGGCTGATCGTGCCGGTGTCCGGGTCGAGCTCGCCGGCGAGGATCTTCATGAAGGTCGACTTGCCGGCGCCGTTCGGGCCCGTGAGGCCGTAGCGGTTGTGCTCGTTGAAGGCGACGTCGACGTCCTCGAAGAGGCGCTTCTGGCCGTAGGCCTTCGTGACCTGTGTGACTTGCAGCGTGGGCATGGCTTGCAGGGTGCTCGGGCGAGACGGGAGTGCAGCGGGGACCGGGACCGAGGAGGCGAACCTCCGCGGGCGCCGGACCGGCCACTGCAGCCACGCACACTAATGATGCCGTGCGTCGGATGCAGGAGGCCGCATCCACCCACACCACAAGTGTTTCCCGAACGCAACCGGCGCCTGGAACAGCTCCCGGCTCCCCGGGCAGCTGCGTGGCGGCGGAGCTCTGCCGGTGTCGTTCAGATCCCGATGCGATGCAGCGCGAGGAGAGGCGCGTCGGGGAGCGCTCCGGGGGCGAGCGTGACCGAGCAATCGAGCATCCAGTCCGCCTCGCCGTCCGG
>JADGQZ010000137.1 GCA_017881345.1 Myxococcaceae bacterium | reverse complement strand
TGTCGGCCTGGTCGCGGTTGGCGACGAAGGGGCAGTTGTCGAAGCCGTCGGACTTGCCGTCGCCGTCGGCGTCGTCGGTGTACGACAGCGTCTTGCCGTCGTCGGTGTAGCTCACCCACACCGAGCATCCACAGCCACAGCCACAGCCACAGCCGCCGCCGTTTTCCTGGGGCGTGCCGCACTGCGTACCGAGACATTCGGGGTTGTCACTGTTCTGCGCCAGCGCCGGCATCCCACAGAGCAGGGCCACGCCGGTCACCAGGGTTGCAAGAGCACGGGTCATCGTTCGACCTCCACCGTCACGCGGTAGCAACCGTCGATCCATCGCCGGCCGGACGCGGAACCCTCCGGACTCACACCGCTTCGTCTCGATGGGCGGGGAGCGGTGCGCGTAGTGTGTGGACCGAGCGCGGGGACTCCTCCCCACAGATCTTCGACCGCGAGTGCGGCCTCACAGGGTCAGGAGATACGCCAGGAGATCTGCCTTCTCCTGCGCGTCGAGCGCGGCGGCGTTCCCGTGCGGCGGGGCTGCGTACCGGTCGATCATCGCCCGCAGCGGCACCCGGTCGGACACCACCGCCCGCCCGTCCTCCATGCGGAAGCCCGCCATCCCGGTGGTGAGCATGGGGAACACATCCCAGCTCCCCAGCAGCGACGGCACCCCCACTCCCCGGAAAACGGTTTCCTGTTCCGTGGTTCGCAACGGAAATGCTCTCGGCGTGCCCACGTCCAGGAAGTGCCCGCGGGTGGACAGCTCCTGATCGGTGGTGAAGAGCGGGGGTGGGTGGCAGCGGACGCAGTCGGCCTTGCCGTCGAAGAGCTGCCGTCCCTGGAGCGGCCGGCCGGAACCTCCGCCGGGCAGCACCAGGGTCGCCGGCGGCGCGCCGTCCGGCCCGCGATAGGGGTTGGGGAGGTTGGTCACCGTGGCGCTGAAGAGCGTGAGCTCCCGCACCTCGGACTCGGTGAGGGTGGGGTTCATGTACCGGTTCCGGTCGCCCACCATCCGCGCGGTCTCGGCGAGGCTGAAGGTGCTGGCCGGCGTGAAGTAGGGCGGCGTCTCGCGGGTGCCCCGGACCGTGGGACTGCGGTAGATGCGCAAGGGATGGGTCTTCTCGAAGAGGATGCCCTCGTCGTGCCCCTCGAGGTGACAGGCGTCGCAGCTCATGCCGCTCCGCCCCATGTCGGCGAAGTAGAGCACCTGCCCGAGCCGGCGCTCGCGCGGGCCGATGGACGCCTCGAGAGAGATCTGCCGTGAGAGCCGCGGATGCGCGCTCCGCACGTCCTCGACGACCGCGACGGTGGAGGTGAAGCGGTCCAGGACGTAGAGCTCGGTGCCCCGGGCGGAGAGCGCGAGCGCCCGCGGGCCGGAGTGGAGCTCGACACCGGCCCGCCCGTTCACTCCGTAGTCGGCCGCGTCCCGGGCGAGCGGGAACCCCGCCGGTGGGAGGATCGGCAGCCGCCACAGCTCTGCCCCCCGGGCGCGCGCATCGGAGGCGGCCAGCGCGGCCGCGTCCAGCGCCCGGACGAGCCCGAGCCCGGCGTCGGCGAGGTAGAGCCGTGCCGCTTCCTCGTCCAGCGCCATCCCCTCGCTGACGCCGGAGCCGAACCCGAGGTGCCGGTCGAAGCGGCGCGCGGCGAGGTCGATCACCCCCACGCCGCCGTTCATCGAGACCTCCATCCGCTGGGGATTGGGTCCGATGTTCGGCCCGATGCTGGTGACGAAGACCTTGCCCAGCCGTGCGGACCAGCTCAGCGCCCGCGGCGCCTTGCCGCCCATCACCTCGCGGCCGTGCGGCTCGGTGTGCCCTCCGATGATCGCAGTGCCCGGCCGGGGACCGATGGAGGCGAGGGTGCGCCCGTCGTCGAGCGAGAGGACCTCCAGCTCGCCGCCGCCCTGGCTTCCCACCACCACCGACGGTCCGGTGAGCGCGAGCGGCCTCGGGTCGGGCAACACCTCGCGGCGCCACACCTCCCGCCCGTCGTCGAGCGACAGCGCGCGCACCGTGTTCTCCACCGTCTCGGCGACGACGGCCAGGCGCCGCGCCGGGTCGACCGCCAGGCCGGTGGCGTACGCCGGCGCGGCGAGCGTCCGCAGCACCGCGCCGGTCCGGCCGTCGAGGATCCACAGCTCGGGGGCCCAGGCGTGCGCGACCGCGAGGCGCGGCGTCCCGTCGGGCTCTGTCCAGGCCGCCAGCGCCGACGGCCCGTCCCCTCCCGGGAACCGGGTGACCGCGCCGTTGCCCGGGTCGATGCGAACCAGGGTGTCGGTGGTGGGCGAGGCGGCCCAGAGCATCTCACCGGCGCGAACCAGGAGCGTGTAGTCGGCGAACCCGGCATCGTTCACCACCGTGAGCCCGACCTCGGAGCGCGTCCGCTGGCCCTCGATGGAGAGCACCGTCGTCACCTGGGCGGTCTCGGGCTGAAGCGTCAGGTCCGCCGGTAGCCGCGCGTAGGCGTGCCGGGCGTCCACCACCGTGATGGGCACCGTCCGGTCGAAGGGGGCGGCGAGCCGGAGCTTCATCCCCGCCCGGAGGTTCTCGCCGTAGAGGGAGATCGGCTGGGCGGTCTGGTTGCTCACCACCCGGGGCCCCACGTCGATGAGGCGGCCCTCGGGGCGGTGGAGCTGCCTCTGCCACGCCACGCCGACCCCCAGCGCGAGGAGGGCCACGCTCCCCGCGAGCCAGGCCGAGCGGAGACGGACCACGCCCCTCGGCGAGCGATAGCGGAAGTGCCGTGCGCTTCCGGCGCATGCAGACGGCTCGGCAGGCGTCCGACGGGTGGGGGGCGCCGAGGTGTGGCGGCCGCTCAATCCGGCTCGGACTGGACGAGGCCGTACTTGTGCAGGAGCGAGTAGAGGTGCTTCCGGTCCAGCTCCGCCTCGCGCGCTGCCTTGGCCACGTTGCCCTTGGAGCGGGCGAGGAGCCGGGTCAGGTACTCGCGCTCGAACTGCCGCACCAGGCCCTCCTTGCACTCCTTGAAGGGGCCGCCGTAGCTCGCCGGGAGGAAGTCACCGCCGGCCGGGGCGTCCCGCGCGAACTCACGCAGGAGCGAGCCGCTCGACAGCTCCGGGATGTCCACCATGTGGCGGGCGCGCTCGAGCGCGTTCCGCAGCTCGCGCACGTTGCCCGGCCAGGCGTGGGCCAGGAACTGGTCGCGCACCGGCCCGGGCAGCCGCTCCCACAGCGGCTCGCCGGCGAACGCCTCCACCAGGAGCGGGATGTCCTCCTTGCGGTCGCGGAGCGGCGGGAGGCTGACGGTGAACACCGAGAGCCGGAAGTAGAGGTCCTCGCGGAAGCGGCCGGCCTGGGTCTCGGCCCAGAGGTCCTTCTTGCTCGCGGCGACGATGCGGGAGTCGAAGGCGATGGGCGAGCTGCTCGCGCCGAGGCGGCGGAACTCCCGGTCCTCGATCGCCCGGAGCAGCTTTGGCTGGAGGTCCAGAGCCAGGTCGTCGATCTCGTCGAGGAACAGCGTGCCGCCGTGTGCCCGCTCGAGACAGCCGAGGCGCTGGTTGACCGCGCCGGTGAAGGCGCCCTTCTCGTGGCCGAAGAGCTCGCTCTCGATCAGGCTGTCGCTGACCGCGGCGCAGTCGAACACCACCAGCGGTCCCTCGCGCCGGGGTGACAGCTGGTGAATGGCCTTGGCCGCGGCGCCCTTGCCGCTCCCGGTCTCGCCGACCAGGAGGAGCGTCGAGTCGGTGGAGCTGATCCGCTTGAGCAGGGCGAAGATCTGCCGCATCGGCACGCTCTTGCCCACCAGCTCACCGAGGCGGTCCTCCACCGAGGGTGCGATGCGCACCGGGGTGAGGGTGGACTGGAAGCGCAGCTGCACGTCCCCGAGCTCGAGCAGCTGCCCGGGCTTGAGGTACCCCTCGCGGATCTGCGCCCCGTCGATGAAGGTGCCGTTGGTGCTCTGGAGGTCCTGGACCAGGAACCGGTCGCCCTGCCGCTGGATGACGAGGTGATTGCGGCTCACCGTGGGCTGGTCGATCACCACGTCGTTGTCCGGCGATTTGCCGATCTTCAGGGAGCTGTCGGTGATGGGAAAGGACTTCCCGGCCCCCTCGGTGTTCACCAGGACCAGGTTGAACTCCTGGAACCCGAGGCGCTCGTTCTGGGCGCGCAGGCCGAGGACGGTGTGAGCGGGAATGGTCGCGGAGGTACCGGTCGTCATTCGGGGAAGGGACATTGTACGGAGTTCGGCCGGCAACGAAAGGTCCGGCACCGCGCCCGCGCGCATCCGGTCACACCCTCGCGCACAGCAGCGTCCCGGCCCTTGTGGTACTCCGCTCGTCGCGGAGCGATCCGCACACATGGGGCGTGGAGAACAGCGGAGATCGCTCACGGTGGTGGGCGGAGCGCGGGGCGAGGTGGCGCGGTACGCGTCGCTCTTGCCCGCGTCCGGCGGCCCGGTGCTGGTGCTCGGCGTGGCAGACGGCCGCCTGGCCGAGGCGCTGGTTCGCCGTGACGTTCCGGTGACCGGGGTGGATCCGAGCCCACGGATGCTCGCTCGCGCCGAGGAGACGCGGGGGACACTCCCGCCCGAGATGCAGGGCCGCATGCAGCTGCTCCGCGCGGACCTGCGCTCGCTCCGGCTCCCGCAACGGTTCGCGGCGGTGTTCGCCCCGCGCGACGCCGTGGCGCTGGTGGCGACCCGCAGCGATCTCGAGGCGCTCTTCCGGACCGCGTGCGAGCACCTGCAGCCGGGAGCGAGCTTCGCCTTCGATCTGTCGCTGCCGCCCGCGCGCTCGCTGGTCCCCGACGAGATCGATCCCCACGAGGGCGTCCAGCCCGAGCGGGCGGTCTTCACGCCGCACCTGCGCAGCCGCCGCACGCGCCAGGGCCACGCGGGGCTGCACCGGCTCCTGCTCCGTCACTTCACCGCGCGCGAGGTGGACCACGCGCTCGCCGCCGCCGGGCTCGAGCCGCTGAGCCGCCACCGTGACTTCGAGGGCCATGCCTGGGCGCCGGGGGCGGACCGGCTGGTGCTCGTCGCGCAGGCGCGGGCCGACGGCAGCCGCTCGCCCGACCCGGGCTGAAGCTTCGTCCTCGCTCAGGCGCGGGGCTTCGTTGCGGGCCGTTCGCTCTCCGGCGTGGATTCCATCTCGAACGCCAGCTCGAGCAGGTCCAGCAGCTGCGCCCGCGCATCGACCGTGTCGGGCGCGAGCAGCACCAGCTCGACCGGGAGCCGGTCCTCGGCGGGTACGGCCTCGGGTTCGATGGGCTTGCCGTCCGGGCCCAGGTCCTCGACCAGGAGGTCTCCATCGCGATGCACGGAATATCGGCGGTACATGGCCTGCCCACATATCGCCACCGGACGGAAACTTGAACCTACACCGTGCGGTGCGGAATCCTTTCCGAGACCTGAATGATGGAACTCCCTTCCAGCGCCCCGCTCACCGACTGGGTCCGCCGCCTGGTCGACGACGAGGCTGGCCTCGAGGCGGCGCTGGGAACGCCGGTGGTCGTCTGGGAAGGTGACTTCGCCGAGGCGCACTGGGTGGCGAAGCCGCCCGAGCACTCGCCCTCGCCCGACAATCCGGTGGTCTTCCTGGTGAAGAAGGTGCAGGGCCGGGCGAACCCGTTCGGCGCGGGCGTGACGATGGGCCGCGCCGAGCACAACGACCTCGTCTTTCCCCACGCCAGCGTGTCGCGCTTCCACGCCTACTTCACGCCGGATCCGAGCGAGCTCTCGCGCTGGCACGTGGTGGACGCCGCGAGCCGCAACGGGACGCTGGTCGACGGCGTGCCGCTGCAGCCGAACGCCGCGGCGACGCTGTCCGGCGCCAGTCGCCTCAGCGTGGGCGAGATGGCGCTGACGTTCCTCTCGCCGAAGGCGTTCCTTCGCTGGCTGACGAAGGTGGTGGACGCGGTGTGACTGCCGGTCCCGTCCCGGGGCCGCCGTAGGTCACCCGCCCATCGGACCAGCGCACCGCTCCGTAGTGGACCGGCTCGTCGGCGAACGGCAGCGCCTGGGCCTCCTCCTGGCAGATCCAGCGGTCCCATGGGACGTGGCACAGGCCGCGCAGGGTGGCTGCTCCGCGAGAATCTGCTGCGGCACCGGTGCCCATCTGCGAGCGCGCCGGCGGCTCCGGGGTGAACACCTCGCCGAACCACTGCAGACCGTCGGCCTCGGAGAACGCTCCGGACCAGACCTCGGGAGAGAACGCGCCGAGCCAGTCCGTGTCCAGCCAGGCCCACCACACGCCGTCGACCAGGACCAGCCCCAGCGTCACCTCGGTTCCCACGCGATCGGCGAGCGAATCGCCCGGGCGGGTGGTCAGGGCCGCGTCGGCCCAGCCGCATCCGTCGTAACAGGTGCGCCGGCCGTGGGCCCAGGCGAAGACGAAGAGGTGGGGCTCGCCGTCGCCGTATTCGGTGGGCGAGATGCGGAGCCCGATCTCCGCCGCATGACGTCCGCTCGTTCCGAGCTGTGCCAGCACCTCGACGAGCGAGTGCTCCGCGCCGACGACCCTCGGCCGGGTGACCTGGACGCGCGCAGCGACACCCCGCGCGGCTCCGGTCCACCGAGCGCCTGCCCGAACCCACCGCAGATCCTGGCGGGGGCCAGTCCCTGGCGCCGTCAGGATCGGCACGCTCTCCCCCGAGGCGGCGAGGCTGGACCGAAGCAGGGGAGGCGCCATCGACGGTGTGCCCGGGACGCGAGCGCGCTCGGGTGGAGCGGTGCTGCAGGAAGCAACGGTCACCAGGGCAGTGGCGGCCGCAGTCAGGGCGAGACGCCGGATCAGTCGGTCCGTTCAGCCTCCGTCCGGTGCTCCCCCCCGCGCGGGGGCCCCTTTCGGTGCGGGGGGAGGGGTGGGGGCTCCGAGGAAGGACTTCTGGACACGCTCGGCATAGCTCCGGAGCTCCTGGACGTAGCCCGCGGTGATGCGCGTACCATTGCGAGGGGTGAAGACGGTCGAGCCGCCGGTCCCGTTGGCCGCCAGCTGTCTCGCACGTTCGAGCTCGTCCTCGAGCAGGACGACTCCTCCGTCCGCTCCACCCACCGGCACCACTCCGTAGCCCACGGCGAGCGAGGTCGGCGGCTGGCCCGGAAGGTCCGGTGGATAGGGGTCACCCCGCTCCGGTTCGCCCGGCGGGTTGTACTTGCCGCTGCAGTCGTTCTGCCAGCAGTAGTAGCCCGCCGGTGGAGAGGAGGAGTACCTGCGGAAGATGGAGAAGAGGTCGGTCCACTCCTGCGGGGTGGCGACTGGACCGATGATCCGTTCAACCTGCGGCGGGACGATCTTGCCGCCGAGCCGCACGTCGAAGACGCGGAAGACGACGAAGCTGTAGACATGCGCGGCGGCGGGGTCGTCGACCTCGCGGACGGCGATGATCAGGTAGTAGCCACGCGGCGGGTAAAAGCCGCGGTAGAACTCGAGTGACTCCTGGACGCTGTACTGTTTGAGGTCCTCGTCCTCGAGCGGACTCGCCTGGTGATACCAGTCCCCGGTGGTCTTGCAGGCGGCGAGCGTCAAGAAGAGAGCGGCGAGCGCTGCCAGCATCGGCCGGAACGGGTGCATTGAACTCCCCTCAATCGAACAACACGACCTCTCTGGACCAGCGCTCCCCACGTCGGAGCCACTCGACCCGCTCATCCCTCAGTGCAGCGCTCGGCGGGACCCCCGACTCCACCCGACGTGCGATGCCAGACAGAAACTGGCCGGCGCGATCGTCCGGCAACTCTGCCAGAGACGCGAAAACCGCGCGAGCCCCGGCCTGCACAAACGCCTGCGGCAAGGACCAGGTGACATCTCGATAGTGAGACCCCGTTGCGGCGCGGCACGCACCGAGCAGCACCACCGGCGCGTGCTCCAGTCGCAGTCCACGGATGTCTGACGCCGACAACGCATAGGCGCCACTGCGGTCAGGGCTCAGTACCAGGACGGCGCCGTCCGGGACCGCCGCGTCGACGATGCCGTGCACCTCGAAATCGACGAGGTCCGCCCCCTCGAGCGCTGCTCGGACGCGGCCTGGGGTGGCCTGTCCCCCCTCCAGGACGTCCCAGCCCGGAGCGGAGACGGCTCGATTTCCGAGCGGAGGCAGCTCGAGGTCGGCCGGTGCGAGCGCGCCGCGCACCAGCACCCGCTGCCGGAACCGCGGCGGCGCGACCGCTCGCGGTGGACCGACGCGGAGGCTCCAGGCCTGCTCGGGCGGAAGCCAGCGCGCCACGTCCAGCGCACCGGTCGGCGCGAGGACGGCGATCTCCGGACATCCTGGGTCGAGAGTGGGTGGTGCGCCCGATGGACCCGTTTCCGATCGCGACCGGATCTGCTGCGAGACGACCTTGTCCTTTGTCAGGGTGACGAAGCCCAGGCGCCGGTTGTCCGCAATCACCGCCAGGGCGCACGCATCCGGCGCTGACCCGGCGAGCATCTCCGCGGCGAGCTCGAGCGCATCGTTGCCCCTGGATTCGCGGATGAGCTGGAGCCCCACCGATCGCCCCGCGCGCGCCAGCGGGTCCTCCGCGCCCGTGACCTCCCGTGAACGCCGGACCAGCGCGCGGTAGCTCTGGAGCGTGCCGGGCTTCCCCTGCTCGGCGTCGAGCATCAGCTCGATCGCATCCGCCGTGAGTCGCGTCACCGGGTCGGAGGCGGCGGCCTTGGACTCCCCCAGGCGTTGCCGGGCGAGCGCCTGGTCCTCGGCGGTGCCGGTGAGCACGGCGAGATCGGCCTGGAGCTCCGCGCGGAGCCCGACGTTGCCATGCTCACAGGTCGGGGCGGAGGCGAGCATCGCCCGCGCGCTGGCCGCATCTCCACGGCGAAGGTACGCCTGGCCGAGCGAGAACAGGCCGTACTCTCGAGTCTCGCAGCTGGCGCTGCTGAGCCGATCGGCCTCCTCGAACTGCGCCCGGGCGAGCGCGATGCGATCGGCGTCGGCGTTGGTCGCCCCGGTGTGCAGGAGCAGGCCGCGATCCCGGACCGGATGAGGAGCTTTCGCCGCCTCCGCGCGGGACTCCTCGAACGCCCGGCGTGCGTCCGCCGGACGACCGGCGTACGCGTAGGTCTGGGCGAGCTCGTACGAAAGATTGAAGCACTCGCCCGAGAGCGTTGCGTCCTGACAGAGTCTCGCGGGGGTCGACCGGGCGAGTCGCTCGGCCGTGCTCGGGCGCCCGGCCTGCCTCTCCACCCGTACCCGCGAGGTGAGCAGCCGCAGGTCCCAGAACGGATCGTTCAGGCGAGTCACCAGTCTCGAGAAGTGGTCGTCGCGTGGGGGGAACTCGCGCGAGAGCACGTAGAGTACCTGGTCCTCCTGTCCCCCGGCGCCCGCCTCGGCGAGCAGCGCGGCCCGCTCGTCCGCGGGCGAGCTCGCAGTGAAACCCCGGAGCCGGGGGGCGAGCGCGGCCCTGCGAGCGTTGGCGTGGGCTGCGGTGTCATTGACCCACTGCGCGAGCCGCGCCGATCCGCTCATCTCGTCCAGTTGCCTGGCGAGGGGCAGGAGCTTCTCCACGGCGGCGCGGTCCGCGGCGAAGGCCAGCGCGCTGTAGAGCTGGAAGCGAAAGGTGCCAGGGTACGCCTGGACCAGCTGGGGATCGGGCAGCGTTGCGTCCAGCAGCGCGCTGCGGGCCTGCTCGACCCGGTCCGATTCGGCGTTCCGGGCCTGCGCCGTCTGCTCGAGCGCCGCGACGGTCCGGGCCGCCTCGTCCTTCCACCCGCCCAGCGCCGCCTGGCTCGCCTGGCGCATCGCCTCGAGCCCGGCGCGCGGCAACCCCAGACGCTCGAGCGCCAGCGCCCGATTGAACTCCACCGGGGCGAACCTCGGGTCGAGCGCGCGCGCCTGATCGTAGGCCTCGAGCGCCGCCTCGATGTTCCCACTGTCCATCAGGGCCAGGCCGAGATCGTTGAGCACCGCGACGTTCTGGGGGGCTCGCCGGAGATAGCTCAGCGCCTGCGCGTACTCGCCCTGCACCAGCGCTGCGGTTCCGAGCGCCTGCCAGTTGCCGTCCTCCTCCAGCCTGGCGAGTCCCTTGAGGGGACGGGGCGCTGTGGGGCCACGCTGCACGACGTAGGGGCGGTACTCGCGCGGTCCGGCGTAGCTCGGCCACCCCGTGGTCCGGCGCGCATCGAGCGAGGCGAGCATCGCGGGCAGGTCCGATCTAGAGGCATTCCCCCGGATGGCCAGCACCAGCGCCGCGGCCATCGCCACCGCGCCCACCACGGCGAGCCAGGCAGCGCGGCGGGGTGGAGCGCGCCGGTCCGCAAGCAGGGCCGGCGCGAGCTCCGGTCGAGCCGCCGGGGCCCGTCCCTGGCTCTGCTCGGCGAGCGCCGACAGCTGCATGAGCCCGTGCATCTCCTGCTGGCAGCGCGCGCAGACGATGAGATGGCGGCGGAACGCCGCTGCCTCGGTGACGGCGAGCTCGCCGTCGACGAACCGGCCGAGCTGGTCGCAATGAACCGGTCCGCCGCTGTGGTCCTCGGGCGTCATGTCCCCACCTCCTCCCGGCCGCCCAGGAGCAACACCTTGAGCTTCCGGCGCGCCCGGAGAAGGCGCGTTCCAACCGTGTTCTGCGGGATGTCGAGCGCCGCGGCGATGTCCTTGTACGAGCGCCGCTCGAAGGCGTGCAGGGTGAAGACCTGACGGAACTCGGGCTCCAGCCGGTCCACCGCGGCCCGGAGCTGCGCGGTGTCGATGCGGGTCCAGAGCGGCGCGTCCGCGGGCGGCACGTCCTGCGTGAGCGTGGGCTCCTCGGGAGGATCGCCCAGCTCCTCGCGCTCGCGCTTCCGGAAGAGGTCGATCATCCGCCGGTGGAGGATGGTGACCAGCCAGGCCTGGAGATTCTCCACCGCCTGGAGCCGGTCACCGGCCTGGAGCGCGCTCTCCAGGGCGTCGTGCACCACGTCGGCAGCGTCCGCGTCCGAGGCGCACATCCGCCGCGCGAGCGAAAGCAGGACGGGCCGGAGCGCGACGACGGCCGTCCGCAGCGTGGGATCCAATGTCGTTGGACTGCGAAACTTCGACGGCGTCGGAATGGCGCGACCGTGCCACCGCGCCGGAACGACGGTCAAGGAGCCCTTGTCCTGTGCGACGGCGTCTTTCATGTCCCCACGGACAGTCGTCCGGGGGGGCCGGATCTTCCCGCACGCCCGTGGCGTCTCCTGGGGCGGTCAGCCCTGGGGCCGCTCGAACCGGTAACCGAGGCCCCGGGCGGTGAGGATGTAGCGGGGCGCATCCGGGTCGGGCTCGAGCTTCTGTCGGAGCTGCCGGACGAAGGTGTCCACCGTCCGCGGCGTGCCCTCGTAGTCGATGCCCCAGGCGCCCGAGAGCAGCTCCTCGCGGGAGAAGGTCCGTCCGGGGTTCGAGACCAGATGCGCCAGGAGCTTGAACTCCTGCGCCGTGAGCTCGACCGGTGCCGCCCCCCGGGCCACCTGCTTGGTGGTGAGGTTCACCGCCACGTCCCCGAACCGGAGCACCTGGCCGTCGTCGCCCCAGCGGCGGCGGAGCACGGCCTTCACCCGGGCCATCAGCTCGGCGACGCCGAATGGCTTCACCACGTAGTCGTCCGCGCCGAGGTCGAGGCCGAGCACCTTGTCCCGCTCCATCCCCTTGGCGGAGAGCACCAGCACCGGCGTTCGCACGCCTCGGGACCGGAGCTCGCGCAAGACCTCGTAACCGTTCAGCTTCGGCATCATCACGTCGAGCACGATGAGGTCGGGCGCCTCGCTCACCGCCAGTTCCAGGCCGCGCGCCCCGTCCTGGGCCTGCACCACCTCGTAGCCCTCGAAGCGGAGGTTCATCGAGACACCGGTGAGGATGGACACGTCGTCCTCCACCACCAGGACGCGCGGCTTCTCCTCGCTCACGCCTCCGCCTCCTTCGCCGCCGGCAAGTGAATGGTGAAGGTGCTGCCCTTGCCGAGCTCGCTCTTCACCGTGAGCTTGCCGCCATGGGCCTCGATGATGCGCCTGCTGATCGAGAGCCCGAGCCCCGAGCCCTCGGTCTGCCGGGTCAGCAGATTGTCCACGCGGTAGAAGCGGTCGAAGACCCGCTTCCGGTCGCGCTTGGCGATGCCCACGCCATGGTCCTCCACCTCGATGTCCACGCCGCCGCTCCGGATTCCTGCGCGCAGCTCGATTCGCTTCTCGGCCCCCGAGTACTTGTAAGCGTTGTGGAGGAGATTGAGGAGCGCGCCGGCCAGCGCCTCGCGGTCGCCCTCCACCACCGGAAGCGGCTCGGGCATCTCGCAGCGGAGCTCGACCTTGCTGTCCAGCCGCTGGGCGCGGAACGCGTCGAGCGAGGCATCGATGATCTGCTGCGGCGTGAGCCGCTCCGTCCGGTAACGCTGCCGACCCGACCCGAGCCGCGCCCAGTCCAGCACCCGTTCGATCATCGCCGAGAGCCGCTCGGTCTCGCGCTGGAGCAGCTCGAGCACCTCCTGGGTCTGCGCCGGGTCCTTCACCCGGCCGAGCGCGAGCGTCTCGATGAACATGCGGATCGAGGTCAGCGGGGTGCGGAGCTCGTGACTCACCAGGCTCACGAAGTCCGTCTTCAGTCGCGACAGCCGTGCCTGGAGGTACAGTGCGCGCGCCGTGTACACGACGCCGACGACGAGCGTCGCGTAGAAGGCGCCGAGCAGCCCGGCGTAGACCAGCCGGTTCCGCAGCGAGGCGAAGGCCACCGGGTCCCCGGCCTCGGGCATGGCGCGCAGCTGGAATTCTTGAAGGGGCGCCGGCAGCGGCCGCTCGGCGAGAGGGGTCACCTCGAGCGCGTTCTTGGCGCCGGGCACCCCGCCGATGAACTTTCCCACCAGCCCGGTCCGTGCCGGTTGCACCGGCGTGAGCTCGAAGCGGACCTGCTCTCCCTTGCCCCGGAGGTCCTGCCCGCTCTGCGCGAGCAGCTGCTCGAGCCCCCGAGGTGAGAGCTCGGCGCCGAGCACACCGTCCGAGGTCCGGAGCGCGACGATGAGCACGGGCCCGGTGGGCCCCGGAAGGCTGAGGAAGCTCGGCCTTTCGGGGAGGAACGCCAGCTGGCTCCGGACGGGCGTGAGCGCCGCCACCAGGTCGGTGTCCGGCGATTCGAGCACGTCGTGCCACAGCCGGCACCCGGCGCCGGACAGCCGCAGACCCGAGGGCGCCGTGACGCGAACGGCACCGTCCGCGCGCTCCACGCTGCTCGCGTCGAGCGCCTGGCGGAGGCGCGTGCTGAGCGTGTCGAGCCGGTCCTGCCATACGGCGGCCAGGCGCTTCTCCACGGCCGCCCGCTCATTGAGGATCGCCACCACGCCCAGCCCGGTCAGCCCGGCGGACGGCACCGCCACCAGGACCATCAAGAGCGCAAAAGTGCGCCGGAAGCTCAAAAGCTCAATGGGAACGGACCGCGGCATGACTCCGGGGACACTAATCGCACTGGGGTTGTGTCCGCCCCTTCAGAGGTGAACAGACCCAGACGATCCGGGGGTTCCGGCGCCCGACTGCCAACCCCACCTTCCCACGCATTTCACCCGAGGGAGCCTGACCGGCCGGTGTGCCGGTTGGCGGGACGGACGACGAAAGACATGCGCGGTGGGCGTTGGGCGGTGGCGGCGGTGCTGGTCTGCGCAGTTGCGTGCAGCGGGGCAATTGGCTCCGACGGCGGGCTCCCTCCGGACGGGGGGGTGCCTGACGGAGGGGGCGCGGATGGGGGCTGTACCTTCCTGTCCTGCCCTCCACCGCCGGATGGGGGGGACGACGGTGGGCCCCCGGTCGACTCGGGCATCCCCGACGCGGGGCCCCCGCATCCGTCGGTGCGGGCGATCGATCCGCCCGATGGCTACACGTTCGTCGGCCGTGACACGGCCGTCAAGGTGGACATCTTCCTGCCCAACCTCGGGCAGGGCGTCGCGGACTCCACCCTCACCGGGGACAACGTCCGGCTGCTGCGCGCCGCCGACGGCATGCAGGTCGCGGCGACGGTCAACACCACCGGTGGCGGCGATGCCATCGTGCTCCAGCCCACCGTCCTGCTCGACCCACGCACGAGCTACATCTTCCAGCTGTCCGACCGTGTGACGGACCAGGCCGGCGTCACGTTCGTCCCGTTCACCAGCACCTTCTCCACGGGTGACTTCACCAACATCAAGATCGACCCGCGCTACCGGTACACCGTCCAGGACCCGCCGCTCTGGAATGGCACGCCAGTCAGCAGCCTCCTCATCGGCCCGGACCGGAAGCTCTACGCCACCGCGCTGGACGGCATCGTCCGCCGCTGGCCCATTGCCCCCGACGGGACCCTGGGCGTGGTCGAGGAGTGGGATGGCCTTGCCGGACGCACCCTGATCGGGCTCGCCTTCCAGCCGGACGACCCGAACGTCTTCTGGGTCACCACCAATGCCCCGGTCTACCTCCAGCCGGCCCCGGACTGGAGCGGCACCGTGACGCGCGTGACGATGATCCCGGTCCTGCCCGGCTTCATCGCCACGTTCGAGGACATGGTCACCGGTCTTCCGCGCTCGGCGAAGGATCACATGACCAACAGTCTGGCGTTCGGACCGGACGGCGCGCTCTACGTCACCGAGGGGAGCACCACTGCATCCGGCGCCCCGGACCCGACCTGGTACAACCGCAGCGAGCGCCTGCTCTCCTCGGCGCTGCTGCGCATCGATCTCAAGCTCCTGACGGGGCCGGTCGACGTGGAGACCGAGCCGCCGGAGCCCATCCTCGACGCG
>JADGQZ010000136.1 GCA_017881345.1 Myxococcaceae bacterium | reverse complement strand
TGAGCCTGAGGCGGCGGCGCGTATTGCTGCGGCGCGGGCGCGTACTGGGGCTGCGGTGCGGCTTGCTGCGGAGCGGGTGCGTACTGCGGTTGAGCCTGAGGCGGCGGCGCGTATTGCTGCGGAGCCGGCGCGTACTGCGGCTGCGCCTGGACAGGTGGCGCAGCCTGCTGTGGAGCAGGCGCGTACTGAACGGCCTGAACCGGCGCAGGTTGCGGCGCGTACTGCGCCGGCACGACCTGGGCAGGTGGAGGAGGTGCCCACTGCTGCGGAGGCTGCTGCGCCTGCGCGAGCACCAAGGAAGGAAGAAGCACACCGAAGACACCGCCGAGCCGGCCCATCATCGTCGCCTCCACCCGAGCGGCGCTCCCCTCGCTCCGCCCAAGGAACTGCTCCCGGGGACGTCGGGCATCATGAACAGGCGGGCGCCTCTTCTCCAGCCTGCCCCATAGCACGGCTACTCCCCAGGCAAGATGCCGACACCCGGCCGGGCGATTCGTTGCAGGGAGGCATGCCGATTGTTTCGCCGGAGAACAGACAGGCGAGCGCCCGACGTCAGCTCCGCGCCGGGATTCCGGCCTCCTGGTCGAGGCGCGCCTTCTCGGCGACGATCAGGCCCCGGACGTGGTCGCGGAACGCCGCGAGATCGCCCCGGAACCCGGCCGGATCGACGGGTGGGAGCACCCGGACGCGGCATCGGGCCGTCCCCCGCATCACCCAACCGTGTTTCGGGAGCACGTCCCCCGTTCCGCTGAGGGCAATGGGCACGAGCGGAACCCCCTGCTCGAGCGCCATCCGGAACGCGCCGTCCTTGAACGTCTTCACCTCGCCGTCTGCCGAGCGCGTGCCCTCGGGGAACAGGAGCACCGGGACGCCGCGGGACAGCCACGCCTCGCAGGCGTGGACCATGGCCGCGATGCTCTCCTTGTCGCCACGGACCAGCGGGACGTACCGGTTGAGACGCATGTTCCAGCCGATCAGCGGGATGCGGAAGTTGCTCGCCTTCGAGACCCACTTGAACGGGCGCCACAGGCCGAAGAGCACCAGGATGTCGGCCAGGGAGGCGTGGTTCGAGACGAGCACCGCGCCCCCACGCCACGGCAGGTGCTCGCGCCCGTCGACACGCAGGCGCCAGAACGGGTTGCTCCAGAAGAGGAGCTGGGCCCAGAAGCACGCGTATAGGTGAAGGATCCGTCCGTTCCGGTCGAACGGGAGCGTGAGCAGCCAAACGATGACCGCGCCGAGGAAGAGGGGGACGCAGATCAGGGCGAGGTAGGCCCAGAACAGCGCGGAGAAGACGGCGCGCATCGGCGGCGTCAGGTCTTGCGACGGGGGGCGGCGGCGACCCGAGCCCCGGTGAGTGTGCCTTCGGTGCTGCGCGCTGCCAACGCGAGCCTCCGGATGCGCTCGATCGAGACGCCGCGATGCGTCCGGTGAGGGAAGACCGGGACCAACTCCGTCATCGCGCTCGCGCCGACCCGGTGGCCGGGCTGATCGCTCGCGGCGCGGACGAGATCGACCTGCGACCGCCCGTCGGGTGGGACCGCGCGACAGTGCGTTCGGGTCACGGGCAGTCGAACTTAGCACTCTGCGGCGGGGTGGCACCGGACGCGGAGCATCGCCACGTCTTCATGGTGGGCGGAGCATCGGACGCGGGTGGCGCGGCAAGTCGAGGTCCTCGCGGCGGGCGCGTAGGAGAGCCGCTCGTGGCGCGACCCAGCCGCGCACGGGAGGTGAGCGCGTTGAGACGGGAGATGGAGGCCGAGACGGTGCTGAGGGCGCTCGACGACTCCGAGGACCGGCCGGCAGGATGAGGTGGCCCGAGCGGGAGACCCCATGAACTTCCTCATCATCGCCCACGACTTCCGTGATCCGCAGGCGCTGTCACGTCGCATGAAGCACCGCCCCGCGCACATCGAGGGAGTAAAGCGGATGAAGACGGAGGGCACCTTCGTCGAGGGCGGAGCGATGCTCGACGACGACGGGGGGATGGTCGGGTCGATGGTCCTGGTGGAGTTCCCGTCCCGGGCCGACGTCGATGCCTGGCTGGCGGTCGACCCGTACGTCACGGGACAGGTCTGGGAGCACGTGACGGTGCGCCCCTTCCGGCGCGTCCAGCTCTGACCGCCGGGCAAGAGCGTCGGTAACGAGGCCGGTAACGAGGTGTTTGGCACCTCGAGAAGGCTTGTCTTTCCGAGGGCTTTCTTCCGTCGAAGGCCACCAACGAGGTCGTCCGCGAGGTCGGTAACGAGGTGTCTGGCACCTCGGCACGGCGGGGTCGGATGGACACGCACGAAGCGCGTCGGGCCAACGCGCGCCGGGACCTCGTTGGGCCGCCTCGTGCACGTCACCCCAGGGGCAAGCAGACGAGAAGCGGAGCCATCAGAGGTTCAGCGACCGTCGCAAGGCCCCTTGACGGAGCCTGTACCGGCGTTCAGGAATGCGGGAAATGGCCGCGCCGCAGCTTCCCTTCCAGTTCGCGTCCGAAGCAGACGCGGTCCAACCCGCGCTCGCCGCGTTCCATCCCCTGGTCCAGCGGTGGTTTCTGTCCACGCTCGGGCAGCCCTCCGAACCCCAAAGCCTCGGATGGCCGCGCATCCTCGCGGGTGAGGACGTCCTGATCGCCGCGCCGACGGGCTCTGGAAAGACGCTCTCGGCCTTCCTGGCGGCACTGGACCGGCTCCTCCGGCTCGCGCTGGAGAACCGCCTCGAGGACCGTACCTCGGTGGTCTACGTCTCACCGCTCAAGGCCCTGGGAAACGACGTCCAGAAGAACCTGCTCCGGCCGCTCGAGGCGATCTACGAGCTCGCCGCGCGCGAGGGGCTCTTTCCGGAGCCGGTCCGGGTCCAGGTCCGCACCGGGGACACGCCGGCGAGCGAGCGGGCGCAGATGCTCCGCCGGCCCCCGCACGTCCTCATCACCACGCCCGAGTCGCTCTACCTGGTGCTCACCGCGGCGCGGGCCCGCGAGACGCTCCGACACGTGGACACGGTCATCGTCGACGAGATCCACGCCCTCGCCCGTGACAAACGGGGCAGCCACCTCGCACTCTCGCTCGAACGGCTGAAGGCGCAGGTCCGGCGACGCCCGCAGCTCATCGGGCTGTCCGCCACGCAGAAACCGGTCGAGACCTTCGCCTCGTTCCTCACCGGGCGCCCCGACGGGTGCGCGGTCGTGAAGGTGGGCCACCTCCGCAAGTGGCAGCTCGCGCTCGAGACGCCGGAGGATCCACTGAGCGCCGTCGCCACCCACGAGATGTGGGGGCAGGTCTACGACCGTCTGGTGCAGCTGACCTCCGAGCACCGGACGACGCTCATCTTTACCAACACCCGCAAGCTCGCCGAACGCGTCGCGCATGACCTCGGAACGCGCCTCGGCCCGGGCACGGTCTCCGCCCACCACGGGAGCATGGCCCGCGAGCTGCGCCTGGCCGCCGAGGAGAAGCTGAAGCGCGGTGAGCTCCGGGCAATGGTGGCCACGGCGTCCCTCGAGCTCGGCATCGACATCGGGGCGGTGGACCTGGTGGTGCAGCTCGGCAGCCCGCGCGGCATTGCGCTGTTCCTCCAGCGCATCGGGCGCGCCGGACATTCGCTTCATGGGGTGAGCAAGGGCATTCTCGTCGCGCTCACCCGGGACGAGCTGGTCGAGTGCACGGCGCTGCTCCGTGCGGTGCACGACGGGGAGCTGGACGCGGTGCGGATACCCGAGGCGCCGCTCGACGTGCTCGCCCAGCAAATTGTCGCGGCGTGTGCAGTGGACGCCTGGGACGAGCGAGCATTGTTCGCGCTCGTGAAGCGTGCCTGGCCCTACCGGGACCTGGGCTGGAACGCCTACGCGCAGGTGCTCCAGATGCTCTCGGAGGGGGTGAGCGAGCGTCGGGGACGGATGCGGGTCCACCTGCACCGCGACCGGGTGAATCACGTGCTCCGGGCCCGGAAGGGCGCGCGCCTCACGGCCCTGATGAACGGGGGTGCGATCCCCGACACCTTCACCTATCCGGTGGTGGCGGAGCCCGAGGGCCGGCAGGTGGGAACGCTCGACGAGGACTTCGCCGTCGAGACGATGGCCGGCGATGTCTTCCTGCTCGGAAGCACGAGCTGGCGAGTCCAGGGTCTCCGTGGCGGGGTGGTACGGGTCGAGGACGCGCGCGGTGCGCCGCCGAGCGTGCCCTTCTGGCGAGGGGAGGCGCCGTCACGCACCGACGAGCTGTCGCGCGAGGTGGGTCGGCTCCGGGACGAGGTGCTCGAGCACCCAGCGGCGGACGCGTGGCTGCAGCGGCTCGGGCTCGGCGCGCGGGACGTGGAGGCGCTGACCGAGTACCTGCGCGCGAGTCGGCAGGTGCTCGGGGTGCTCCCCAGCTCGCGGACGGTCATTGCCGAGCGGTTCTTCGACGAGGCCGGGGGGATGCAGCTCATCCTGCACGCGCCGTTCGGCGGCCGCATCAACCGGGCCTGGGGGCTGGCGCTGCGCAAGCGCTTCTGCCGCACCTTCGACTTCGAACTGCAGGCGGCGGCGACGGACGACGGCATCCTCCTCTCGCTCGGAGAGCAACACAGCTTCCCGCTGGAGGAGATCTTCGAGTTCCTGCACCCCGACACGGTCGAGTCGGTGCTGGTACAGGCGGTGCTCCAGGCGCCGCTGTTCGGGACACGTTTCCGGTGGAGTGCCACCCGGGCGCTTGCCCTCTCCCGATACCAGAGCGGTGGGCGCGTTCCCCCACACATCCAGCGTGCCCGGGCGGAGGACCTGCTCGCGGCGGTCTTTCCCGCACAGGTGGGTTGTCAGGACAACCATGGGGGCGGAGAGGTCGAGCCGCCGGACCACCCGTTGGTCCATGAGGCGCTCCGGGACTGCTTGACCGAGGCGCTGGACGTGGAGGGGTTGAAGGGCGTGCTTCGATCGCTCCGGGCGGGCGAGATCCAGAGAGTCGCACGTGATCTCCCCGAGCCCTCGCCGCTGGCGCACGCTCTGCTCAACTCGCAGCCGTACACGTTCCTCGACGACGCGCCGCTCGAGGAGCGCCGGGCGCGAGCCGTCCAGGTCCGCCGGTCGCTGCCGGCCGAGGACGCAGCCGGGCTCGGAGCGCTGGATGCGTCCGCGATCGAGCAGGTCGTCGCCGATGCGCGGCCACTGATCCGCGATGCCGAGGAACTGCACGACTGGCTGCTCGCCGCGGTCCTGGTTCCGATCGAGGGTGTGCCCTCGCACCTCCTGGACGCGCTGATCGCGACCGGCCGCGCCGCGAGACTGACCGTCTCCGGAACGGGAGGGCTCGGGGTGCCCACCCAAGCCCGTAACGAGGTGTTTGGCACCTCTCGGCGAACCTTCGCCGTCTGCGCGGAACGCATCCTGCACATCCACGCTCTCTTTTCGGAGAGGGAGGTGGCACCACCGCTGGCGCCTTTGCCCGGAGACGTTCCCCTCGAGCGCGAGGTCGCCGTGCTCGCCGCGGTGCGCGGGAGAATGGAGGTCGCGGGGCCGGTGGCGGTGACAGGGCTCTCGCTCGCCCTGGCTCTGTCACCGGAGGACGTGACGCTCGCGTTGCACCGACTCGAATCGGAGGGGCAGGTGCTGCGGGGCAACTTCCGGCCCGGAAGCACGGAGCTCGAGTGGTGCGACCGCCGGCTCTTACAGCGGATCCATCGACTCACCGTGGGACGCCTGCGCCGCGAGATCGAGCCACTCTCGGCCCAAGACTTCATGCGGTTCCTGTTCCGCTGGCACCACCTCGACCCGTCGGACGCGCTCGGCGGTCAGGGCGGGCTGCTCCGGGCGGTGTCGTTGCTCGAAGGGTGGGAGGCGCCTGCCGCAGCGTGGGAGCAGGTGCTCCTGCCCGCGCGGGTCCGTGGCAACGTCTCCGAGTTGCTCGAGCGCGCCTGCTGGGGCGGCGATGTGGCGTGGGGTCGCCTCACGCTCCGAGAGCCTCGCGTGGTGGGTCCTCGCCGCGGCGCCGAGGTGGACCCGGTCTCGAAGCCGGCACGAACCTTGAAACCCAATCGCACCGCGACGTTGACCTTCGTCCGTCGCTCCGAGCTTGCGTCCCTCCTTGCGGCCGCGCGCGCCGGGACGTCGGAGGGTTGGCCGGAAGATCTCGCCGAAGGGAGCCGCGCGGTGGTGGACGTGCTCGCGCGGCGCGGGGCGTGCTTCTTCGCCGAGCTGCTGTCTGCCTCGGGCCGACCGGTCGAGGCGGTCGAGGACGCGCTCTGGGACCTGCTCGGTCGAGGGCTCGTGACGGCGGACGCCGTGGACAATCTCCGCGTCCTGCTCAGCCCGAGGCGGCGCCGCCAGCAGCGGGCTCTCAAGCACGGCGGTCCCGGTCGCTGGTCGCTGCTCCGGACAGAGGGGTCCGCGAGCGCGGAGGAGCAACTCGGGGGACTCGCACGTCTCTTCCTTGCTCGGTGGGGAATCGTGTTTCGCGACCTGGTCGTCCGCGAACCGCTTGCGCCGCCGTGGCGTGATCTGGTGCGCACGTACCGACGGATGGAGGCACGCGGGGAGATCCGCGGTGGCCGGTTCCTGGCGGGCGTCGGTGGCGAACAGTTCGCCGTCCCGGACGCCGTGGACGTTGCCCGGGCGGTCCGCCGGACGCGCCCCACGGGACAGCGGCTGGAGATCGCCGCCGTCGATCCGTTGAACCTGACCGGCATCGTGACTCCCGGACCTCGCGTCCCGGCGGTTCTCGGGCAAAGGGTCGCTTACGTGGACGGCGTCCCGGAGGCGTGCGACGTGCCGGTGGAGCAGGAACCGGCCCTGGCCTCCTGAACTCCGCCCACCCGGGGTGCCACCTGGGGTGCCAAACACCTCGTTACGCCTCGTTACGGCCTGCCCACGCTCCTCTGGCGCGCCTTGTGCTGGAGCGACGTCGCGCGAAGGGAGGGCCTGGTGTGGCGAGACCGGTCCGGATGTACCAAGCGGGCGAGATCTACATGGTGACGGCGCGCTGCTTTCAGCGTCGAAATCTGCTCCGTCCGTCCGACGAGACGACGGAAGTCCTCGGGGGTGTACTCGCGCGGGCCGTTCGTCGGCATGGCGTCGAGCTCTTCGCCTTCAGTGTTCTCTCCAATCACCTCCACCTGGTCCTGCGCGCTCCGGAGGGGAATCTGCCGCGCTACATGCAGTACCTGATGGCGAACATCTCCAAGAAGGTTGGTGCGCTCGTCGGTTGGCGCGGCGCGTTCTGGGAACGTCGCTACTCGGCGTCGCCAATCCTCGATGATGAGGCTCTCCTCGAGAGGGTGCGGTACGTCCTCTCCCATGGCCCTAAGGAGGGCCTCGTGCGGCACTGCCACGAGTGGCCCGGCTTGAGTGCCCTGCCGCTGATGCTGGACGGGCGGCCACGCACTTTCCACTGGTTCAATTGGACGCGACGGACGAGTGGAAACCGTCGCCGTGAGGCTCGTGCCCGCCTTGACCGACGCTGGGCCGAAGCAGAGGAACTTCGACTTGCCAAGCTTCCGCACCCGGCGCTCCAGGCAGCGGGTGCCCTCACGAACTTCCTCCGTCGCGCGGTCAGGGCAATCGAGGAACAGGCAGCGCGCCAGCACGGGACCTTTCTCGGCAGGACAGGCGTTCTCCGACAACGCCCGCACGCGAGGTCTGCACCGACGCAACGGAAGCCGAGACCACCTTGCCATACGACGATTCCTGCGCTCCGCGAGGCGTTCCTCGAACGATACCGGGGCTTCGCGGCGGCATTCCGCAAGGCGTCGGCTCGATGGATGAAGGGAGAACTCTCGGCGCCATTTCCAGACTGCGCCATCAAGCCCTTCGTCTGGCCGAGGGCGGGGCTTCTCCAGAGCGCAGCTTGAGGAGCGGCTGCAGGACTCAACAGTCGCCCTCGCAGAAGCACGCACGGGCGCGGGCCAGACGTTGACCGCCTCCCTCCCGGGGTGACTTGCGGCAGCGCTTGGCTTGCCAACGGTCTCGGTATGCCTCTAGGCCTCCGCTGGCTGAGCGCACTTCTGGGTGCGCTGAGCCTTTCTCTGCTCTCGCACGAGCGGCCGTTCGATCCACTCACGGCGACCGGCAGCGCCGGATTGGCTCGGGGAACTGAACGAGGTGCCAAACACCTCGTTACGCGTCCCGTTCAGGGGGGGCGTGCCTGGCGATGAGCGCCAGCAGTTCCGTCAACTCGAACGGCTTCGGGAGCACCGCCACGACGCCCGGTGAATGCTCCAGCTGGCGGACAGCCCGGTCCGCCGACATCAGGATGACCCGGTATGCGTTGCGGTCCGGGCGGGCCGCCAGCGCATCCAGGAAGCCCAGCCCGTCCATCCCGAGCATCCGCAGATCCAGCAACAGCAGTCTCGGCGCACCAGGCTGGTCCAGTAGCCGCAACGCCTCCCGCCCGCTCGGTGCGCCCACGGCACGGACATGCTCCGCCTCGAGGGCCTCGACGAGGGACTCCCGGATGTCCGTGTCGTCGTCGACAACGAGCACTTCTGCCATCGAGTCCTCGCTAGCACGCCCCGCTAGGACCCGCCCGGGCACATATGCCTGCCACGAGAAGGCTGATCTTCCCTGCAGCCTCTCAGCGGCCGTAGCTGCTGCGCAGCATGAAGAAGATCGCCACCCCGGTGACCGAGACGTACATCCAGATCGGCCAGAGCACCCGCGTCACGCGGCGGTGCCGCCCGAACTCGCGGCGAAGCGCGAACCAGAACGCTGTCAGCGCCAGCGGCACCACGGTGGTGGACAGCAACACGTGCGTCGCGAGCACCGCCAGGTACACCGCGCGCATCGCCCCTGCGCCCGCGTACCGCGTGTCCCCGTGTACCGCGTGGTACGCAAGGTAACAGACCAGAAACAGCGCCGACGCGGCGAACGCCCCCACCATGAAGATCCGGTGCACCCGCATCGACCCGCGCCGGATCGCCACCCAACCGGCCAGGAGCAGGAGCGCCGCCATCGCGTTCAGAGACGCGTTCACCGCCGGAAGGAAGCGAAGGTCCCCCGCGGCCACCGGACCCGCTCCGCGGCGCAACAGCAGCAGCCAGCCGAGCAGGAGCAGCGCCGCGGTCGAGACCACCGCGTTGAACACGAAGAACCGACGGTCCGCGGCGGGATCGGCGGCCCGGGAGGCGGCGGTGGTGAGGTCACGCATTCCGGAGAGCCGCGCCTAGCACACGCCCGCACCGCCCGCCCAGCCGCCCCCAAGCTTCCGGAATGGCCCCCGTCAGCCGCGCAACTCGGGCAGCCGCTGCCCACCGGCGAGCGCGGGCGCGAACAGGTCTCCGCGGCGCCTCAGCCGCTCGGGCATGGTCCGGATGTCAAAGCTCGCAGGGTCGAGCCGCCCGTCCACCTCGTCCCATTCGAGCGGCGTCGACACCGGGGCACCCTCGACCGCGCGGATGGAGTAGGGGGCGACCATCGTCTTCAGGCGTCCGTTCTGGAGCGCGTCGAGGTAGAGACGTCCGCGCCGGCGGCTCAGCGACCGCTCGGTCGTGGCGAGGTCCGGGAAGCGGGCAGCGAGCGCCCCGGCAATCGCCTCGGCAAAGGCCAGCGTCTGCGCGTGGGTGTGTCCGGGCCCCAGCGGTACGAGGACGTGCAGCCCGCGCTTCCCCGAGGTCTTCGGAACAGAGACCAGCTTCAACTCGTCGAGGAGCCCCTTCAGCGCCAACGCCAGCGGGACGATCTGCTTCCAGCCGTCGGTGGGGTCGAAGTCGAAGGCCACCCAGTCGGGGTTGTCCACCGTGGCCGCGCGGCTCGAGGTCATGTGGAGCGTGAGGGCCGACTGGTTCGCCAGCCAGGAGACCGTCTCCGGCCGATCCACCACGATGTGCTCCAGAGGGTGATCGACGTGCTGCACGGTGACGCGGGGAATCCACGGCGGCGCGGTGGTCGCGCCCTGCCGAAAGATGCCGGGACGCGCGATTCCCTGCGGCCACTGCTGCATCGAGAGCGGCCGGCCGCGCAGCGCCGCGATGAGCGCCGGCGCCACCGCGTCGTCGTAGACCCGGACGTCTGCCTTGCGGATGTGCGAGGCCGGGAAGAGGACCTTCTCCGGGTGCGTGAGGGGAACCTCTGCGGGAGGGGGCTCGGCGGGCGTTGCCCCCGAGGTCTCGCCGGTGCCGTCCCCACCGTCGTCGCGGTTCGAGTGCCACGTCCCGAAGCCCTCGGCCGTCGAGGTCCCGAAGAAGCCGGTTCGCGGGCCGCCGTCGGGCTCCTTCGCCTCCGGCGCATCCCCCTTGGTCGAGCGCGAGCGCTTCGTCCCGCTGCGCGCCCGCGTGCTCTTGGTCGTGCCTCCGGTGTGGCCCCGGGCCGGCGAAAGGGCCCGCGTCGCCGACTTGCTGCCACTCTTCCGCGTCGTGCGTCCCATCGCCCGCGGGGCGCTCTCCGCTGGGGCGTCCCGTCCGATGTCCGCCGGTCCCTTGTCCTCGCGCAGGCCCTGGAACGACGGATGGCGCAGCTTCCCGTCGGCAGTCCACTCGGTGAACTGGAGCTCGGCCACGTGGCGTGGCGTCACCCAGTGCGCGTCACGCATCCGCGGGGCATCCTCGACGGCCGGGCCCGGCACCTCGTCCTTCTTGAGCAGTGTGAGCAGCCGCCTCCGCATCGCGCGGTCGAACCCCGTACCCACCTTCCCCGCGTAGGTGAATCCCGCGCCCCGTCGCGCGGCGACCAGCAGTGCGCCGACCTCCGAGGCTCCGTTCGAGATGGGCGTCCACCCTGCGATGACCAGCTCGTCCGTGCCGAGCACCTTGAGCTTCAGCCAGTCCGCGCTCCGGGTGCCGGTGTAGACCGAGCCCCGGAGCTTCGCGAGCAGGCCCTCCCAGCCGCGTGCCTTCGCCTCGGCAAGCGCCTTTTCCTCCTCGCCGCGGACGCGGTGGGCCAGCTCGAGCGGGGCGCGGGTGTTGGCCATCAGCGACTCGAGCAGCTCGCGGCGTTCCTCGAGCGGCCGCTTCCGCAGGTCCTCTCCGTCGAGCCAGAGGAGGTCGAACACCATGTAGCGGTGCTCGGCGCCCTTGGCTCCGAGCGTTTGAAAGCGCGAGACGCCGCGCCCGTCCAACGCGACCAGCTCTCCGTCCAGCACCGCCTCGCCCACCACGATCTGGGACAGGGCCGGCAGCACCCATGGGAAGCGTGTGCCGAAGTCGAGGTCATTCCGCGAGCGGACCGCGACCTTCCCGCCCGAGATGGCGGCGAGCGCGCGATAGCCGTCGTACTTCACCTCGTACACGTACCGGCTCGCCGGCGCGGGCGTTCCCTTGGAGAGCACGGCGAGCATCGGAGGCCACACCCGGGCGAGCAGGGCCTCCGCGCTGGGGTGCACGCCCCGGAGCCGGCTCTGCCGTTGGGGGCCGCGAGTGACCCGGCGCCCGCTCGCCACCGACTCTGGCCGTTCGGCGACGACGTCGTAGTCGGGGCGTTCGGTTCCGTCCTTTGCCTTGAAGAGCAGCCACTGTGCCTTGCCGCCCTGCGGACGCGTCCGGACGAGGTGCCAGCCGCCCTTCAGCTTCTGGCCGTCCATGACGATGTGCAGGTGGCCCTTCCGGCGCTGGGCCTGCATCTGCCCCGGGGGCTCGGTGTCGTAGGTTCCGCGGTCCCAGATGATGCTGTCGCCGGCGCCGTACTCGCCGTCTGGGATGCGGCCCTCGAAATCGCCGTAGGCGAGCGGGTGGTCCTCGGTCTCCACCGCGAGACGCTTCTGCCCGGGGTCGTAGCTGGGACCCTTCGGGCAGGCCCAGCTGGCGAGCACGCCATCCACCTCGAGCCGCAGGTCGTAGTGGAGCCGGGTGGCGTCGTGCTTATGCACCATGAAGCGGAGCTTCCCGGCAGGTGCAGGCTCGACGGCCTCGGGTGCTGGTTCGGGGGTCACCCCGAAGTCACGCTTCTGGCGGTACGTCTCGAGCGGATCCGGTCTGCGAGGCACGCTGCAAGGTCAGCACGCCTACCCGTGGTGCGAAAGGGGCAGCGCCCCGGACACGCCGTCCGTCGAACGACAGCTCCCCTGGTGCGGTACCCGCCGGCTGGGCCCACCTTCGACCGACCATGGCAATCACGGAGGGGCTCGGCTGGTTCAGCTCGGGCGTGCTGGTGCTCACCATCGGTCAGCAGGTCTGGAAGCAGTGGAAGGAGGGGACCAGCAAAGGGGTCAGCCGGTGGCTCTTCCTTGGCCAGATCACCGCCTCGGCGGGCTTCACCGTCTACAGCTGGCTGCTGAGGAACTGGGTCTTCGTCGCGACCAACGCGCTCATGCTTCTGAACGCTCTCCTGGGGTACGGCATCGTCCTCCGCCACCGGGGGCGCGAACGGAGTCGGACGGCGCTCCACACCGCGGCCTGAAACCCACGGATCGGTCCTCCGGAGGCGCCCGCCATTCTGGACGCGCGTCCATCCGGCGAGACCCCACGCGGCGCTCCAATGCAGGGCTCCGAGGTGCGGGCCCGAGGTGCCAAACGCCTCGTTACGGCGAGACCCCACGCGGCGCTCCAATGCAGGGCCCCGAGGTGCCAAACACCTCGTTACGGCGGGGGAGGACCCCGAGTCCGCTCGAGTGCGACGCGCGAGGGTGCCAAGACACCTCGTTACGCGGCCCGGGGCGCCGGGGGTCGGGTGCTCGAGTTGCCAAACACCTCGTTACGGCCGAGGACCCGACCGCCGGCCCGCCCTCCTGGCCTCGAGGTGCCGGCCTCGAGGTGCCAGACACCTCGTTACGGCCTCGTTACGCGTGGCACGAGATGTCACGCGCAGGTGCCAGATACCTCGTGACGGACACCCGTGGCGGGCACCTGGGACGGACATCTCGAGGTGGGTCGGGGTACCCCGCCGAGAACCCGCCCGTTGGCCCCAGGACCGGCCGCTTGCTCGCTGCGTCTCGGGGCGGCCGTTCCATGCAGCTGCCCCCGGGACTCCCGAACCGCTCTCCGGACTAGAGGCCCGGGGTACGGGTCGTGCCGGTCGTCCCAGCGATGCTCGACCCGATCCCGGTGCTCGCAGACGAGCCGACCACGCCGTTCGGCAGCGCGCTCGACCCGGCCTGGAACCCGGACCCGCTCTCGCCCTGCATCAGCCGGTCGAACGTCGCCAGGATGAGGAGCGACGGCACCCACTGCCCGATGAAGTTGGCGACCTTCAGCTTGCCGGCCACCGCGAACGCGGCCGACAGGGCCATCGATCCGAGGGCCAGCCCGACCAGCAGCGACGGCGGAACCCGCCGGACCTGATCTTCCACCATGCGATCTGCTTCCATTCTCGCCTCCCGAGGAACTTCTTTCGTCGTTGGGCTCGGAGGGTGTGCACGCGACGCACGCATCGCATCCACCGGGTGACGCATCGTGCCCGCCCCCTCGCTCCGGCCACGAGCGCGTTGCTAGGGTGCCAAGCTCCATGGCGTCCCGCTGGCTCCAGCCCGAAGCCCTCGTCTGGGGGGGCCGCCTCCAACGTGGCGTGGCGCTCGCCATCGCCGCAGACGGGACCTGCGAAAGCGCTGGCCAGCCTCCGCCGGATGCCACGGTCGAACGCCTCGCCGGCAAGCTCCTGCTGCCCGGCCTGGTGAACGCGCACAGCCACGCGTTCCAGCGGCTCCTCCGCGGTCGCACCCAGGCCCCCGCACCGGGCCGGCCCCAGGATGACTTCTGGACCTGGCGCGAGACGATGTACCGTGCCGCCGCCGCGCTCGATCCGGAGGGTGTCGCAGTCGCCTCCCGCCAGTGCTTCCTCGAGATGGCCCTCGCCGGCATCACCACCGTGGGCGAGTTCCACTACCTCCACCACACGCCCGACGGCCGCCCGTACGACGATCCACTCGAGCTGGCGCTCCGTGTGGTCTCGGCCGCCCGCGACGTCGGCCTGCGCATTCACCTCCTCCGCGTCGGTTACGCGCGCTCCGGATTCGGCGCCGCGCCCGAGCCACGCCAGCGCCGCTTCTACGACCCCGACCCGGACACGTTCCTCGCATCCGTCTCGGCACTCGAGCAGCGCTTCCGCCCTGACCCGCTGGTCACGGTGGGCGCCGCCCCGCACAGCGTCCGCGCCGTCCCTCGCCCGTGGCTCGAGGCCGTGGCGCGGGCACGGCCAGGGACGGTGCACATGCACGTCGCCGAGCAGCCCCGGGAGGTCGAGTCCTGCCTCGCCGAGCACGGCCGTCGTCCGGTCGAGCTCCTCGACGAGCTCGGCCTGCTCGACGCCCGCTTCACCGCGGTCCACGCAGTCCACCTCGCGCCGCACGAGATCCCGCTGCTCGGCCGCTCCAGCATCTGCGCCTGTCCACTCACCGAGCGCGACCTCGGAGACGGCATCCTCCCAGCCGATGGGCTCGCCACCGCCGGAGCCACGCTCTGCATCGGCACCGATGGGCAGAGCGAGATCGACCCGCTCGGCGAGCTCCGTGCGCTCGAGGGCCATCTCCGGCTCCAGCGCGGCCGCCGCCTCGTGCTCCCCCCGACCGGCGAGGGCCTCGACGGGCTGGCCCGCACCCTGCTCGAGGTGGGCACGCGTGGTGGAGGGAGGAGCCTCGGGCTCGACGTGGGTCGGCTCGCCCCTGGCCGGCCGGCGGACCTCTGCGCGGTGGACCTCACGCACTCCGCGCTCGCTGGCGCCCCCGAGGATGGGCTCCTGGCCGCGGTGGTCTTCTCGGCCCCCGCCGCCGCGGTGACGGACACCTGGGTCCAGGGTCAGCGGGTGGTGCAGGACGGGCACCATCCGCACGCGGAGGCGGCCGCCCGCGACTTCAGAGCGCTGTGCCGGAGGACGTTCGCGTGAGCGAGGTGGAACGACAGCTGGAGGAGACGCTCCGCACCCTGGTGGGCTTCGACACGACGAGCCAGCTCCCGAACCGGCCGCTGATCGACTGGCTCGAGCCCCGCCTCACCGCACTCGGCTTCCGCTGCGAGCGCCAGCGCTACCCCGACGACGCCGGCGTGGAGAAGGTGAACCTGCTCGCCTTCAGCCACGGGCCGGACGAGGTCCCCGAGCTCGCGCTGGTGGGCCACACCGACTGCGTTCCCTATGACACGGGCTGGGCCGACGCGCTCCGCCTCACGCGCGACGGCGATCGGCTCCTCGGTCGCGGAGCATGCGACACCAAGGCCTTCATCGCCTGCGCCCTGCTCGCCGCCGAGCGAACCCGCGCCGTGGTCAAGCGGCCGCTGGGGCTCATCTTCACCGCGGACGAGGAGGTGGGCTGCCTCGGCGCGAAGATGCTGCTCGAGGCCCGACGGGGTGCCGCGCGCAATGCGATCGTCGGCGAGCCGACCTCGCTCCGGCCGATCCGCGCCAACAAGGGCTACTGCCTCGCCGAGGTCGAGGTCTCGGGCAAGGAAGGTCACAGCGCCTACCCGGACACCGGCGCCTCGGCCATCTTCCGCGCTGCGCGCCTGCTGAGCCGGATCGACGCCTACGCGAAGGGGCCGCTCCGTGGGGAGACCGACCCGTCGTTCGAGCCGCCGTTCACCACGCTCAACGTGGGGATGATCCAGGGGGGCCGCGCGAAGAACGTCATCCCCGGCAGCTGCGGCTTCACCCTCGAGTGGCGCCCCATCCCCGCGCAGCCGGTGGAGGCGGTGCCCTATGCCATCGAGCAGCTGATGTTTCAGCTGCGCCGGGAGGAGCCGGGCTGCGAGGTCCGCATGCGCATCCTCCGGACGGACCGCGGAGTGGAGACGCCGGACTCGGCCGAGGTGGTGAAGTTCCTCGAGGCGCAAAGCGGTCAGAGCTCCGCCACCGTGAGCTTCGGCACCGAGGCTCCGCAGATGACCGCGCTCGGCGCCCGTTCCGTCGTCTTCGGTCCGGGGAACATCCAGGTCGCCCACCAGACCGGCGAGTACGTGCCCGTCGCCGAGCTCGTTCGCTGCGAGGAGATCCTCGAGGCGGCCGTACGGCACTTCTGCGGATGAGCGAGCTCGTCCGGCACGCCGAGGGGCTGTGGACGGCCTCCGCGCCGCACACCTTCTTCGGCCTTCGCCTGGGGACGCGGATGACCGTGATTCGCCTCCCCGACGGCGCGCTCTGGCTCCACTCGGTGGTGGCGATCGACGATCTGCTCGCCGACGAGATCCAGGCGCTCGGCCCGGTGCGCCAGATCGTGGTGCCGAACCTGTACCACCACGTCTACGTCGTCGACGCCATCCAGCGCTGGCCCGCCGCCCGGGTGCACGCGCCTGCTGCCATGCGGCGGAAGCGGCCGGAGCTGCGCATCGACGCCGAGCTGACCGAGACCCCAGACCCGGAGTGGTGCGGGGTGCTCACGCCAGTCCACATCGACGGCGCGATGCTCGACGAGACCGTCTTCGTCCATGGACCGAGCCGCACACTCGTCACCGCGGACCTGGTGGAGAACTTCGACACCAGCCCGGATCTCCTGACCCGGCTGTATCTCCGCGTGGCGGGGCTGCAGGGACGGGTGGGGTGGAGCCGCTTGCTCCGCGGCGTGTACCGCGACCGGCCGGCGACCCGGAAGAGCCTCGAGCGGCTGCTCGCGCTCGACTTCGATCGCATCGTCCTCGCGCACGGGCGCGTCCTCGACCAGGGAGGACGCGCCGCGGTGCGCGAGGCATTTCGCTGGCTACAGCCGGCGGCGACTACAGGAGGTTGAACAGGTCCTTGTCGTTGTAGCTGCCGGGGTTCGTGCTCATCCGGCCCTTGGTCGGGTCGGTATTGTCGGTGTCGATGTTGTAGTTCTCGTGCCCGTTGATCTGGTTGCTGCCGGCCTGCCCGCTCAGGTTAGCCGCGGTGCCCGAGCCCGAGCCGCCCACGCCCAACCGCTGGTCCGCGGGGAGCTGGTCGCGCAGTGCGATCCAGCTGGTGCGCGCCGCCGAGGCGGTGGCCTTCATCTGGGTGACCTTGGCCCGCTCCTGCTCGAGCGCGATGCGGGAGTCCTCGACGCGCTTGGCGATGGCCTGTCCGTCGATGTTGTTCACCGCCGGGTCACCCGAGGCCTGGAGGGTCTTGAACTTGGCCGATTCGAGACGGGCGTTCGCCAGGTCCACCGCCTTGTTCGCGGCGTTGACCCGCTCCTGGGCGTAGTTCACCAGGTCGTTGGCGGCCTTCAGGTGGGCGTCGGCGACCTGCTCACGCTGCCGCGCGAGCCCCTGCGCGCTCTGCGCCTGCGTGGTGGCCTGATCGTTCCGGGCGTAATCCGCGGCCTGCTGCGCGGACTTGTTCTGGTCGAGCTGCGCCTTGGCTGTGGTCACCTCGCTGTTGGCGACGTCGACGTACTTCTTGGCCTGGCTCAGGCGGAGCTCCTCCCGGGCGACGGTGTCCTTCGCCTTGGAGACGTCCGTGCGGGCCTGGTTCACCGAGGCCATTTGCGCCTGCGGCACGCGGGCGAGCGCCTCGTCGCTCACCGTGTCACTCCGGCTGCTGCTGCTGCCGTGCGCGCACGCGCCAGCGAAGGCAAGTGCTGCGGTCCCTACCAACATACGAATCCTCATCGTTCGCTCCTTCCCCTGTTCTCGAAATCATTCGATGACGCCGTACAAGTTGGGTGCGGGGGTCGCGGCGCGCACGTCCCCAGTGGAAACAGACTGGGACACCTCGGCCTCTCGGCCGGGCGTAGGGCAGGCGGGAGCTCAGGCGGTTCGAGGGGCCGAGATGCGGGGGTCGAGGTGCCAAACACCTCGTTACGGCACCCGGGCGTCCGGAAGTCGCGACACCCGTCCACGAAGTTCGAGACGGGTCTCTCCAGCGCTTCGTTTCCAGCCGCGGTCGCGCAGAGGCTCCTCCGTCGAGGTTCCCGCTCGAGGTGCCAGACATCTCGTTACGGACACCTCGTCACGGCGAGCCGTGGACGCCTGTCCATGGATGCGGACACCCGCCCCGTAGGAGGCGCAGGAGTTGTGTGCCGGGCCCGGTGACGAGGAGTAACGAGGTGTCTGGCACCTCGCGGGGCACCTCGCGGGGCTCAAGGCCGCTCAACCCGAAGAGACGAAGACCCGCGACACCGGTTCGGGCGCCGCGGGTCCGTGGTTCAAGCGGCCGAGGAACGACTCAGGTGCCGACAGCCACCTGGACCATGTGACAGCCGCTCCAGGTGAACTTCCAGCCGGTCGCGGACGAGACGTGCTGGCCGTTGCTTGCGTTGGCCTCGATCGCCCTGCCGATCTCGAGCGTGCCACCGGTGACGCAGTGGCTCGTCGCGTCGACCTGGAGGTTCGCGTTCCACCCGGTCGTCTCGCCGAGCTCGACGTGCTCCCCCTGGCCATCTGCCCTGATCGCGAGCTCGCTCCGGCCCTGCCCGGTGACCGAGGTGGAGGTCCACGCAAGCTGGCCGGCCCAGTGGAACCGCCCGGCCCCGGAGACGCCGTTCGAGTTCCCGGAGAACGTCGCCGAGATGTCCCAGGTCAGCGACCCGGTGGCGATCGCGATGCTCCCGTTCAGCGTCCAGGTGAACCCGTCACCGGTGAAGGAGCAGTTGCTGTACGTCCACGTGCTCGCCGTCTTGGTGATGCACGCGCTGCTGACAGAGACCGCGGCGCTCCGACCTGAGCTGGCGGCCGACTCGGAACCCGGGAACGGAAGGCTCGCCAGCGCCGCCTGCGGTGACGGCACGGCCACCATCGCCTCGCTGGGCAGATAGGTTCCAAGCCGGTCGGCGAGGAACGCGGCCTGCTCGGGATCCGAGGTCTGGCCATTCACGCCGGACGCGGTGCCGAGCCCGCTCTCACCCTGCGTCGCGACGTTGGTCTGGTCGCTGGACAGCGTGCTGCTCGGCGCGCCGTAGTTGAAGTTCGGAAGCGCCGGCGCGGACGGCAGACCGTTGCCGCAGCCGACGAATGCGCCGGCAAGACCGGCGAGGAACAGAACTCGCTTCATCGAGAAATCCCCTTGCCGCCCCTTCAGGCCCAGGGGCCGCGTCGTCGACGAAGTGTAGAAGCCGCGCTTCGAGCGCGAACAGACGAGTAGCGCCGCACCCTCGGCGCTGCTGCGCGCCGGTGCGACCTGCTGCCACCGAGCACCACGCCGCGCACCAGGTGCGCAACGCGACCGGGTCAGGAGGCCGCGCACCCCGCGAGATCGCGCAGCACCTTCTTGGCCTCACCGAGCAGCGCCGCCGCCTGCTCCGTTCCGTCCCGCCGCGCCACCAGCTTGAGGTCCGGCGTCAGCCGGTACACGCCCTTGCTCTTCTGCACCAGGGCCGCGAGCCTCGCCCCATCGAGCAGCGCGTCCTGACCGAGCGTCACCACCAGGCGTCCGGGCCCGCTCTCCATCGCTCGCAGCCGCAGCTCACGCATCTGCTGCTTGAGGAGCATCAGCTCGCTCAGCGCGTCCACCTCGTCGGGCAGCTCTCCGAAGCGGTCCACGAGCTCGGCGCGCAGGTCGCTCACATCGTCCACCGACCCGGCGCTGCTGAACCGCTTGTAGAGCACCAGCCGCTGGTGCACGTCCGGCACGTAGTCGTCCGGGATCAGCGCCGGGATTGGCAGTGTCACCTCGGGCTCGATCTCCACCCGCGGCGGCTCGCCTCGCATCTCCGCGACCGCCTCCTCCAGCAGCTGGGTGTACAGGTCGAAGCCGATCTCGGCGATGGTGCCCGACTGGTCGTGACCGAGCAGGTTGCCTGCGCCGCGGATCTCCAGGTCATGGGAGGCGATGCTGAAGCCCGCGCCGAGCTCGGTGAACGCCTGCAGCACCTCGAGCCGCCGCTGGGCATCGCGCGTCACCGCCCGCCGCGCCGGGACGAGCAGGTACGCGTACGCCCGCTCCTTGCTCCGGCCCACCCGGCCGCGAAGCTGGTACAGCTGCGCCAGCCCGAACGTGTCCGCCCGGTTCACCACCATGGTGTTCGCCGAGGCGATGTCGATGCCGCTCTCGATGATGGTCGTGGACAGCAGGACCTGGAACTTCCGGTCCACGAAGTCCGCCATCGCCTTCTCCAGCTGCCCCTCGCCCATCTGGCCGTGCGCCACGCCGATGGTGGCCTCGGGCACCAGCTCGCGCAGGAACCGTTCCATCGAGTGGATCGACTGCACGCGGTTGTGGACGAAGAACACCTGCCCGCCGCGCTGGATCTCGCGGACGATGGCCTCGCGGATCGTCGGCGGATCGAACTTGGTGACGAACGTCCGGATCGCCCGCCGGTCCTGGGGCGGAGTGGCGATGATGCTCATGTCGCGCAGGCCCGACATGCTCATGTGCAGCGTGCGTGGGATCGGCGTCGCGGTCAGCGTGAGCACGTCCACCTGCGTCCGAAGCTGCTTGATGCGCTCCTTGTGCTTCACGCCGAAGCGCTGCTCCTCGTCGACCACCAGGAGCCCGAGGTCCTTGAACCCCACCTCGGTCCCGAGCAACTTGTGGGTCCCGATGAGGATGTCGACCTTGCCATCCCGGGCGCGCTTGAGGACCTCGCGGACCTCCGGCGCCTTGCGCATCGACGAGACGACCTCGATGGTCACCGGGTAGTCGGCAAAGCGCTTCCGGAAGGTGTGGAAGTGCTGCTGGGCGAGCACCGTGGTCGGCACCAGCACCGCGACCTGCTTGCGGTCCAGGGTGGCCTTGAAGGCGGCGCGCATCGCCACCTCGGTCTTGCCGTAGCCCACGTCGCCGCAGACCAGCCGGTCCATCGGCTCTGGCTTCTGCATGTCGGCCAGCACCTCGTCGATGGCCCTGGCCTGGTCCGGCGTCTCGTCGAACTCGAAGTCCGCCTCGAACTGGCGGAAGTACCGGTCCGGCTCCGTGAACGAGAAACCGGGATGCGCGTGCCGCGCGGCGTACAGCCGGAGCAGCTCGGCGGCCATCTTCAGCAGGGTTTCCTTCACCCGCTGCTTGGTCCGCAGCCATCCCGTGCCGCCGAGCTTGTCGAGCGCGACCTTGGTCGGATCGCCGCCGGTGAACTTCTGGATGAGCCGCATCCGGCTCACCGGCAGATAGATCTTGTCCCGCCCGGCGTACTCGAGGACCAGGAAGTCCCCGGGGATGCCCTGCACCTGCATCTTCGTCAGCCCGGCGTACCGGCCGATGCCGAAGTCGGTGTGGACGATGAGGTCGCCTTCCTTCAGCTCGCGGAAGGCCGCGCCGAAGGGCTGGTCGGTGCGCCGTCCCTTCACCCGCCGATGGGCGCGGGCGCCGAAGATCTCCTCGTCGCTCAGGACCGCGAGGCCGCCGCCTGCGTCCACGAACCCGTGGCTCACCTCACCGGGGAAGAGGTGCGCCCAGATGCCCGGGTCGCGCAACGCCGCCGAGTCCACGAACGGCTCGGTGTGCGCCCGCACCATCACGTTCCTGTCCAGCAACAGCCGCTTCACCCGATCGACCTGGCCCGCCGAGCCGCAGGCGATGGCCGTGGCGACGCGCATCTCGCGCCAGCGCTCGAGGCGCTGGACCAGCGGAGTCAGCGCGCCCTCCTCGCCGTGGTGCGAGAGGATCGCCTGGCGCAGATCGGACGTCGTCCCGAACGGGAACGCCACCGGGATCCCGGACGCCGAGAGCGACAGCCCGCCGCCCTCGAGCACCGGGTAGCGCGCGAGCCCTGCGAGCAACGTCTCGTCCGAGGCGAAGTGCTGCTCGGGCCCGAGCGCCAGGTCCTTCCGCGCCTCGGCCTCGGCCCACACCTGGTCGATCTCGTTCCGCAGGTCCTCCGCCGCGCGATCGACCCCGAGCGGATCGTCCAGGTAGACGAGCGGCTCGCGTGCCCAGTGCGCCAGGTAGTCGAGAACCGTGGCGAGCCCGCCGGGGAAGAAGCCGGGGAGCAGCGCCTCCATCCCGTACGCCGGGATGCCCTCGCGGATCTTGTCGAGCGTCTCGCGCAGGCGGCTGGTCGGGATGTCGATGCGCTCGGCGGCGGCGCGCGCGGCGGCCTCGGCGGAGGTCCGGGTCTCGTCGGTGAAGAGGACCTCGCGCGCGGGGATGAGCGTGGCTTCCTTCAGGATCTCGGCCGTCCGCTGCGTCGCCGGGTCGAACAGCCGGAGCGACTCGACGGTGTCGCCGAACAGCTCGATGCGCAGTGGCCGGCTGTAGAGGGGGCAGAACACGTCGATGATGCCGCCGCGCGCCGAGAACGTGCCGAGGTCCTCGACCAGCGGCGCCGACTGGTAGCCCATGTGGACCAGGCGGCGGAGGAAGGCATCTCGGTCGAGGTCCTGGCCGACGCCGACCATCTCGCTGAGCGTGTCGAGCACGTCGGGCGGGAGCACCCGCTTGTGCAGCGCCCGCCACGACAGCACGAGCGCCGGGAACTGCGTGCCCTGCCGCAGGTGGAAGAGCGCCCCCAGCCGCTCGGCGACGACCGCCGCATCGGGCGTCAGCTCGTCCCAGGGCAGAACCTCATCTCCGGGCAGCTGGAGCACGTTGGGCTCGACCAGCGAGCCAGGGCCGCCGAGGAAGAACGCCAGGTCCGCCGCCAGCTGCTCGGCCGAGTCCTCGTCGGCGGTGATGCAGAGCAGGGGGGTCCGGAGCTCGCGGGAGAGCCGCGCGAGCACGTGCGCCCGGGCGGCGCCCTGCAATCCCGTGGTTCGCACCCGCGTTCCCGGCCTGAGCTGCGCCCGCACCTGTCCCAGCGGATCGGCCGCGGGGGGCACCACCTCGGACGTGGGCTGGGACAACGAGGCGTGAGGCTCGGACATCGAGGGGCCGGGAGCCTTTAAGGCCCGGGCAGGCGTGGGTCAACCGCGGGGTGTCCACTCCCGGGACGGGGATTCCCGGGACCGCCCGCGACCGCTCGGGGGGCCTGCGACGAGGTGCCTCGACGAGGTCCCGGACACCTTCGTGACAGGCCCCTCGTGGCAACGCAGCGGGTCGCCGGGTGGGCAGGTGAACCCCGTCGAGGTGCCAGACACCTCGTTACCGCTCGAACAGGCGCCCAGCGAGGATTTTCGCAACGAGGTGCCAGACACCTCGTTACCGGCCGAGGAGGCTCCGGACG
>JADGQZ010000135.1 GCA_017881345.1 Myxococcaceae bacterium | reverse complement strand
TTGCAGAGCGCTGGCCTGCTGACTCTGCAGCTCGTTGATCTGTGCCTGCTGGGCCTGGACCTGCTTTTGAAGAGCGGCCGTCTCTGCTGCCTCGGCTTCGTCTTCCTTCTTGCCGAAATGCGCGCAGCCAAGGAGCGCCGCGAGTGAAGCCGCTGTCAGTATTCTCTTCATGGGCGACGGCACTCCCTTCACGGTCGCAGACCTGGCTCCCATCGCCGGAATTGCGGCGGCAGAAGTCACCCCTCTGATGGGTAATCCCTTTCCGGGAAGCGAGCGATGAGCCCTAGGTCGTACACAGCCGCCCCTTGCGCCTCGGGCCGGACCGACCGCCGGAGACAGGCACCGGTCGCCGTGTTGCAGGGTCGACCTCAGCGGGCCTGGAGCGCCGCCTCGACCGCCGCCTCGGGACGGACCACTCCCCAGCCCTGGCGCTCGAGCTCGATACCGGGCACCCGCTCGGCCGTGCGCAACAGGATGCGCTTCACCTCGCCCGGGCCGAGGGTGGGGTTCGCCTCCAGCATCTGTGCGACGATGGACGTCACGATGGGCGCGGCGAAGCTCGTCCCGTCCACCCGCTTGTAGTTCTCGTCGATGACCAGGCCGTCGTGGAGCCCCGCCGCGACCACCTGGCGGATGAGGTAGGGCTGTTTCCCCTCGAGCCCGTCCAGCGGACCGAACACCCCGAGGTTCTCCGAGATGATGGCCGACAGCTCACTGTCCGGCGCGGCGTCGAGCCTGGTCAGGAGCTCCGCCTCGCGCGCGGTGGGCGTGCCGGGGAGGATGGGCGCGGCCAGGAAGTCCGCCAGGGTGATGAGCTCCGGCTTCTGCAACCCGTCCACCGTCGGCCCGAACGACGAGCGGTAGGGCAGGAGGCGGCCCAGCGCGGGGTCGCCGAAATCGTTCAGCCCTCCGACCGAGATGACGGCCGGGGTGCTCGCCGGCGGCACGACGTACCCGGGCCGCTCGCCCTGGTTCCCCACCGCGCACACCACCACGATGCCCTCGCGGACCGCGTCCTCGGCGGCGCGCGACAGCCGGTCGACCAGGTAGCTCGCCTCGTGGTCGCCGCCGCAGGAGATGTTCAGGACCCGGATGCCATGCCGCTCCCGGTTCTCGAGCACCCACTCGATTCCCGTGGTGATGTCGTCGTGGCGGATGCGCGCGGCCTGGCCGACCTTGACCAGGACCAGCCCCATCTCCGGCGCCAGCGAGCTGTAGCGCCCGCCGGACAGAAGGCCGTTCCCGCCTGCGACGACGCTGGTCATCATCCCGTGCCAGCTCGAGACGTCAGGCCGGGTCAGCGCCTCGATCCCCGACGGGCCGCCGACCAGGTTCACGTAGTCGAGGATGCGGTTCACCGGCTGGGTCAGGTCGGAGTGGGCGTAGAAGCCCGAATCCAGGAACGCCGCGACCACCCCGCGGCCGGTGAAGCGGCCGTCGGTTCCGAGCCGGGCGGCGACCGAGAGCGGTGCTGCTGGCCCGGCATGCTCGGGCAGCAGGCGCTGAGAGGGGCTCAGGGCTGACCCCCGGGGGTCGTCCGGTCGCTTCTCGTGCTGACTGTCACACCCAGTGACATACTCCACTCTCCTGCCCATGGATCCCCTGCGCCTCACCCTGGTGGACATGAACAACGGGGTGACCAACGAGGCCACCCGGTGTTTCCGCCGTCTCTTCGCGGCGTTCACCCACCGGGTGCGGGAGGCCAACCCCAGGCTGTCCATCAATCTCGAATGGGTCCAGCCCCGGAACCTGGGCGAGCTCCCGTCGCACCAGGTGGACCTCGTCCTCTCCTCGGGCGGGCCCGGCTCCCCCCACGACGGCTGGGAGCAGCGCTGGTGCACCGGGTACCGGCACTTCCTGGACTGGATGATGGACGCGGCCGTGCACCACCCGGACGCTCCCCCCGCCGCCTTCCTGGTGTGTCACTCGTACGAGATCGCGGTCCAGCACTTCCGCTTCGCCGAGATGAGCCACCGGGGAGACCTCAAGTTCGCGATCTTCCCGGCGTATGTGACGGAGGAAGGCCGGAAGACCGCGTTCCTCGCCCCGTTCGACGACCGGGTCTTCATCTGGGAGCACCGCCACTGGCAGGCGGTGGAGATGGACGCGCACCGGGTGGCCCGGCAGGGCGGGGCGCTCCTGGCCAGCGAGAGCCGGCCGGGCCGCACCGACAAGGGCCGGGCGTTGCTGGCGTTCCGGTTCGGGCCGGGGCTGGACGGGACACAGTTCCACCCCGAGGCGGATCGCGCGGGGGTGCTCGCGTGGATCGACCGGCCGGAGCATGCCTCCGCGCTCCGGGACGCCTACGGGCACTCGCTCTATGACCGGATGATGCGGACCCTCGCCGATCCGGCCCGGCTCGCCCGCACCTATGCGCTGCTCATCCCGGGATGGCTGACGGAGCGCTTCAACCGGCTCGCCGCCGTCCGCGGCCTGCACCCCATTCCCCCGCCCGTGCAGAGCATGGAGGAGTTCGAGGAGCGCGCGCTCGCCTCCTGAGGCCGGTGCGGTGCTACCGTCCGCTCCCTGGGAGGGAGTCATGCCGGAGCGGGTTGGAATCCTCGTTGGCCAGGAGCAGAGCTTCCCCGAGACCTTCATCGCCCGGGTCAACGCCCATCCGGGCATCGTGGCCGAGCTGGCCCGCATCGGCGGCACGCCGGAGACGTTCCAGGCCCGCTACCGGGTCCTCATCGACCGGATCAGCCACGAGGTCCCGTTCTACCGGTTCCACCTCAAGGCGGCCTCGCTCGCGGGCACCTACGTCATCAACGACCCGTTCTGGTGGAGCGCGGACGAGAAGTTCTTCGGCTACTCGCTCGCCGCGCGCATCGGGGTGACGGTGCCGCGCACGGTGCTGCTCCCGTCCAAGTCGTACATCCCGGCCATCGACCCCCAGCGCAGCCTCAGGAACCTCGAGTACCCGCTCGACTGGGAGGCCATCGCCCGCTACGTCGGCTTCCCCGCCATCCTCAAGCCCGCGGACGGGGGAGGGTGGAAGCACGTCAGCCGGGTGAATGACATGGGCGAGCTGCTCCGCGCCTACGACGAGAGCGGCACGCTGGTGATGACGCTCCAGCAGTTCATCGACTTCGAGGACTACGTGCGGTGCATCTGCGTGGGCAAGGAGTTCATCCTTCCCATCCGCTACGACCCGCGCCGGCGCTGTTACCTGGACCAGGAAGGCTACCTCAGCGCCTCGGTCGAGGCGCAGGTGCTCGATGGCGCCTGGGCGCTGAACCACGCCCTGGGCTACGACATGAACTCGGTCGAGTTCGCGATCAAGGACGGCGTGGCGTACGCCATCGACTTCACGAACCCGGCCCCGGACATGGACGTGAACTCCATCCTCCCCAAGCACTTCGCGATGGTGGTGGAGGCCATGGCGGGCCTGGCGGTCAGCTGCGTGAAGGAGGGGCGACGCAACCACCGTGGCTTCCCCTTCGGCGAGTACATCGATGCTCCCCGGCGCCGCCCACCCGGCCACGCCGAGGGATTCGCCGCCCGGCGCACCGTCTAGAGCGGTCGCCAGAGCCCGACGGTCGCCCCCACCCAGTCCAGCCCCCGGTTCTGATCCACCCCGAGCATCTTCCCGCGCGACAGCCGGACGAGGTGGATGATGGGCTGGAGTGCAGGCGCGGCGGGTGGCCGGACCATCATCACCCGCACCTCGGCCTTCACCTCGGTCCCGTCGGGGGCCCGGATCGCCGGGGCATAGGTGATCTTTTCTTGAAGGAGCCACCCGGAGCGCTGCTCGGCCGGGATGCGCGCCACGTCCTCCGGGGTGACGTCGATGACCACCCCGGCGCCGGCGAAGGAGAAGAGCGGCTTGAGCACGTAGCGCTCGAGGTCGGCGGGGACGCGATCGAGCTCGGAGAGGAAGCGCGCCCGCGGGACCGCCGGATGCCGGAGGTGGGGCAGGGCCACCTTGCTCCAGGTCCAGTACCAGTTGGGGTGGCTGCACCAGGTCACGTCGAGCTCGTCCGACCAGGCGAACGGCATCCGGTAGGCCTTCTTCTCCAGCTCGTCGAAGACCATCCGGTTGTAGATGCGCCGGACCTGGAGGAGCTCGCCCCCGGGCCCGCGGCGGAACAGCCGCCGGCCCTCCTTCACCAGCATGGTCGGACAGACCGCCTCGACGCCGAAGAGCTTCCGGGTGGCGACGAAGTCGGGGACCGTCTTCTGATGCTCGGGGTCGAAGTCCACCAGCACCACCGACCCGGACGGCTCGCCGCCGAGGATGGTGTCGCCGAGCAGCTGCCGCGACTGCCCGCCGGGGAGCGTGGAGCAGCTCCAGCCGCCCTCCAGGCCCGGGACGGACGCGAGCTCCTGGCTCCAGGACTCGGCGAAGAAGAGCATCATCGCGTAGCCAGACGGGAACGCCTGCAGCTCCACCACCTTGCCCTCGAGCCCGCCGTCCGGCGCGGGGGTGATGGCGAAGTCCACCTGGACGCAGCTGGGGAGCGGGTCCATCCCCGGCGCACGGTAGTGGTCCGGGATGGCCCGCTTCAGCTCGGCGAGGAGCTCCGGCCGCGAGAGCTGGGAGACGATCTCCAGGGCGCTGCGGCCGAGCGAATCGCGGAGCGCAGGGGCGATGAAGAACGGCGTCTCGGCGACCCGGAATGGCATCGGCCCCAGGGCGCCCGAGAGCCGGTCGAGGTACCGCCGGTGCAGCGCCGGGGTCCAGGCTCGATTGAACGCGTCGCGCGGTCCGGGGTCCATCGTCAGCTCGCCGTCACCAGCCCACGCGCTCGGCGATGGCGTAGGGGAGCATCCTTCGCCACGTCGGCCAGTCGTGCGGCGTGTCGTGACCCCACAGGTCGAGCTGGTGGGGGATGGCCTTGCTGCCGAGGATGTCGCTCAGCTGGCGCGAGTACTCCGGCCGCTCGTACGCGCCCTGCCCGCAGCCGATGTAGAGCGCGCTGTGGTGGAGCATGTGCAGCATGTGGCCGTTCAGCCCCGGCAGGTACGAGGTGGGGTTGTTGAAGAAGACGTCGTCGTTGCCGAAGCCGAAGAGGTAGCTCGGCCCGAGGTCGAAGAAGCCGCTCATCGCGATGAGCGTGTCGAACAGGTCCGGCCGCCGGAAGACGGCATTGGCGGCGTGGAAGGCGCCGAAGCTCGCGCCGGTGGCCCCGACGCGCGCGCTCTCGTTCTGCACCACCCGGCGGATGTGCGGGACGACCTCCTCCTCGATGTAGCCAGAGTAGAGCGCCTGGCGGCGCGCCTTCTCGGGCAGGGGGACCTCGTCCGCCATCCAGGCGTGGCGATTGATGCTGTCGATCGCGAAGACGGTGATCCGCCCGGCGAAGACGAGCGGCTCGATGGCCTTGATAAGCCACATCCGCTCGGCCTCGAGGAAGTCGCCGGCCGCGGTGGGAAAGAGGAGGAGCGGCCGCCCCCAGTCGCCGTAGCGGGCGATGGGCATCTCCATCCCCATCCGCGGGCTGTACCAGCCGAAGATCTCACGGCGTAGCGCCGGATCGACCTCACTCACCCGTGCCCCTCCTCGGCCCGGGACGGTGCCACCGGCGCGTGCCCGAGCACCGATTCCCGGTTCAGGACCTCCAGCGTGCTCCGGTAGAGCCCCTCGGCGTCCTCGCGGCTGTTGCCGATGGCGGTGAGCCCCACCTTCCCGTGCTCGGAGAGCGCGCCGAGCATGTGAAAGAGCACCCCCCGTCCGGTGGCCTGGTTGTAGTGGAGCCGGTACATGGTGACGATGTCGAACAGCTCCTCCGGGGTGAGGCCGCGGTAGCTGTCGTCCTGGAGGCTGTCGGTGGACCGGTAGAACTTCGCCGCGCCATCGGGACCGCGGAACAGCCCCGAGGCGAGATCCAGGTTGCCGCCGTCCACCAGGAAGCGAAGGGCGAGGAAGGGGTGGGTGGTGCCACCCATCCGGAGGTTGATCTCCAGGGCGTGCAGGGCCCACGCGCCATCGGGTCCGCTCCGCGAGGCGAGGAAGTCGACGCCGAAGCGGCTCACCACGCCCTTGCTCGCGAGCACCTGGCCGATCTTCAGCGCGGCCTCCTGGACCAGCGATCGGTAGCCATCGGCGGCCGGGAAGCGGCAGCCCTGGTAGACCTGGCCGCTCGAGCCGCCCAGCACCTGGTCATGGGTGGAGAGGAGGATCGTCTCGCCGGTCGGGCTGACCCGGAGCTGGGCGCTCGGCGACGTGGCCTCCGCGCCGGGGACGAACTCCTCGACGACGCCGCCCATCTTCGCGAGCTTCCCCAGGAACCGCTCGGGGCTCTCGGCCGGGACCGAGAACCTCATCCGGTCCAGCGAGCGGCGGATGCCGTCCGGCTGCGGCGTCGCGGGCAGATCCACGAGGGCGTTTCCCTCACCGGAGAACCCCTCGTCGAGCTTGACCACTGCGCGGCGGAGGCCCGGCCGCATCCGCTGCAGCTCTCCGAGGGCCTTCTCCACCTCGGTCCCGGTCCGGACGTCCTCGAACCCGGCCGGCATCGGCACCGCTGCCTCGCGGAACACCTTCCGGCTCCCGGACTTGGTGCCGAGATGGCACAGCGCCGGGTCGAGCCCGTTCATCGGGATGCCGAGCAGCACCGACAGCATGCGCTCCAGCGGCGTGCCATTGAAGACGGTGAGGTAGGCGCGCGCCGGGTCCGTGATGCACGACCGGATCCGCTGGATGAGCCGGGGTCGGTCGAGGACCTTCTGGCTCAGCGGGAGCGGGGAGCCGTCGTAGGCCGAGAGCATCGTCAGCCGCGTCCGCGCGTGGCTGGACGGCACGCCCGCGAGGAATTGCAGGTAATAGTCGAGCAGCATCGGGTGGACCGGCTGCGAGGTCACGTAGACCATCCGGGCGCGCGGGTTGCGCAGGCGGATGAGCAGGAACAGCAGCCGCTCCTCGTAGAAGGTCGCGCCGGGAAGCTTCTCCAGCTCGGCCCGGTCGAGCGTCAGCGAGGGGATGACCACCGAGGTGTACGGCGCCTCCTCGAAGGCATGGATTGCGCTCCAGAGCCCGACCAGACGTGGCTTGAGTGCCTCGAAGGCGCGCGCCTCCTCCGCAGCGGTCAACTCCCAGGCGAACGGGGGCCGCGGGATCATGCCGCGAAGCCTCGCTGATCTCCGGGCCCCCCGTCGATGCTCCTCGACGCGGTGCGTGCAGACGG
>JADGQZ010000134.1 GCA_017881345.1 Myxococcaceae bacterium | reverse complement strand
GTCGGCGGTGTCGTTGGGCTCCCGCTCCTCGCTGCCGTCGTCGGGAATGGCCCGCGCGGTGAGGCGGTACGGCTGGTCGGGGTTCTCGAACTCGCGCACCCACTTGCCGTCCACCTTGCGCAGCGCACCCTCCACCTTGACGAAGCACTCCTTGTCGCAGGCCACGCTGTTCAGCCGCTCTGGCTCCTTGACCGCGCCGTCGTTGGAGCGCTGGAGGACGCGCTCCGTGCCCGGCTTGCTGCCCGGCTCCACCACCGACAGCATCAGATCGAGCTTCTCCACGCCGCTCAGCTCGAAGCGCACCAGCGAGGGCCGTGGCGGCCTGACCACGTAGTAGTCGACGTCGGTCTTCGGGGTGAGGAACCCCTCGCGGTATCCGTCGAGCGGAAGTGGCGTGGCGTGGGCGAGGTCGTCGTTGGGCTCGTACTCGGCGTTGGCCCCGGCGGCCTCTCGCGAGAGGCTGAGGGTGTAGGGATGCTCGGCGTCGAAGCCTCGCCGGGCCTCCTTGCCGGTGCCGGTCCAGGCGCTCTTCACCACCACCTCGATGACCCGGTCGGTCGCGCGCACCGCCACGTTGCGCTGCGACAGTGGCTGACCCTCGGTGCCGCGGGCGGTGAAGAGCGTCGCCTCGGCCTCGGACAGCACCTGGATCTCCGGCCGGACGCCGGCGACGCCGCTCAGCTCGAGGCGGAGCGCGATGCGCGGTGGCTCGGGCGCGGCCGTACCGGCGTCCAGCTCTGTCCGGGCGGCGCCGAGCGGCGGGGGCTGGGCCGGGAAGCCCTGCTCGCGGGGCGGCTCGGCGGGGACCGGCGGCGGCTCGGCGGCCGGCGGTGGCCCCGCGTCGGGCACGGCGGCCTCGGGCGGGCCGGCGTCGGCCGGGGTCTCGAGCACGATGCGGTAATGGTCCTCGTCTCCGGGGGACCCGTAGAGACCCTGGATGGTCCAGCCGTCGCCCTGGGCCTGCAGCTCGGTCGCGTCGGCGTGCCGGTCGTTCGGCTCGATCTCCATCCCGGGCCTCGGGGCGCCGTAGCGTACGGAGAGCGTGTACGCGCCCCCGCCGCCCTTTCGCGCAGCGGAGACCCGGAGGAGCAGCTTCCCCCGCACCGTGAGGTTGGGGAAGCGCGCCGGCTGGCCCTCGGCCTCGCTGCTGACTGCAGCCAGGCGGGTGCGAGTCTCGTCGTATGCCTCCAGCAGGACCACCGTGCCCGGGATGCCGCTGACCACCACGTCGGCCAGCCTCGGCGCGTCGCCGAAGAGCAGGTACCAGTCCTCGTCCGGTCGTGCCGGGGTGCTGGCGAGGCTCGCCGCGACGTCGGTGCTCTCGCCGATGGGCATCGACTGCTCGGGCCGGTCGTTCGGCTCGACCTCGGTGCGCCGCGCCGGCCCCGCGTCCTGCGCCGGAGGCGGAGGGGCCTCGGTCTTGCGCGGACATCCCGGCAGGAGGACGACGAGACACAGGACGGCGAGTGCGCGCGCGGAGCTCACGGGGCTAGAGGACCTACCACAGCCCCGGAGCCCAGCCTCGTTCGAGACTGGAGTGGAGACGCCCAGGTGGGCGATGCTCGTCCGCACGTTCCCCCCCATGACCCTCAGCCTTCTCCTCGGAGTCGTCCTCTCGGCCGTCCCCGCGCTCGGCTTCGTCCAGGCCACCGACTGGTACGAGCGAGCAAGCACCCCGGCCCGCTTCCAGCCGCTACAGCTGGTGGACGGAGATCTCCGCACCGCCTGGTGCGCCTCGAGCAGCGACGCGCAGGCCGACGCGCTGACGCTCGGCTTCGCCACCATGGTGGCGGTGGACGAGGTGCGCATCGGGACCGGGAACCAGGTCGACACCGCCGCCTTTCACGCCTCGGCGCGGCCCCGGAAGTTCGTGCTCCGCACCGACGGCCGGGCGAGCACCTTCTCGGTGGCGGACACCGAGGGCATCCAGAGCGTGAAGCTCGATGCACCGCTGCAGGGTTCGGTGTTCACGCTCGAGGTGCTGGACGTCGAGCCCGCCGAGGATCCGGCGGCGCCGGCCTGTGTCTCGGAGGTGCAGCTCGTCTCGCACGGCAAGCCCATCCCGCATCCGAAGAAGTCGCTCCTCCAGTGGAACGCGGATCGCGCCCGGCTGCTCGGCATCTGGTACGCCGGGGACGAGGGCAACCCCGACCAGAGCCTGGCCTTCTTCATCGACGGCAGCTGGCTGTACCGGGCGGTGGTCTACGACGAGCCCACCCGACCGAAGACCCTCACCGGGACCTGGGACCTGGACAAGAAGGGCCTCTGGATGAAGGCGCCCGGTTCGGGGAAGGGGCGGGTGACCCCGCAGGTGGAGACCAAGGCCGATCCCCGCGGGAAGGGTCGCAGCACGCTCCAGCTGAAGGGCGGCGTGCCCGCGGCGCTGCGCGTCGTCTTTCGCGACCGGCGGTAGGCGAGCGGGGGGCGCCCCCGGGACGGCTACCGGATGGCGGCGCTTCTCTTCTTCCGGGCCGAGAAGCGCTGGAAGAAGTCCACGATCTCCTGCAGCGCCACCTTGGCGTCCGGAGCGTCCTTGAACTCCGACTCGAGGAAGATGCCGCCGCAGGACTCGCAGGTGTCGTAGTGCAGCGGGTGCTGCCGGTCACCGCCATCCACCCGGACCAGGTCCACCTGGCACTCGGGACACTGGCCGGTGAGGGCCTCGGCGTCGACGCGCCCTCCGAGGCTCTCGAGCCCCGGGAGGTTGTTGTGGAGGAGCAGGCGGTTCAGATCCGCCACGTCCATCCACAGTCCGCCGCACTCTCCGCAGCGTCGCAACGTCGTCTCTTCACCTTCCAGCTCTGCCATCTCGACGTTGCAGCTGGGGCAATCCATGAAAACGCGTCTTCTCCGTGCGGGGGGAGCGATGCTCCGTTTACAGGTGCAATCCCTGAGTCTAGGGCCGGGAATTTTTATCCTGCAACCGGCAGTGACCTGAGCTGAACGGGTTTTCCGCTTTCACTTCACCCGGGTGGTCCGGGCGCCCAGGCTCTGGAGCTTCCCCTCGAGCGCCTCGTAGCCCCGGTCCAGGTGGTAGACGCGCGCCACCCGGGTGGTGCCCGCAGCCCGGAGGCCAGCGAGGATGAGCGAGGCCGAGGCCCGCAAATCCGTGGCCATGACCGGCGCCCCCGAGAGGGTGTGGACTCCCTTCACCACCGCGGTGTGGCCCTCCACCCGGATGTCCGCCCCCATCCGCCGGAGCTCGGCCACGTGCATGAAGCGGTTCTCGAAGATGTTCTCGGAGACGACGCTGGTCCCCCGGGCGACGCTGAGGAGCGCCATGAGCTGGGCCTGCATGTCGGTGGGAAACCCCGGATGCTCCGTCGTCTGGAGGTCGACCGGGTCCGGCACGTCCGGCCCCCGGCAGCGGAGGCCCTCGGGGGTGGAGACGACCGTGCAGCCGGCCTCGCGGAGCTTGCCGATGACCGCGTCGAGGTGCGCAGGGACGGCGCCGAGCACGTGCACGTCTCCCCGGGTGATGGCCGCGGCAACCAGCAGCGTCCCGGTCTCGATCCGGTCGGGGATGACCGTGTGGTCCACTCCGGCCAGGCGGGAGACGCCCTCGATCCGGATGACGTCGGTGCCCGCACCCTCGACGTGGGCGCCCATCGCGTTCAGCGCCCGGGCGAGGTCCTCGACCTCCGGCTCGCGAGCGGCGTTCTCGAGCACGGTCGCCCCCTCGGCGAGCACCGCCGCCATGAGGACGTTCTCGGTGCCGGTGACGGTGATCTTGTCGAAGCGAACCGTCGCGCCCTGGAGCCGCGTCGCCCGCGCCTCGACGTAGCCGCCCTCGAGGAGGATGTCCGCACCGAGGGCCCGGAATCCCTTGAGGTGCTGGTCGATGGGGCGGGCCCCGATGGCGCAGCCGCCGGGCAGAGAGACCCGGGCGCGGCCGAAGCGGCCGAGCAACGGTCCGAGCACCAGCACCGATGCCCGCATCTTGCGGACGAGGTCGTACGGCGCCTCCGGGAGGACGTCGGCCGGGGCGTGCAGGCGCACCACATGGCGCTCGGTGCCCGGGGCCCGTTCGGCGTCGACGCCCATCGTCCGGAGCAGCTGGAGGAGGGTGGTGACGTCGGCCAGGTCCGGAACGTTCCGGAGCGTCGTCGCGCTCTCGCCGAGGAGGGCGGCCGCCATCAGGGGGAGGGTGGCGTTCTTGCTCCCCGAGACGCGCACCTCGCCCTCCAGGCGGGCGCCACCTTCAATGTGGATCTGGTCCAAGGGCTCCTTCTCCTGGGTGCGTGTCCGCCGGGCCGCGGAGGTGTGTCCCGAGGGCCAGACGATCATGTCTTGCGAGGTCGCGTTCGATGCGGACGGAGCCATATCCCGCCCTCTCGAGCAAGGACTGGACCGCCGGCCCCTGCCCGTCGCCGATCTCCAGCGCCAGGAGCCCCCCCGGGACGAGCCAGCGCGGGGCTCCGGCGACGATGCGCCGGACGAGGTCCAGGCCGTCCTCACCCCCGTCGAGCGCGCGGGCGGGTTCGCGCCGGACCTCGGCCGAGAGGGTGGGGATCTCGCCGCGGGGGACGTAGGGCGGATTGGCCACCACGACGTCGAAGGGAGGCTCGCTCTCCACCGGGGCGAAGAGGTCCCCCGCCCGGACCTCCACCCGGTCCGCGGCGGCCAGCGCCAAGACGTTGGCCCGGGCGACCTCCGCCGCCTCGAGCGACACCTCGGTGGCGACGACCCGGACCAGCGGCCGCTCGAGCGCGAGCGAGATGGCCACACACCCGCTGCCGGTGCAGAGATCGAGCAGCCGGGCCTCGCGATCCCTGGGGAGCACCTGGAGCACCGCTTCGACCAGGAGCTCCGTCTCGGGGCGGGGGATGAGCACGCGCGGGTCCACCGCGAAGGGGCGGCCGTAGAACTCACGGGTGCCGGTCAGGTACTGGGTGGGCTCGCCTGTCGCGCGCCGGGCGATGAGCGTCCGGTAGGTGGCGAGCTCCGTGGCATCGAGCGGCCGGTCGAGGTCGGTGTACAGCCGCACCCGGGAGGTGTGGAGCACGTGCGAGAGCAGGAGCTCGGCGGTGAGCCGGGGGGAGTCGAGGCCGAGCTTCTCGAAGTGCTGGGACGTCCAGCCGAGGACCCGGCGCACCGTCCAGGGCTGCTCGCTCATGCCTGCGGCTGAGGACGCACCGACTCGGCCTTGAGCTGCTCGGCCTGGAAGTAGGTCCGGCAGGCCACGACGATGTCCTCGATGTCGCCGCCCATCCGCGCCGGGAGGTTGTGCCAGGTGACCCCGATGCGGTGATCGGTGAGCCGGTCCTGGGGGAAGTTGTAGGTGCGGATCTTCTCGCTCCGGTCGCCGGTGCCCACCTGCCCGCGGCGGAGCGAGTCACGCTCGGTGGTGATGCGCTCCTGCTCGAGCTCGTAGAGCTTCGCCCGGAGCATGCGCATGGCCATGGTGCGGTTCTTTGTCTGGCTCTTCTCCTGCTGGCACTTCACCACGATGCCGCTGGGAAGGTGCTTGAGGCGGACGGCCGAGTCGGTGGTGTTGACGCTCTGCCCGCCGGCGCCGGTCGAGCGCATCACCTGCATCTCGATGTCGGCCGGGTTGATCTGGATGTCCACGTCCTCGGCCTCGGGCATGACGGCCACGGTGATGGTCGAGGTGTGGATGCGCCCCTGCGCCTCGGTGGCGGGGACCCGCTGCACCCGGTGAACGCCGGACTCGTACTTCATGGACGAGTAGACCGCCTCGCCGGAGAGGGTGACGGTGGCGTCCTTGATCCCGCCGGCGTTGCCCGGGCTCACGTCGACCAGCTCGGCCTTCCAGCCCTTCCGGTCCGCGTAGCGGAGGTACATCTGGAGGACCTCCTCGCCGAAGAGGCCTGCCTCGTCACCGCCGGCGCCGGCCCTGATCTCGAGGATGACGTTCTTCTCGTCGTTGGGGTCGCGAGGGATGAGGAGAACCTTGAGCTCGGCCTCGAGCGCGTCGCGCCGCTCCCGGAGGGCGGGCAGCTCCTCCTTGCCCAGGGCACGCTCGTCCGGGTCGGAGCTCTCGAGCATCCGCTCCGCCTCGCCCAGATCCGCCCGCACGCTCTTGAACGCCCGGTACACGCCGACGATGCGCTCGAGCGACGAGCGCTCCTTCATCACCTTGGTGAGGCGTGCGCTGTCGCCCAGCGTTTCTGGATTTGCGAGGTCCGCCTCGAGCCGGTCGTACCGCCGCTCGACTTCGTCCAGCTTGTCGATCATCTGCCGGGGGAGGCTCTACCTCGCCCGGACGTTCGCCGCCACCCTCCGGAGCGCTCGGGCCGAGCGGACGGCGCTCTCGTGGTAAGAGACACGCCCCATGGCCAAGAAGATCGGAAACCGCAGCAAGAAGAAGCTGAAGAACCGGGCGAAGGTGAAGCGCGGCGTGCTGAAGCGCGGCCGCGTGCGCCGCAGCAAGGCCGCCGGTCGCCGGTAGACGTTCGCCCTCGCGGCGGTCGGACTGTGCTGGCACGCCGGGCTCGCCCCGGGGTAGCGACCGGGTATGGACACGCGCGCCATCTTCGATTTCGTCGTCTCGTTCACCAACGGCGGGAGCCTCCGGGGCGAGGGGTTCCGGCTGGATCTGCCGAGCGCGGACGCCACCGAGCCGGAGATCGCCGCGCTGCTGGTGGCCCACCTCGGTCTCCTGATGGTGGGCGAGGTGGAGCTGCGGAACCTCCGGCGGGTGGAGGAGCCCCACCGCGGCTCGCGCGGCGTCCCCCCCGGCGCGCCCGCCGGGCGGCGGCTCGTCGACCTGAGCCACCCCATCCACCACGGGCTGGTGACGTACCCCGGGCTGCCGGCGCCGGAGATCTCGGACCACCTCTCGCGAGAGGCCTCGGAAGGCAAGTACGCGCCCGGCGTCACCTTCCAGATCGGCCGCATCAGCCTGGTGGCCAACACCGGCACGTACCTGGACAGCCCGTGGCACCGCTACGCGGACGGGGCGGACCTCTCCGGCCTTCCGCTCCAGACGCTGGTCGATCTCGAGGGGGTGCTGCTCCGGGCGACGGGCAGCGGGCGCCGTGGCATCGACACGCTCGCGCTCGCACCGCTCGATGTCCGCGGCAAGGCCGTGCTCCTCCACACCGGCTGGGACGTCCACTTCGGCACGCCGCAGTACGCGAAGGACGCTCCGTTCCTGACGGATGCGGGCGCCGAGTGGCTCGCGAGGAACGGCGCGGCCCTGGTGGGCATCGACTCGATCAACATCGACGACATGGGCGATGCCCGGCGCCCCGCGCACTCGCGGCTCCTCGCCGCCGGCATCCCGATCGTCGAGCACCTGCGTGGACTCGACCAGCTCCCTGCATCCGGGTTTCGATTCTCGGCGGCGCCGCCGCGGATCCAGGGGCTCGGAACGTTCCCTGTCCGGGCCTACGCGATCATCGACGGCTGAGGTGCCGGGCCGTCCCTGCTAGCCTGCCGGTTGCCGGGAGGTGTGCCCATGCACGGTCGCGCTCTTGCCCTCGTGGTGCCGCTGGTCGTGTCGTCGCTCGCCGTCGCCGAGGAGCGGCCGACCGACGCATACCTGGACCAGACCCGCGACCGGTGGACCACGGTGGCCCGGAAGATCTGGGAGACGCCGGAGATCGCGATGCAGGAAAAGAAGTCCGCCCAGGCGCTGGCCGAGGTGCTCCAGAAGGAAGGTTTCAAGGTGACATGGGGCGTCGGCGGCGAGCCCACGGCGTTCGTGGCCACCGCGGGGACGGGCGCGCCCACCATCGCCTTTCTCGCCGAGTACGACGCGCTGCCGAGCCTCTCCCAGAAGGCCGGCACGGCGACCAGGAGCGCGGTGGTGGAGAACGGGCCGGGTCACGGCTGCGGGCACAACCTGCTCGGGACGGCCGCCACTGCGGCCGCCGTCGCCGCGAACCGGGAGCGGCAATCCCGGAAGCTCGCCGGGACCATCCAGCTCTTCGGGACGCCGGCAGAGGAGGTGCTGTTCGGCAAGACGTTCATGGTCCGGGACGGCGCGTTCAAGTCCACCGATGCGGTCCTCGCCTGGCACCCGGACGACCAGAACCGGGTGGCGAACCGGGCCCGGCTCGCGGCCGCGGCGTCGGAGGTCGAGTTCTTCGGCCGCTCGGCGCACGCCGCCGCCGCGCCCTGGGCAGGACGGAGCGCGCTCGATGCCCTGATGCTCTTCGACCACGCGATGGCGCTGATGCGGGAGCACGTCAAGCCGACGGCTCGCATCCACCGCGTCATCCAGGAGGGCGGGGTCGTGGCCAACGTCATCCCGGACCACACCCGGGCGGAGTACTGGGTCCGTGACGCGACCGACCAGAGCGTGCAGGAGCTCCTCGCCCGGATGCGCAAGGCGGCCGACGGCGCGGCGATGGCGACCGAGACCCGGGCCCAGGTGAAGCTCCTCTTCTCGGTGCGGGACGTGGTCGACAACCCCGCGCTCGACGCCGTGGTGCAGAAGGAGCTCGAGCGCGTGGGGCCGCCGGTCTACGACGCCCAGGACCTCGCGTTCGCCAGGGCGCTCCAGAAGGAGCTGGGGGCCGAGCCCGCGGGCATGGCCCAGAAGGTGAGCCCGTACACGGCGAAGAACGGCAACACCGCCTCCTCGGACATCGGCGAGGTGAGTGCGGCGGTGCCCCTGTCCGAGCTCGCCGTGGCCACCCGGCCGCTCGGGACCGTCGCCCACCACTGGGTGCAGACCAGCTGCGCCGCGCACCCGATCGGCTTCAAGGGAATGTTGGTGGCGGCGAAGGTGCTCGCAGCCTCGGGCGTGGATCTCCTCTCCGACCCGGCCGTGGTGGCCGCGGCGAAGGCAGACTTCCTGAAGGCGACCGACGGAAAGCCCTACCAGTCACCGCTCGCGGCGGACGCAAAGCCGCAGGCGTCGCGCTGACGCGGCTGGCTTCCCGGCGCGGAGCCGCCGAGGCCGGCCCGTCCCCAGGCACTGCTCGAGACCGTCGCCCTCGCGTCGGCTACGGGCTGCCCGGAGCCGTCGCCGAGACAGGCGGGCCCGGCACCAGCGGCGCGAGCTCCGGCAGCGGCGTCGCGAACGTCGCCGACGCGGTCCGCAGCCGCTGCAGCACCGCCTGCGCATCGGCCCCGGTGAGCGGGTAGGGCTGGATCGGCCGGTCCGGGAAGCGGTCCGTCCGGAGCGGGATGAGCTCCGCAGAGAGATAGCCGCTCCGGTCGAAGCGGGCCTTCACCAGCACCGAGTCCTTGTCCCGCGGGTTCCAGTTGCCGCCGAAGACGAAGTTCCCGAGCGAGTAGAAGACCGCGGCCTGGCCCTGGCGCTCCATCCCGTGCAGCACGTGGGGGTGGCTGCCGAGCACCGCCGCGGCCCCCGAGTCGATCGCCGCCTTCGCCAGCGCCAGCTGGTAGGTGTCCGGTCCCTTGCTGCCCTCGCGGCCCCAGTGAAAGAAGGGGATGACCAGGTCGGCCTGCTTCCTTGCCGCGGGCACGTCCTCGCGCACCATCCTCTCCACCACCGTCCAGTCGCTCGGGTGTCCCGCGACTCCGGCGGTGGTCTCCGTCGCCCACACCACCGCTGGCTCGGGGTGCTTCTCCCCGAGGATGAGGTAGCCGAGGAAGGCGATCTTCAACCCGCCGACCTCGACGATGGCCGGCTTCCGGGCCTCGGCCAGCGTGCGGCCGGCGCCGAAGTGCGCGATGCCCGCCGCATCGAGAGTCTCGATGGTGTCGACGACGCCATCCGGGCCGTAGTCCATCAGATGGTTGTTGGCGAGCGTCACCGCGCGCACGCCGGCGTCCACCAGCACCTGGACCGTGGACGGGCGCGCGCGGAAGTTGAAGTTCTTGGGGATGGGCTCTCCGCGAAGGGTGAACGGGCACTCGAGGTTCACCACCACCAGGTCGGCGCCGGCGAAGAGCGGCTTCACCTCGGCGAAGCCCCAGCCGTCCACCTCCGGGCCACTCTGGCCCTTGGCCCGGAGTCCATCCACCCACTCCTCGTAGTGCGCGCCGAGGGTGACGTCCCCACCTGCCACGAGCGTGATGGGGCGCGACGGTGCAGGAGCCGGCGCCGGGCTGGCGACCTTCGTCGATGCCGGCGGCGTCACGGCCTCGCCCTCGGGACGCACGGTGGCCCGCGGGGCACACGCGGCGAAGAGGCCAAGCGTGCAGACGAGGCCGATGGCCCTGAAGTCGTGGCGCCGTGCGGGGTTCACGTCGGCTCTCGAGTGTAGCTTGCGGAGCCGGTTTTCCGCTGAATACAGTGGCCCGGAACCCCCTCCCATGGCCCGCGAGAAGGACAACATCGCGCTCTCCGACGAGCACAACACCCGCGGTATCGAGCTCGCCGATCGCGGCTGGCTGGACGAGGCCATCCGCGAGTTCCGCAAGGCCATCGACCTCGACCCGGACTCGGCCCACGCGCACGACAACCTGGCGACCGTCTACGCCGAGAAGAAGCTCTACCGCGAGGCGCTCGCCGAGTACCTGACCGCGCTGAAGCTCGAGCCCGACAGCGCCACCGCGCACTACAACCTCGCCTGCTTCCTCTCGACGCACGGACCGGAGTTCGCAGTCGCCGCCTACAAGCAGGCGATCGAGCTCGACCCGGAGTACCCGGACGCGCACCTGAACCTCGGTCTCACCTACGCCGACCACGGTCGGGTGGAGGAGGCCGTCGCCGAGCTGCAGACTGCCATCGAGCTCGATCCGGCGGACGCCTTCCCCCGGCACGAGCTCGCCGCGCTCCTGATGGACGAGGGCGACTACCGCGGCGCCATCGCCCAGCTGAAGGAGGTCGTCCGGCTCGAGCCCGAGGACTTCGAGGCGCACCTCGACCTCGGCATCTGCTACGCGCAGAAGGGCTTCTACGCCGAGGCCGAGCGGGCCTACGTCAAGGCGCGCGCCCTCAACGCCGACGACCTGCTCCTCCACTACAACCTGGCGGCCCTGTACGCGCTCTGGGCGAAGAAGTCCGAATCGCTCGAGTGGCTGAAGAAGGCGCTCGACGCCGACCGGCAGAAGGTCTCCGGCTGGCTCGCGACCGACCCCATGTTCGACGGGCTGAAGGGCGACCCGGAGTACGAGAGCCTGCTGTGAGGCACCCCGCGTGAGCAATGAGGCCTGGCACATCGCGGTGGCGGTGCTGCTGGTCCTGGTCAACGCGTTCTTCGTCGCCTCTG
>JADGQZ010000133.1 GCA_017881345.1 Myxococcaceae bacterium | reverse complement strand
CCCGCGTCCCACCGCCTGCTGCACCACGTCCACCAGCGCGGCGTTCTGGTACGTGTGCCGCGAGACGACGAAGATGACCACGTCCACCGTCACCAGCAGGGCCTCGCTCCGCAGCCGGTTCTCACGCACCACGCTGTCGAAGTCGGGTGTGTCCACGAGGACCAGCCCCGGGGGGAGCGTCGTCGCCGAGGTGAGGAAGAGCCGGCCGGGCGGTCCCGGCTCGGTCACCGGCGCCCGGGCCCCGGGTGGCAGGAGCACCACGTCGTAGCGGGCCGCGAGCGCCTCGCGCCCGGGGCCGCTCGCCGTCTCCGGGGTGGCCGCCGCCAGGCACTGCTGCGTCAACCCGCCCTGGGCCCGCGCCGGAGAGAGATCGGCCCCCACCAGGGTGTTGAACAGCGTGGATTTTCCGACGTTGTTCGGACCCGCCACCGCCGCGAGGAGCAGGGGCGCCTCGCTCCCGAGCCGGGGGAGCAGGTCACGCAGGACACGGGTGCGGACCCGCTGCGCGAGCGCGCGCGTCCCGGCATCTGCCGCGTCGGGGAGCGACGCGGTCGCCGCCGCCACGTGGCGGAGCGCGGCGACCAGGGAAGGGGTGGCAGGTCCGGCGGTCACGGCGGCTTTGGTGCTAGCATCCTCGCGGTGTCGAAGGTGCCTCGTTCGGGCCTGGTGCTCCTGCCGGACAGCTCCGGCGTTCGCGACCGGGTGACAGCTGCCCTCGTCACGAGCGACGTCGTGCTCTGGCCGTCGGACCGGCTGTCCGAGGCGAGCTACGTCCTCGTGGACCTGACCGCCCCGGGCGGCGAGGCGGCCCTCCGGTCGCTGGACCACGCACGCGGGTCGCAGTCCCTGCTCGCGCTGGTGGACGGCGAGGTCCTCCGGCGTCGCTCGGCCGCCAGCGTCCCCGCCGACTCGCTGCTCGGCCTCGGTCAGCTCGAGGCGGAGCTCGGCTGGCGGCTCCAGAAGGCCCGCGAGCGCCACGCGCTGGAGCTGCAGTCGCGGGAGCAGCAGCGGAACCTGGACATGCTGCTCGAGCTCACCGCCCGCTACGCGGAGTCGACGGACGTCGACGCGCTCCTCCACGACGTGACGCGGCGCCTGGCCCAGATGCTGGACATCCCACGGGCCAGCTTGCTCCTCGAGGACGCCGTGGGCTCGGCGGTGGTGGTCGCGGCGAGCGACGCGCCGGACCTCAAGAATCTGCGCATCGATCTGGACCGCTACCCCGAGGTCCGCCAGTGCCTGCGGACCGGCGCGCCCACGGTGGTGGAGGACGTGCCGAGTCACCCGCTCCTCGAGGGAATGCACGAGCGGGTCGCGGCCGCCGGGGTGCGTTCCATCGCCGCGCTCCCCCTCAGCGTGCAGGGCAAGGTGCTCGGGGTGCTGCTGGTGCGCGGCTCGACCGAGCGGCCCGGGTTCAGCGCCGCCGAGGTGGACTTCCTGGCCACGGTGGCCCACGCGACCGCCGTGGCGCTGCGGAACGCGCGGCTGCTCGAATCGGTCCGCGGTGAGTCGCAGCGCGAGAAGTCGGCCCGGCTCGTCGCCGAGCGGAAGGCGGCGGAGCTCGAGCGCTACGAGGCCTTCTTCGCCCACGTCTCGGAGGGCATCGCCATCCTCGACGGGAAGGGTCGGGTCCTGCTCCTCAACCCCGCCGGCGCGGCGATGCTCGACGTGGATGCCACCCAGCTCGAGGGGCGGCACGTCGAGGACCTCACCGGCGCGCTCGGCGCCGAGGCGCTCACCACGCTGCTCTGTGCCGTCGCCCGCGGCGAGGTGCAGCGCGACGTGGACGTGGAAGCGCGCACCCCTGCCCGGCGCGCCCTGACCCTCTCGGTGAGCGGAGCGCCGCTGCGCGAGGCCGACGCCGCCGCCATCCTCAGCTTCCGCGACGTCACCGAGCCGCGGCGGATCGAGAACGAGCTCCGGCGCACCAAGGAGTTCCTCGAGAAGCTGGTGGACAACACCGTGGACGCGGTGGTGGCGATGGACATGCAGGGCCGCTTCATCCTCTTCAACAAGGGCGCCGAGGCGCTCACCGGCTACAGCGCGCACGAGGCGCTCGGGAGCCTCACCGCCGGGAGCTTCTTCCTGGGTGAGGGCGTGGGTTCCGAGCTGCTCGCGCGGATGCGCTCGCCCGAGCACGGCGGCCCCGGGCGGCTCGCCCTGATCCGACAGGAGATCGTCTCCAAGTCCGGGGAGAAGGTGCCGGTCAACATGACCGGATCCATCCTCTACGAGGGGAGCCGCGAGGTCGCGACCGTGGGCATCCTCCGCGACCTGCGCGACCGGGTGCAGCTCGAACGCAAGCTCTCGGACGCCACGCTGCGGCTCGAGCGGAGCGAGCGGAGCGCGGAGATGATCGCCCTGGCCGGCACCGCCGCCCACGAGCTGAACCAGCCGCTCACCTCGGTGCTCGGGTACGCCGAGCTGCTCAAGAGGAAGCTCGCCCCGGACGACTACGCCTGGGCCAAGGTGGACATCATCCACAAGGAGGCCGAGCGGATGAAGGAGATCGTCCGGAAGATCGGCCGGATCACCCGCTTCGAGACCAAGGCCTATGTGGGAGAGGCGCGCATCCTGGACCTCGAACGGGCCTCGGACGAGGATGCCGCCCCCGCCTCCAAGGGGTAGAGGGTTCGGGTGGAGGTTTGTTGTCCCACGGTCCAAAATGCGGAGAGTTTGCGCGTACTTCCCTACCCCGGTTTCTTGACAGGTTGCCGAGCGCGGGTCGTAGGATGCACCTTCACGTCCACCCCCCTGAACATTCCAGGGTTCCAGCGTGACCTGCCGGTCCAACCGCAGGCCTGCTGGATTGTACGGAGGCATCGATGAGCGTGGGGTTCCTGTCCCAACTGACGTTGCTCGCCGCGGAGGCGACTGCCTCGGGCTCCCTGTTCGACCAGATGGCTGCCCGGTTTCGCGCCGGCAAAGGCGGGATGTATCCGATCGCCATCTGCGCGGTCATCGCGCTGGCGATCATCATCGAGCGCTGCGTGGTGCTCTTCTTCTCCGCGCCGATCAACAAGGACGGCTTTCTCCGCGGCCTGAAGAAGTTCATCTACGCCGGTGACCTGGACAAGGCGATCAACTACGTCGCCGGCCAGAAGAACACCCCGCTGACCAACGTGGTGAAGGCCGGCCTGATGAACGTCCCCAAGGGCGAGGACGAGGTCCAGGCGGCGCTCGACGAGGCCAGCCTCCGCGAGACGCCCAAGCTCGAGGCCCGCACCGGTTACCTGGCGATGCTGGGGAACGCGGCGATGCTCGCCGGACTGCTCGGAACGGTGAACGGTCTGATCCAGTGCTTCGAGGCCGTGGCCCACGTGAACCCCGCGGACAAGGCCACCATCCTCTCGCAAGGCATCTCCGAGGCGATGAACTGCACCTTCTTCGGGCTGCTCGTCGCCATCCCCGCGCTGATCATGTTCTCGGTCCTCAACGGTCGGACCCAGAGCCTGATCAACGACATCAACGAGACCAGCGTGTCGGTGCTGAACCTGGTGGTGAACAACAGGGACAAGTTCAAGAACATGACCGTCTCCGCTGGCCGGGACGACGAGTAAGCATTCCCCTCGAGCCACCGACACCCTAGAGACCGGAGAGCGCATACATGGCCGGCGGGATGGACCTCGGTGACGCCAAGGGCAAGAAGAAGGCCCTCGACGCCACCATCAACCTGGTCCCCTTCATCGATCTGATGGCAGTGACCATCAGCTTCCTCATCATGACCGCCGTGTGGACGCAGATCGGCCGCCTCCAAGTTTCCGGCGGCGGCGGCGACGGCGACCCCACTCCGGAGAAGGACGACAAGACCGTCCCGGTGACCCTGCTCCTCTCGGAGAAGGATCTCCGGCTGACGGTGGGCACCAGCACCTTCGACCCCATCCCGATCACCCGGGACGCCAAGCAGCAGATCGATCTCACCAAGCTCACCGAGCGCTTCAAGGACGTGAAGGAGAAGCTGGGCCCCGATCAGACGGCGATCACCGTCCAGACCGAGGATGCGGTTCGCTACGAGGACCTGGTGCACGTCATCGACGAGTGCATCGGCGACGGGTTCCCCTCGGTGTCGGTGGCACCCGTGAGCACCTGACCATGGCCATCCAGACTCCAGGCAAGCGCTTCGGAAAGCGGCTGCAGAAGTCGAAGGTCTTCGGCCACGGCCACGGCGCGCACAAGGCGACCAACGCGGATCTGCTCATCACTCCGCTGGTCGACATGTTCGTCATCATCGTGCTCTTCCTGATCGCCAACTTCTCGGCGACCGGAGAGATCCTGAACATGACCAAGGACATCCAGCTGCCCACCGCCACGCACGTGGACGAGCTGGAGCTGGCGCCGGTGATCATGATCAGCAACGACGACATCATCATCAACGGCGTCTCGGTGGCCCGGGTGGCCGACCTCTCGCGCGACGACTACGTGACCATCCCCGCGCTGGAGGAGAAGCTCCGGGAGCAGCGGAAGGAAACCGAGGAGCTCCACCAGCTGGCGAACGACGGAACGGCCTTCAAGGGCGTGGTGAACATCCAGGGGCACAAGGACGTGCCCTTCCGGATCATCAAGCGGGTGATGTTCAGCTGCCAGGGCGGCGGCTACGCGAACATCAACTTCGCCGTGCTCCGCGGCGCGGGCGCGGGCGGCGAGAAGACCGCCTCGAACCCCTAGCCTAGAGCGAGCGCCAGTCGAGGCGCGTCACGCGACGGGGCAGCCCCTCCTGCAGCTCGGCCCGGTGGTACGCGGTGGCGGCCGAGATGAGGTGGACGATCCATCCGAAGAATCCGGCGCTTCCGATCCACAGCGCCGGGGTGATGATCAGCCAGAACAGGCCCCGGAGCACCTCGCGGTTGTAGATCTGCCCGACCCCGGGAATCAGGAACGAGAGCAGCGCGGCAACGGCAGGACGAGACATGGTGTCGGCTTCCTCCGACCCGTGAAACGCTCGGGCCGTCCACCGATTGCATCCGTGTCCAGCGGCAGCGGAACCAGGGGCGGTTAGGTCTCGAGCGCGCCCGCCGCCGGCCCCGGTGGATGGGCATGGGTGTGCTTGAGCAGCCAGGTCCGCACCGGCGGCCCCCCGAACCGGGCGAGCGCCGAGGCCACGGCGAAGCGCACCAGCCGCGCGATGGCGACCGCGCCGAGGAAGGCGGGAATGGAGACGCCGACCAGCCCGCTCCCGATGGTGGCGAGCTTGAAGGCGGGCACGACCATGCAGACCACCGCCAGCGACCACCAGTTGCGGCTCAGCAGCTCGCCGATGGTGCCGTGCACGTTGAACCATCCGGCGCGGGTCGAGAGGGCCAGGCACGCGACCGCGAGCAGGCCCACCGCCCCGGCCCGTGCCCAGGCCAGCGGACGGCCTCGCAGCGCCTGGATGCCGTAGATGCTGCCGACGGCCCCCGCCGCGGCGGCGAGGACGAGGAGCAGCTTGCCCAGCCACTCGGGGCCGAGGTCCAGTCGGATGTTCGGGTCGATGTGGATCAGGTTGAGCCCGCCCCGCATCGCCGCGCCGATGCCGTAGCCCAGCAAGCTCCCGGCGATCGAGGCCAGGGTGCTCCAGAGCGTCAGGCGCAGCCACCTGTGCGGGGCGGCGATGACCATGGGGATGAGCAGCACGAACGGCGGGACCGGAAAGAACGCCGAGTCGATCGCCGCGACGATCAGCAGCGCGCTGAACGCGGCCGGGCTGTTGGCGTACGCCTCGACCCGGGCATACATCCGTCCGGACCAGGCCCGAGCCCGTCCCCAGGGAGTGGAGGGGGGATGAGGAATGCTGTCGAGAGTCATGCAGGAATGGGGGCGCACCCTAGCAGAAGCTAGCGGCGTGCCCGGATGTTAGGTTGATGGCGATGACGGCTCTGGAACGGGTGGAGCGCGCCGCCTCCGCGCTGAAGGTGTTCCCTCTGCCCTCGGCCGTGCTGTTTCCGAACACCGTCCTCCCCCTGGTCATCTTCGAGCCACGCTACCGCTCGCTGGTCAAGTCGGCCCTCGCCGGAGACAAGGTGATGGCCATGGCCCAGCTCGAGCCTGGCTACGAGGGCAGCTACTCCGGACGGCCGCGCATGCGCCCGATGATCTGCGCCGGTGTCATCGCCTGGCACGAGGAGCTCGACGGCGGCCGCTACAACATCATCGTGCAGGGCACGGTGCGGGCGCGCATCCTCGAGGAGCTCCCTCCCGAACGGCTCTACCGCGAGGTGCGCGCGGCGATCCTCCCCGACACCGACTACCACGGGCCGGAGGAGGAGCAGCTGCGTCAGGCGATGCTCGAGCTTGCCGCGCGGCTACCCCCGCCGGTGGCGCAGGGGCTCCTGCAGGCGGCGGCCCGGGCGGCCGGCGGAGCGCTCGCCGACGTGGTGGCCTCGAGCGTGGTTGCAGACGTGGAGCGGCGCCAGGACCTGCTCTGCGAGCTGAACGTGGGCGCGCGGCTGCGCGCGGTGCTGGCCGAGGTCAGCGAGGTGCTGGCCCGGCTCGCGCCGGTGAAGCCCGACGGCCCGGTGAACTGAGAAGGAGCGACTGCCGGATGCGGCTGGTGAAGATCGGCCTCGCCTCGGTGAACACCACGGTGGGCGCGACCCACGCGAACGTGGAGCGCGCGCTGCGCTTCGCCGAGCAGATGGCCGCTGCCGGGGTCACCGTCGCGCTGTACCCCGAGCAGATGGTCGGCGGGTATCCGCCCGAGGACCTCATCCAGTGGGACGGGTTCGTCGAGGACCAGTGGCGAGCCCTGGAGCACTTCGCACGGGCGACGCGCCAGCAGGCCACGGTGCACGTCCTCGGGGTGGCGGTGGCGCACCAGGGGCTTCGCTACGGCTGCGCGGCGGTCGTGGCGGGCGGGAAGATCCGGGGCCTGGTGCCAAAGGAGAAGCTGCCCACGTACAGCATCTACTACGAGGGCCGCACCTTCGACCGTGGGTTCCCGTACCAGCGTGACCTGCACCGGGGCGTGCCGTTCGGGGACTTCATCTTCCGCTTCGACTTCGGGGTCATCGCCCCGGAGGTCTGCGAGGACGCCTGGACCGCGGAGTGCCCGATGCGGCGGCGGGTGTACTCGGGCGCAGAGCTGGTCCTGAACATCTCGGGCTCGGCGTTCCGGGTGGGGACAGACCAGACGCGGCGCGAGATGCTCATCACCCGCGCCGCGGATCACCAGTGCACCCTGGCGTACGTGAACCTGGTCGGCGGCAACGACGGGCTCCTCTTCGATGGCGGTGGCTTCGTCTTCCAGAACGGCAAGCCGATGCTCGATGCGCAGCGCTGGCGCGAGGGCTGGGAGGCGGTGACGGTCGATCTCGACCGGACTTTGCGCCTTCGCAGCGAGAACACCACCTGGCGCCAGGACCACGCCACCTGGGCCACCACCCACCCGCCCGTCCCCACCATCGAGATTGCCGGGAGCGAGTTCCGCACCCGCCGGGAGGCGCTCAGCTATCCGGTTCCGGCGCATGGCAGCTTCTTCCTTCCCGGACCGGAGAAGCACGTGCCGGCGCGCACGCGCTACTGCGAGGAGGTGCTCGACGCGCTGGCGATGGGCGTCGGCGACTACTTCGAGAAGAACCGTGTCTTCACCAGCATCGGCGTGGCGCTGTCGGGTGGGCGCGACTCGCTGCTGACCCTGCTGATCGCCCACCGCTGGGCGTCGCAGAAGAAGCCCGAGGCCCCTGGCAGCCTGCTCCGCGCCTTCTACATGCCGAGCCGCTACTCCTCGGCCGAGACGGAGAAGGCGGCGCGCACGGTCTGCGAGGAGCTCGCGGTGCCCTTCAAGATCTTGAGCATCGACGCAGCGTTCGACCGCGAGCTGGAGGCCGTCCGGGCCATGCTCCAGCCGGGCGAGCACGTGACGCCGCTCACCGAGCAGAACATCCAGGCACGCCTCCGCGGGCAGCGGATGTGGAGCTGGAGCAACTCGGCCGGTGGGCTGTTCCTCCAGACCGGAAACATGAGCGAGCGCGCGGTCGGCTACACGACCGTGGGCGGCGACCTCGAGGGCGCGCTGGCGGTGATCGCCAACCTCCCGAAGACGGTGGTGATGGTGTTGCTCGACTACCTCCAGGAAGTGCACCCCCTGGAGGGCATCCGGCTGGTGCTGCAGAAGCCGCCCGGACCCGAGCTCGCGCCGAACCAGGTGGGCGAGGAGGAGCTGATGCCCTTCCGCGTCCTCGACGCCTGCTTCCATCTCTTTGCGGACGAGAAGCTGCTCCCCGAGGAGGTCGCGCAGATCGTCGGTTCGATGTTCCCGGACCTCACCGAGGACACGGTCCAGGGCTACGTCACGCGGTTCGTGAGGATGTTTCTCACCAGCATCTACAAGTGGGTGCAGGCGCCGCTGTCGCTGCACATCGGCAACCTGGACCTCGACCGTGAGCGCGCGCTGCAGCTCCCGGTCGTCACCAGCACCGAGTGGGCGCTGAAGAAGAAGTGATCGCCCCCCGGCCGGTCCCCACCGCCGTGGAGTGGCTGAGGGTGAACCTCGCCATCGGCACCCTGAGCTTCGGCGCGGCGAGCCGCATCGTGCTCTACGAGGACGCGGTGGTGCGCGACCGTGGCTGGATGGATCCGGACGAGTTCGGCGAGGTGATCACCGTGGCCCAGCTCCTGCCGGGTCCGAACCTCGTCAACCTCTCGGCGTACCTCGGGTACCGGCTGGTCGGCCCGGGCGCCGCGGTGCTGGGCGTGCTCTGTCTGTGCATCCCGGGGGCGGTGCTCGCGGTCGCGCTGTCCGGTGTGCTCGCGGTCGAGCGGCCGTGGGTTCAGGCTCCGATGCGGGGAATGGCGGTGGCGGGGATCGTCCTGCTCCTGCTCTTCCTGTGGAGACGGCTCGCCGGCCTGGCGAGCACCGCGGATCCGGAGGTGCCGGCGCGAACCCGTGTGCGGGTCGTCCGTGGAGTCCTGCTGGTGAGCGTGGCCGCGGCGATTCTCTGGGGTGCATCGATCTACGCCGTGCTCGGAGTGGCGCTCCCCGTCGCCCTGGTCCTCGAGTTCGCCCTGTGAAGCTGCTCGCGCTGTTCTGGATCTTCTTCCGTCTCGGGCTGGTGTCGTTCGGGAGCGTGTTCGCGGTGCTGCCCGAGCTGCAGCGGGCGCTCGTCGACCAGGGATTGATCACCCCGGAGGGATTCGTCCAGGCGTTCGTCCTCGGTCAGGTGGTGCCCGGACCGGCGATGGCGATGTGCACCGTGATTGGCTGGAGGGTGGCGGGCCTCGCCGGAGCGCTCGTCGCCTTCGTCGGCATCTACAGCGGGCCGGTGGCGATCATGGCCGCGGCGTACGCCGTGTACCACCGCGGGCGGGCCGTCACCTGGGTGCGGCGGCTCGAGCTCGCAGTGCGCCCCGTCGTGCTGGGACTGCTCGCGGCGTCCGCGGTCTCGCTCCTCTGGACGACGGCTGGGACGCATCATCTGCTCGCGCTCGCCGTCGCCATGGTCGTGGGGGTGCTGGCGGTGACCGGCCGGCTCGGGCCGCTCGCGCTGATCTTCCTGGGCGGGCTCGCGTGGTCCGTCGGGCAGGCGCTCTTCTAGAGGCCGGCCTGCATCAGTCCAGGCCAAGGGACAGGTCGAGGGCCCGTTCCGGGCACCCGGCGACACAGGTCTGGCAGAGGACACACTCGGGGGAGAGCACGCGCTTGCTCGAGCTGATGAAGCCCATCACCGGGACGTCCATTGGGCAGGACCTGTCGCAGGCGCCACATTGCGTGCAGCGCTCAGGATCGCCGGCGATCTTCAGGAGTGAGCGCCTCGCGCCGACGCGCAGGAACACCGTGACCGGGCACAGGATCTTGCAGAAGGCGCGGTTGTCCTGGAACACGAACGCGAGGACGACGCCAGCCCCGAAGTAGATCGCGTTGCCGCCCAGGAACCACCAAAGCCCGTCGGTCGTTCTCCACTCGGTGCCGTGTCGATAGCCGGCCAGGAACCAGAGACCGAAGACCAGAGCGGCGCTGGCGAAGAAGTGCGCGAGGCGGAGCGACGGCAGTCGGCCCAGGGGCCGATGGGGGCTCTTCTTGAAGGGAAGGTACTCGAGCACCGTCCACGTCCAGCAGCCCCAGCCGCAGTAGGCGCGACCGATGAAGAGCGGACCCAGGATCTTGGCCACCAGGTAATGGATGACCACGCCGCCCATCACCCCGTTCAGCAGGTAAAAGAAGAATCCCTCGAGCTGGAAGCTCTGGCGGCCGAACACTCCCGCACCGAGGAAGAGACCCAGGCCGATGACCGCCAGGCTGACCTTGTGGCCCCTCGTCTTGTGCCGCCACTTGACCCGAGCGTGGATGAGGAATCCCCCGGCAGTGGCGAGGCCGACCAGGCCGAAGAACGCCGCGGGGCCCACCGAGCCGTCGAGCGCCCAGACGATGAGCCCGACCGCCAGGAAGAAGGCAAGGACGTACGCAGCCGGCCAGAGCGGCCGTGGTCTTGCCAAGGGGATGCGCGCGCCAGTCATGCGGCCGTCTCCCGGGACGAGGGCAGGTGCGAGCAAGGAACGGACCGAGCCCGCTCGAGAGCCTCCTGTCGAGAACTCGGACCGATGCCGGGTCGAGCAGCGCAGGATCTTCTTCGTCCGCCTGCCCGCACCGCGGGTTTTGCACCGGTTGTCTCGCCGGTGCCCCCTCGCGCCGAGGTGCCAGACACCTCGTTACGCGGTACCCGGGCACGTACACCTAGTCAAGTACACACGTGAATACGACAGGTTGCGATCGATCTTCCCGCACTCTGAGTCATCGAGCTCGCAAATAGCGTCTTGACCGCTGGCGTCGGTCGGGTGGGCGAGCCCCGGCCCGTCAGCGCCGGTGGACGCTGCGATCCCGGCCAGCCTGCTTGGCGCGGGTGCACGCCGTCTCGGCGGCGTCGAGCAGATTTCCCCACGGCTCGGCCGGGCGGAGCGCCGCGACGCCCACGCTGACCGTGGCCATCACGCAGGGGTCGGCCCGTGTCGCGCCGCGGAGCCGGTCGGCGAGCGTGCACGCCCGCGGCAGCGCCCAGCCGGGCAGGAGGAGCCCGAAGGTGTCCGACCCGAGCCGCCCGATGGGGCCGGCCCCGCTGCTCTCGCCGGAGATGCGCTGGGCCAGCGCCTCGAGACAGGTGTCCGCCGCGAGGTCTCCGCGCACGTCGCGGAGCGCCTGGAAGTCGTCCACGTCCACCACCAGGAGGCTGCACGGCTGTGCCGCCCGCCGCGCCACCTGGACCGCGAAGGCCAGCTCGCGCTCGAAAGCCGGGCGGGTGTACACGCCCGTCTCGAGATCGAGCTCGGCGACACGGGCGCTCATGGCGCGGTCGCTCCGGACGCCGCCCGCGTCTTCGCCGACGCCCGCTGGAACCCGTCGTACTGCCGGAGCGCAGCCTCGCCCACCATCTGGATGTGGTGGTTGTTCAGCCAGGCCGTCACCGGCGCGGCGACCAGAGGCATCGCCCGACCGAGCGAGACGAAGCCTCCGCGCTCTGCGAGCACCGCCGCGACCTTCCCCAGCACCTTTGGCCCGGACCGCTGGAGCGGTCCCACCCCGTTCGCCTCGCCGAGCACGCCGAGCAGCTCGGTCCGCGCGCGCCTGAACCGGAGGTCCACCTCGTACGCGGTCGCGATGTCCGCGAGCATCCGGATCTGCAGCCAGGTCATGACCACCAGGTCCGCCGGCACGCTGATCAGTCCGAAGACGCCGCTGACCGACCCGCTGAGCGACGCCAGACCCTTCGCAGAATCGATCACGTGCTGCCCGAGCTCGCGCGGGCCGGCCGACGGATAGCGCGTCCGCAGCGTCTTGAGGCGCGCCCGGGCCCGCTTCGCCTCCAGCCCGACCACGTCCTCCATCCGGAGCGAGCCCAGACGCCGCACCGAGGACGGACGGAGCTTCTTCAAGAAGGCGAGGCGTTCGCTGTCGAGCAGTCCCACGGGAGGAGATCCTGGCAGCGGCCTGGTCTCCCCGGCAACGGCCGAGCGAGCGATCCGCGCTGATCGATGAACGCTCGAGCAGCCAGCGTGATTTCGGGCGGAAGTGCGCGGGACTACGACTGCCCCAGACGTGAGGCCACCCGGGTCGCTTCCTCGACTGCTCGGGCAAGGACCGAGCGGATTCGGCCATCCTCCAGGGTGAGCAGCCCGGCGATGGTGCACCCGGCCGGTGTCGTCACCTGGTCCTTGAGCGCCGCCGGATGCAGCCCGGTCTGGAGCACCATCCGGGCCGAGCCCTGGAGCATCTGCGCGGCGATCTCCATGGCCACGTCCCGCCGCAGCCCCATCATCACTCCACCTTCTGCCAGCGCCTCGATGATGAGATAGGCGAACGCCGGCCCGCTGCTGTTGAGGGCGGTCACCACGTCCATCGACCTCTCCTCGAGCTCGAGGCACCGTCCCACCGCCTGGAAGAGGCGGATCGCGGTGTGCACGTGTGCGTCCGTGGCCAGCGGGCCGCGCGAGACGACGGTCATCCCCTCGCCGATCAGGGCGGGAGTGTTGGGCATGGCCCGGATGAGCGGGCTCTCGGGGAGCCAGCGTCGGATCTGCTCCAGGCGAACGCCGGCCGCCACGCTCACCACCAGCTTGCCCCGGAGCGCCGCGCGCATGTCGTCCGTGTCGAGCACGGTCGCCAGCTGCTGCGGCTTCAGCGAGACCAGCACTGCGCTCGTGTCACGGGCGACCGCGAGGTTGTCCACCGTGGCCCGGACACCGTGGCGCGTGCCCAGAGCCGTGGCCGCCTCCGTCCGTCGGGTCGAGACCGCCAGGCGGGCCGGTGGGAGCGAGCCCGAGCGGATCAGCCCGCGCACGATCGCCTCGCCCACCGTTCCACAACCCAGGACCCCCAGGGTACCGTCGTTCTCCAGCATGGCCTCGGACCTAGCACAGCCGGGCACGCGTCCTCTGCTCGGGGACGCGCGGCGCATCGTCGTGAAGCTGGGGACCCAGGTGGTGACCCATGACGGGAGGTCCCTGGCCCTGGGCCGGCTCATGTCGCTGGTCGAGGAGATGGCCCTGCTCCGACAGGAGGGCCGGCAGCTCCTCCTGGTGTCCAGCGGCGCGGTGGCCCTGGGGATGAAGCAGCTCGGGCTCGAGGAGCGGCCCCGCTCTCTGGGCCTGCGGCAGGCGTGCGCGGCGGTGGGGCAGGGGCACCTGGTCGCGCTCTACACCTCGGCGTTCGCCCAGTTCGGCATCACCGCGGCCCAGGTGCTGCTCACCGAGAGCGACCTCGGCGACCGGGACCGCGCACTCTGCGTCCGGACGACCCTCATGCGCCTGCTCGAGCTGCGCGCGGTGCCGGTTCTGAACGAGAACGACAGCGTGAGCATCCGCGAGCTGGTGGAGCACCGGCGCACCCAGGGCACCGCGACCGGGGCGCCAGCGTTCGGGGACAACGATGGGCTGAGCGCGCGGGTGGCCGTCGGCGTGGACGCGGACCTGCTCGTGCTGCTGACCGACGTGGATGGGCTGTACACCGCCGACCCGCGGACCGACCCCGACGCGCAGCGCATCGACGTCCTCGACGCCGAGACCCCGCGCCTCGCCGGAGTGAGCGCGGGAGGGACCGGGGGGATGACGAGCAAGCTCGAGGCGGCACGGCTCGCGAGCCGGGGAGGGGTGTCCGTGGTCATCGCCTCCGGCGCGACGCCGAACGTCCTCCGGCGGCTCCTCTCGGACGAGCCCATCGGCACCTGTGTACCTCCGGCCGAACGGCGGGCCGTGCGTCGCCAGCGCATTGCCCTCGCTCCACACGCGGGCGCGCTGGTGGCGAATGACGGGGCGCTCTCGGCCCTGGAGGGTGGCCGGGCGTCGCTGCTGCCGATCGGGGTGCTCGACGTCGAGGGGGACTTCCGCGAGGGGGACGTGGTGGAGATCCGCGACGGCTCGGGCCGGGTCCGCGGCCGCGGGCTCGTCAACTACGACGCGCGTGCCTGCCGGGCCTTGCTCGGCCGCCACAGCGAGGACATCGAGGACGTGCTCGGCTGGCGCGGCTACGACGCGCTGGTCACCCGCGACAACCTGGTGCTCGGGTCATGAGCGCGGTCGGCGAGCGGGTGCAGCGGGCCGTCGAGGCCGGTGGCCGCCTGGCGCGCGCTCCCGCCGAGTCGCGAACCCGGGCCCTCGAGGCGCTGGCGGCGGCGGTGGTCGATCCGGCGGTGCGTGCCCGCGTGCTCGCGGCGAACGCGCGCGACCTCGCCGCGGCGAGCGGACTCGCCTCGCCGCTGGTGAAGCGGCTGAAGCTGGACGCCACCAAGCTCGAGACGCTGGCCGATGGTGCACGCCAGCTCGCCGCCCGTGCCGATCCGCTCGGGACGGTGCTCGCCCACCGCAAGCTCGACGAGGGGCTGGTCCTGACGCAGGAAAGCTGCCCGCTGGGCGTGCTCGCGGTGGTCTTCGAGTCGCGTCCCGATGCGCTGGTCCAGATCGCCTCCCTCGCGCTCCGCACCGGGAACGCGGTCCTGCTCAAGGGCGGGCGCGAGGCTGCGGAGTCGAACCGTGCGCTGTCCGAGGTGGTGCGGGGCGCGCTCGCCTCCGCGGCCCTGCCGCCCGACGCCGTGCAGCTCCTGGACGATCGGTCCGAGGTCGACGCGCTGCTGGGGCTCGAGAGGGGCGTGGACCTCGTGGTCGCGCGTGGCGGAAAGCAGTTCGTGGAGCACGTCCGTGCCCGGAGCCGGATCCCGGTGCTGGCCCACGCCGAGGGTGTCTGTCACGTCTTCCTGCACCGCTCGGCAGATCCGTCCAAGGCCGCGCGCATCGTGGTCGACAGCAAGGTGTCCTACCCGGCGGCGTGCAACGCGCTGGAGACGCTGCTTTGGGAGGCCGGGGCGGAATCGGCGCTGGAGGCGAGCTTGGCCGCGCTCCGGTCGGCGGGCGTCGAGCTCCGCGGAGACACGGCCACCCGCGCCCGTCACCCCGAGATGAAGGCCGCGACCGATGCGGACTGGGATGCCGAGTACGGCGCGCTCATCCTCGCGGTCGCCCGGGTGGACGACCTCGACGCCGCCCTGGCCCACATCGCGCAACACGGTTCCCAGCACACCGAGGCCATCGTGGCGGAGGACCGCGGTGCTGCCGAGCGCTTCCTGGCGGAGGTGGACGCGGCCTGCGTGTTCCACGACGCGAGCACCCGCTTCGCCGACGGCTACCGCTTCGGCCTCGGAGGGGAGGTGGGCATCGGCACGGGGAAGCTGCACGCCCGTGGGCCGGTGGGCGTGGACGGGCTCCTCACCTTCCGGTGGTTGCTCCGCGGCTCGGGCCAGGTGAGCGCCGACTACGGCCCGGAAAAGAAGCCGTTCCTGCACGAGGATCTCGGAGGCTCTCGGCTCCCGCCCAACCCGAGGGACCGGGCGCCCGAAAACCGAGATCGATGCATTCAGGGTGCATGCATTTCTCGAAAATACATGCATGCAGGGTGCATCCATTTCGGATTTCAGGCCTCCGCAGGTCCGGGCCCGTCCCGATCGGCCTCGCGCGGGCGCTCCGGGAACCCCCGCGCGACCCGTGCCACGGGTCGGGCCGAAGCCAGGGACGTGGATGCCCGAGCCGAGTCGTCCGCAGGCCCGGACTCCCTCCCTGCCGTCTCTTCCCGGCCCGTCGTTCCCGACACCGTTCGGGCCTGACTCAGCGCCGGAACTGCGCGGTCGTCTTCACCGAGAACGGCACCGGCGCTGGTCCTGACTGCAGCTGACCGTCCAGCGCGATCGGCACCGTCCCACCCTGCATCACGGCCTGCGCGGCCTCGAGCGCACCCGCGAACGGGATCGTGACCGGGAGCGAGATGGACCGCGACGTCCCGGGCGCGAGCGTGCCCAGGTCCCTTGCCGAGACCTCTCCCACCCGCGTCCCGCCGACGCTCAGCGCCGCCTCGAGCGCCTGCAGCGGCACCGGGTAGCTCCCCCTCGCCGTCAGCGTGACCGGGACCTCCACCGTGGCGTGGTCGATGGCCATGCTCTTCACCCGTGGCGTTCCGATGGAGATCCCCGGCATGTCCGGAAGGGTGAAGGTCCCTTCGTGTGACAGCGGCAGGCGCACCACCCCGACCGGTGTCTTCACCCCGACCGTCCCTTCGGCCTTGTAGCCGGCGCTCCCCCTGGCCAGCACCGTTGCCACCGCCTGCCCCAGGTCCGCGAACTGGAAGGTCGCCGGCAACGTCACGTCCGCGCTGCCGTTCGCCGGGATCTCCAGCCCCTCCGGCGGCTTGCCCGTGGCAACCGGATGGCCATCGACGCTGAGCCGGTAGTCGAGGTCGGCGAGGGACAGCCCGACGGCGTTCGGGTTGTTGACGGTCGTCACGAGGTTGAGCGTCGCCCCGCTCAGCGAGACGTCCGCCAGCGCCGCGCTCTTGAAGGCCAGGGTCGGCTTCTGAAACGCCGCAGCGAGCTGCTCCAGTGTCGCGCACGACGTGGCCACGGCAGCGAGGACGGGCAGCAGGCGAGCAGGAATCTTCATCGGTGAAGGCACAGCGTAATCACTGCTCCAAGTCCCCGTGGACAGGGCGAGATCCGCCGGGGACTGGACGCCCCGGGGGCCAGGCTGCTACCTACCAGTCGGTAGGAGATCCCCGAGCCGCCCCCACGCCGCGAGTGGTAACCTCGATGCCCCCCCGTGAGACGCACCGACGACACCACCGCGAAGCATCGGGCCATTCTCGAGACCGCCGCGCGGCTGATCTGCAAGCAGGGCTACGAGGGAACCAGCATCCAGGAGATCGCGGATGCCTGTGGGCTGACCAAGGCCGGCCTCTACCACCACATCGAGAGCAAGGAGCAGCTCCTCGTCGAGATCATGAACTACGGGATGGACGTGTTCGAGGAACGCGTCCTCTTCGAGGTGGAGCACATCGCGGACCCGGTGGAGCGCCTCAAGGCCTGCATGTCCAAGAACATCCGGCTCGTCACGCGCGGGTGGAGCAAGGAAGTCACGATCATCCTGCACGAGCACGACACGCTCACCGGCAAGTCGCAGGCGCACATCAACGCCCGCAAGAAGCGCTACGTCCGGTTCCTCGAGTCTTCGTTCTCCGAGGCGGTGGAGCGCCAGCTGATTCGCCCCGTGGACCCGACGGTCGCCGCGTTCGCGTTCCTAGGAATGGTTCTCTGGATCTACAAGTGGTTCAAGCCGGGCGGGAAGCGCACCGACGACGAGATCGCCGCGGGGATGGTGGATCTGCTCTTCACCGGCCTGCAGCCCGCGTCGCGCTCCTGAGTCCGTTCACGAGGTCTCACGGTTGCCCCCGCGGCCCGCATGCGCGGCGCCGGGCGCGTCCGTACGAGCTCATCTGCTCCGGTCGGCCGGCCCGGGGCTCCGACACGACAGCTTGAGGGGAGAAGGAATCACATGAAGACGTCCGTGGGCATCGAGGCGCTCGCCGTGGCGCTGCCTCGTCGCACGCTTCACCTGGAGGACCTGGCGCGCGCCCGGGGCGTGGATCCGGCCAAGTACATCGCCGGCCTCGGAGTTCGCGAGATGGCCGTCGCCGACCCTGGTGAGGACACTGTCTCCCTGGCGGCCACCGCGGCCCGCCGGCTGCTCGAGACCAACGAGGTCGATCCCGCTTCCATCGGATTCCTCGCGGTGGGCACCGAGACCGGCGTCGACCACAGCAAGCCCGTTGCCTCGTTCGTCCAGGGGCTGGTCGGGTTGCCGCGGCACATGCGGGTGTTCGACGTGCAGCACGCCTGCTACGGCGGAACGGCGGCGCTCATGGCCGCGGCGGAGTGGATCGCCTCCGGCGTGGCGAACGGCAAGTCGGCGATCGTCATCTGCTCAGACATCGCCCGCTACGGCGTGAAGACCGCCGGGGAGCCCACCCAGGGCGCCGGCGCGGTCGCGATGCTGGTGTCGGCGCATCCGGAGCTGCTGGCGTTCGACCTGGGCCTGAACGGCACGAGCAGCACGCACGTCTTCGACTTCTGGCGTCCGCTCGGCCGTCGCGAGGCGGTGGTGGACGGCCACTACTCCATCGACTGCTACCTCGAGGCGCTCGCCGGGGCGTACCGGGACTGGCGTGGCAAGGCCGAGGCCAGGGAGCTGGTGCGCCGCGGCGCGTCCGCGCTTCCGAGCGAGCAGCTCGCTGCGCTCGGCTATCACGTGCCGTTCTGCAAGATGGCGAAGAAGGCGCACGCCCGCCTCCGCCGCTGCGACCTGGACGACGTGCTCGGCGCGTTCGACGAGGGCCGCGAGGAGCGAGAGGGCTCGACGAGCTTCGACCGCCAGGTCGCGCAATCCCTCACGCTCTGCGCCCGGGTGGGCAACATCTACACCGGCTCGCTCTACCTGGGCCTCGCGGGGATGCTCCACGGGGGTGGGAGCGCGCTCGCCGGCAGGCGCATCGGGCTGTTCTCGTACGGGAGCGGCTGCGCGAGCGAGTTCTTCTCCGGGGTGGTGGGGAAGAACGCGGCGGAGCGGATCCAGCGCGCGACGCTTGACGAGGTCATCGGCGCCCGTGAGCGGGTGACGGTCGAGGAGTACGAGCGGATGATGGCGCTCGCCCCCGAGAGGCCGCCGGAGATTCCTCCCGCGCCCGGTGGGTTCCGCTTCACCGGAATGCACGAGCACCGCCGCCAGTACGCGGCGGGCTGAGCGCGGCGGTGAACGGGGCGCTCCGGGTCTTTACCCCGGCGCCCTGGTGAATGGGTTGCCGACCTGCACCAAGCGCCGAATGCCGACGATGACTGCCGCCACTCCGAGCGCCGACCAGCTCGGCTGGGCCGAGAGGCGCAGCAGCTCCGCCGCCAGCCAGAACTCGAGCGCCAGCCGCAGCGACGCGTTGAGGCCGTGGACCGGCGCGGCGAGGAGCGTCAGGAGGCCCGCCGCGGTCACGGCCTGCGCGGCCGCGCCGAGCACCTCGTTCACCGTGGGGCCTCTGCCGCGACCTGCGGCTGTTCCTCGCGCATCTCCCGGGCGAGGAACCAGTTCAGACCGGTCCGGATCGCCGCCACCGCCGCCAGCTTGCCGATCTCCTCGAAGCTCGGGGCCACCGCCGTCCGGAGCAGGTCCGAGGCGAGCTGGAACTCGAGCCCCAGCGCCAGGAAGCGCGCCAGCCGGAGCCGCACGGCGTTGAACGCATCGGGCGCCGGATGAAACCCGATCCGGAGAAATCCGACGAACGCCAGCACGACCCCCGAGAAGATGACCAGCGCCGCGCCAGCCTCGGCGAGGCGCACCATGAGGCCCACCGCCTCGCGCAGCCACTCCTCCGGGAGGAAGTGCGACACGCTTTCTCTGGCCGTCAGCCCTTTCGCCCGAAGAGACCGGTCAGCGTGCCCTGGGCGAGCACGTGCCCGCGTATCATGAAGCGAAACTTCGCGTAGGTGGTCGTCCCGTTCGCGCCCGGGAGCTGGGGGACGTCGAGCGCGTACACCGTGAACTGGTACCGGTGCGCCGGGTCTCCCGGAGGAGGAGCCATGCCGCCGTACGCGCTCTCACCGTAGTCGGTGAACCCGAGGACGGCGCCGATCGGCACGCTGCCCGGAGCCCCCGCGCCGGCAGGGAGCGCCCGCAGCTCGGGAAAGAGATTGAAGAGGATCCAGTGACTGAAGCCCACGGTGGTGGGCGCGTCCGGGTCGTAGCAGGTGACGGCCAGGCTGCGCGTCCCGGTCGGCGGAGCGTCCCAGGCGAGATCGGGGCTGATGTTCTCCCCCCCGGCGCTGGTGTGCACCGCGCTCATCGGGATGGGCTTTCCTTCCTGGACGACCTGGCTGTGGACCTTCAACGGAGCGGGGTTGGCCATGTATGTTCCTCCTCGCCGACCACGGTGTGCAGCGATGGCGTGATGCGCACGGTCCGCCGGCTGGTGCCCGGGCGTGCCACACTACGCCGCCGGACCTCCGCATGCTCGCTCTCTCTCCAGCGCCCGCCGAGGTACCCGGACCGGATGGGTTGCCGCGCTTCGGCGCCTATGCGGGCGAGCTGGGTCCGGTGGACCTCGGCCGGCTCGCACCGCCGCACGCCCTTCCCCCATGGGCTCGGCGGCTCCGTCGGAAGCGCTGGCACTACGCGCTCTACACCACGCCCGAGGTGGTGGCCGTCATGGCCGTCGCCGAGATGGGCTACGCCTCGAACGCCTTCTTCGCCGCGCTCGACCTGCGCGAGAAGCAGCCCCTGGTCGACATCACGCTGCTCGGGCCCCCCGCACCCCTGAGCACCGTCTCGGACGCGATGTCGCGCGGGCTCTCCGCCGGTTTCCGCATGCCCGGGGCGCGGTTCCGGTTCGCCCGGCCCAAGGACTCGGATCGATACCGTCACTCGGTGGAGATCTCCGCGCTGCGGCGCCCGAGGAGCGGCCGGGTGACGTTCGAGGGAGAGGCGCTGGTGTCCGGCGCACCACCACCGCTCGTCCTCATCGCCCCGGTCCCCGGCAGCGAGAGCGCGGACGGCCCGAAGGCCTCGGCGCTGGGGCGCGACGGGGTGAACGTGACCCAGAAGTCGGTGGGCCTGCTCGCCTCGGGCCGCCTCGAGCTGGGCCGGCGGCGGTACGCGCTCGACGGCGGCGTCGTGGGCCTCGACTCGACCCACGGTTTCCTGGCCCGGCACACCCGCTGGCGCTGGGCCATGGGCTGCGGTCGCCTCGAGGACGGCACAGCGCTCGGCTTCAACCTCGTGGCCGGCTTCAACGCCGTCGCCGAGGGAAGCCCGGGCGAGAACGTGCTCTTCCTGGGAGACCAGCTCCAGCCCGTCGGCCCGGCGACGTTCCGGTTCAACGCGGCCGACCCGCTCGACCCGTGGCAGATCTCCACCGACGACGGGACGGTCCAGGTGACCTTCCGGCCCCTGCACGCGCACCGCGACGTCCGCAACCTGCGCGTCCTGCGGAGCCGCTTCGTGCAGCCGCTTGGCCTCTTCACCGGGAGGCTGCGCTTCCGGGGTCGGGAGATCCCCCTCGGGCAGCTCCCCGGCGTCACCGAGGACCAAGACATGCTCTGGTGAGTGATTCGGCGACCCTCCAGGAGTGACGCGGGCTAGGGTACTGGCGGCCGGCGTCGTGCCGGCATGGACGCGCCCGCGGGGGGCGGCGCCAGAGGGGAGATCTTCAGTGCGCAAGACGATCGCAGTCGTGGCCCTGGCCGCAGCAGCGTTGCTCCCGTGGGTGGTCGAGGCGAAGGGCGGAGGGAAGTCGGTCAACGTCCCGGTAGGCGACCTGAAGTGGACGGACGCCGGGCCGGAGACGCCGGGCGTGCAGTACGCCGCGGTGGCCGGTGACCCGAAGAAGGGGGCCGCCAAGTTCTTCGTCAAGCTTCCGTCGGGCTTCTCGGTGGGGATGCACCACCACACGGCGGATCACTTCTCGGTGGTGGTATCGGGGACACTGGTCCAGAACGTCGACGGTCAGGACGTGACCATGCCCTCGGGCTCGTACTTCTCTTACACGGGAAAGAAGCAGCACACGACGAAGTGCACCGACCCGGCCGGCTGCATCCTCTTCGTCGACGCCCACGGGAAGTGGGACGTCGTGCCGGAGAAGACCGCGGCGAAGTAGGCGTCCCTGGCACCCGGGGCACGGCGACGCTCGTCCTGGGCCGCCGTGTCCCTGGGCTCTCCCGTCAGACCCGAGGTGGCTCGCTCCGACGCCGGCGGGCGAAGCGCAGGCCCACCCAGAGAAGGGCCGCCAGGAGCAGGACGACGAGCAGGGGGACGAGGACCGCCACCACCGTCGTCACCGCCGAGATCCCATCCTCCACCAGGGACAGCACCGGCGCGCCGACGCCCAGCGTCGCCACGTTGACCGCCGGGCGGACGGCCGCCTTGGTCGCATGGACGCCGAAGGCGGTGACCAGCCCCGCGATGAGCAGCACCAGCGGTGGCACGTGCCCCGCGGCCCCGCTGCCGCCGAGGAAGAGCACCGCGCCCGCCGCCGGACGGACGAAGGTCTGGGCCACGTCGTTCACGTGGTCTGCCCCGGGGACCTTGTCGACCACCACCTCGAGCGCGAGCAGCAGCACGAGCACCCCGATGACCAGCGGGTGCATCAGCGTGTCGAAGGGGGATGACAGCGTGATCAGGTGTGCGCGTCCGAGGAGCGCCACCCCGAGCAGCGGGATGTACGCGTTCAGTCCCGCGGCGCCGGCGAGGCCGAGGCCGGTGAGCAGGCTCGTGAGCAGCGTCCCGGAGGCCTCCATCCGCTCCGGACCCTAGGCCGTGCGGCACCCCGTCGCGAACTGGCCGGAGGTGCGAGCGGTCCAGCCGGTGACGGTCCGGCCGCTCAGACCGGGTGACAGACCTGGCGGAGGATGTCGAGCGACTCGAGCGCCTTGCCCGCGCCCACCACCACCGCCGACAGCGGGTCCTCGGCGAGGAACACCGGCAGCCCGGTCTCCTCACGCAACAGGGTGTCGAGGTTCTTCAGCAGCGCGCCTCCGCCGGCCAGGACGATGCCCCGGTCCGCGATGTCGCCGGCGAGCTCGGGCGGGGTGCGCTCGAGCGTCATCTTCACCGCCTCGACGATCCCGTTGATCGGCTCGCTGAGCGCCTCCCGCACCTCGTCCGAGGTCACGGTGAGCGTCCGGGGCACGCCGGCGACCAGGTCGCGCCCCTTGATCTCCATCGTCATGACCTCGTCCGTCGGGTACGCGGTGCCGATCCCCATCTTGATCAGCTCTGCCGTTCTCTCACCGATCAGGAGATTGTACTTGCGCTTCACGTACTGGATGATCGACTCGTCCAGCTTGTCGCCGCCGACGCGGACGCTCTTGGCGAAGACGATGCCCGACAGCGAGATGACCGCGACGTCGGACGTGCCGCCGCCGATGTCGACGATCATGTTGCCGGAGGGCTCGGTGACCGGAAGGCCCGCTCCGATCGCCGCCGCCATCGGCTGCTCGATGAGGTAGACCTCGCGTGCCCCGGCGTTCTCGGCTGCCTCGCGCACCGCACGCCGCTCCACCTCGGTGATGCCGGAGGGGATGCCGATGATGATGCGGGGCTTCACCCCGATCTTCCGGTTGTGCGCGGTCTGGATGAAGTAGCGGAGCATCGCCGCGGTGATCTCGAAATCGGCGATCACCCCGTCCTTCATCGGGCGGATGGCGACGATGTTGCCGGGCGTGCGCCCGAGCATCTCCTTCGCTTCCTTTCCCACGGCCATGACGCGCTTTGCGCCGCGCGAGTCCTGCTGGACCGCGACGACCGAGGGCTCGTTGGATACGATGCCCTGACCGCGGATGTAGATGAGCGTGTTCGCGGTCCCCAGATCGATGGCCAGATCGCGAGAGAAGACGTTGTGCAGCCAGTCCAGCATCGAGGGGTCTTCGGAGTTCCGGAGGGAAAGTTCAGGCTGGGGGAGATGGAAACTTCCGGGTGGGAACGGCGCTGATCTTCGTCTCTCCCGCTCGGCGTCTCCTCGGAGGCGAACGTAGCACCTCCCGGCGCGTCTCCGGAATGGGCAAGTGCACTTGCTTGCTCGCTGATTCTCGGGGGCTCGCCCTCTTCCGTCGCCCCCGGAGCCCGCGCTAGAGCGAAGTCCCGTGCGACCTCGAGCCGTCGTCCTCGCCTGGATCTTCCTCCTCGCCACCGCGCCGGCCCTCGCCGCCAGCGAGGCATCCATCCCTTTCCAGGAATTCACCCTCCCCAACGGGCTCCGGGTCTTCCTGAGCGAGGACCACCGGGCGCCTCAGGTCACGGTGAACGTGTGGTACCACGTGGGCGCCGCCAACCAGGGCCCGGGGAAGAGTGGCTTTGCCCACCTCTTCGAGCACATGATGTTCGCCGGCAGCCTGCACGTCCCCGACCCGGACAGGGTGCTCGCCGCGGTCGGGGCGGGTGTGGGCGGCTCGGCCAACGGGAGCACCAACTTCGACCGGACCGACTACTTCGAGACCGTCCCGGCGAGTCAGCTGCCGGTCGCGCTGTGGATCGAGTCGGACCGGATGGGGTTCCTGCTCCCGGCCCTGGACGCGCAGAAGCTCGCCACCCAGCGGGACGTGGTGAGCAACGAGCGGCGGCAGAGCTACGAGAACCGGCCCTACGGGCTCGCCCAGCTCGCCCTCTGCGACACGCTCTACCCGAAGCCCCACCCGTACTACCATTGCGTCATCGGGAGCATCGAGGAGATCCAGGCCGCGAGCATGGATGACATCCGGGGGTTCTTCCGGGAGTTCTACGCGCCCCGGAACGCCACCCTGGCCCTGGTGGGCGACTTCGACCCGAAGGTCGCCCGCGAGCTGGTGACCCGGTACTTCGGTGACCTTCCCGGAGGCCCCGAGCCGAGGCGCCCGGACGTCCCGCAGCCCGGGCTCGAGGGCGTGGTCGAGAAGACGGTCCCCGACCGCATCGCGCGGATCCCGCAGCTGCAGATGGCGTGGAACGGGGTGAAGCCGTTCGCGCCGGACGAGGCGGCCGGCGATCTGCTGTCGATCATCCTCGGCGGGAGCAAGACCTCGCGGCTGTACCGGCGGCTGGTGGAGGAGAAGCAGATCGCCAGCAGCGCGAATGCGGGGAACGTGAGCCTCGGGCTGGGAGGCTACTTCCACATCGTCGTCACCGCGCGCGAGGGGCACACCGTCGCCGAGCTGCGACGGGAGGTCGAGTCGGTGCTGGCGGAGTTTCGCAAGACCGGGCCGACGGCCGAGGAGCTCGAGCGCGCCAAGCGCCTGACGGTCGGGGGCATGGTTCGCTCGGTGGAGCGCATCTCCGGAAAGGCCGACCAGCTGAACGCCTACGCCTTCTGGACCGGGGACCCGGGGTTCCTGCCGAAGGACATCGCCCGGTACCGGGCAGTCACCGCGCCCCAGGTGCTCGACGCAGCCAGGAATCTCCTACCGGTCGACCACGTCCTGGTGCTGGACGTGGAGCCCGCCGCGCCCGCCTCGCCGGGGGCGCGCCCATGAGCCGGCCTCTCTCGACGCTGGGGATCGTCCTCCTCGCGCTGGGCTGCGCGTCGAGCCGGCCGGCGACGACCCCAACACCGGCGGTGTCCACCAAGGCGCCCCCGGTGGACGCGTGGCGGGACACCCGGCCGCCGCCCCTCGCCGCCGTTCCCCCGTTCCGCGCCCCGGTGCCCGTGCAGAGGGGACTCCCCAACCGACTTCCCGTCCTGCTCCGGGAGAACCACGCCGTCCCCGTGGTGGTGGTCGAGCTGTTCATCCGGACCGGCGTGGACGGGGACCCGCCAGACCGTCCCGGCCTGGCCGACTTCGTGGCCGCGGCGCTCGACGAGGGAACGCGCACCCGCACCAACCAGCAGCTCGCCGAGCAGCTGGAGGACCTCGCCGCCTCGCTCAGCGTGAGCCCGGGCCTCGACGGGATCCGCATCCACCTCAACTGTCTGACCGAGACCCTCGCCTCCGCCCTGGATCTCCTGGCGGACGTGGCGCTGAACCCCGCCTTCCGCCCGGCGGACGTCGAGCGGGTGCGCGGCATCACGCTCACCGGACTGCAGCAGCGACGGGGCAGCCCCGGTGCGCTGGCCAGCGACGAGGTAGCGCGGCTGCTCTATGGCCCGAAGCATCCGTGGGGGCAGCCCGCGGGCGGCACCATGGAGTCGGTCCGCGCCATTCGCCGGCAGGACCTGGTCCGCTTCCATGACACCTACTTCCGCCCGAACAACGCGCTGCTCTCGGTGTCGGGCGACTTCGAGCCGTCCACCATCCTCATGCTCCTCGCCGAGCGGTTTGGCGCCTGGCGGCCCAGGGCGCTCCCGCCATCCCGCCTGCCGCCCTTCCCCAGGGAGGGGGTCCGGACCGTCGTCACGGTGGACATGCCGGAGGGCACGCAGAGCCAGCTCGCGCTCGCCACCCGCACCATCCCCGCCACCCACCCGGACGCGCTCGCGCTCAGCACCGCGAACGTCGCGCTCGGGGGGATGTTCACCAGCAGGCTGAATCACCAGCTCCGCGAGGTGCGCGGGTGGACGTACGGGATGGGCAGCGCGGTGGGTTTCAACAAGCGCACCGGAGTGTTCCAGGTGCGCGGGTCCGTCGTCGCAGCGCACACGGTGGACTCGCTGAAGGACATCGAGGCCGAGCTCACGCGGTACTCCGGCGGGGACATCACCGACGCCGAGCTGTCGGAGGCCAAGGAGGGGATCCTCCAGTCGCTCCCCTCGGTGCTGGAGACCAACGACGCGGTGGCGAGCACGTTCGTCACCCTGTCGAACCTCGGGCGTCCACTGGACTGGTACGCCACCTTGCCGGCACGGCTGCAGGCACTCGGACGGGACGAGGTGGCGCGGGTCGCCCGGGCCTACCTGAGCCCGGCGAAGCTGCCGGTCGTGGTGGTCGGACCAGGGAAGGATCAGGCCGGTCTGGCGGGGCTGCAGCTCGGACCGGTGGTGGATCGCACCGCCGAGGCCAAGGACCCGGGCAAGGTGGCCGCACCGCCACCGGTGCCCGCCGCGCGCTGAGTCGACGAGGGGTCGAGGGAGGAGCGAGATGGAACTGCACCGTGGCGAGGCCGTCTACCACGGGCCCGCGAGCCGGTCCGCCGACTCGGTCGTGGTCCGCTTCTAGCTCACCGCTTCAGGGAGTACTTGGCGATGGCGTAGAGGGCGCGGAAGCCGTCCTTCCAGCCGATCTTCTTGCCTTCCTCGTACGTACGCCCGTGGTAGCTGATGGGCACCTCGTAGACGCGGGCGCCCGCGCGGGCCACCTTCGCGGTGATCTCCGGCTCGAATCCGAAGCGGTCCTCCTCGATGGAGATGGACTGGATGAGCTCGCGGCGGAAGGCCTTGTAGCAGGTCTCCATGTCCGTGAGGTTCAGCCCCGAGCTCATGTTGGAGAGCGTGGTGAGCCCCCAGTTCACGACCGCGTGCCAGTAGTAGAGCACCCGGCGCGTGTCGCCGATGAAGCGGCTGCCGTAGACGACGTCGGCGTGCCCGTCCTCGATGGGGGCGACCAGCCGCGGAATCTCGCGCGGGTCGTACTCCAGGTCGGCGTCCTGCACCACCACCACGGTCCCGGTGGTCGCGGCGAAGCCGCGCCGGAGCGCCGCGCCCTTGCCCTGGTTCGTCTCCTGGAAGAGGACCCGGAGGCGGTTCTCGTTCACCGGGCGTGCCCCATGGAGACCGGCGAGCCCACGCTCGGCGAGCGCCAGCAAGATCTCCCGGCTCCCGTCGGTGGAGCAGTGGTCCACGACGACCAGCTCCTTGGGCATGTCCACGGCCACCACCCGCCGGAGCAGCTCCTCCAGCGACGTCTTCTCGTTGTAAACGGGGATGACCAGCGAAATCATCGGTCGCCCCCCTTAGCAGATGAACGAACCCCGGTGGCTCTCCGCGCAGTTTCCGTATCCTCCGGGCCTGGACAGGGTGCCGGGGGGAACGATGGCCTGGGTGGAGGCAGGACGCGGGCGTGACGTGGTCTGCATCCACGGAAACCCGACCTGGAGCTTTCTCTGGCGGCGGGTCGTGTCCGCCCTCGAGGGGCAGCGGGTGCGGGTCCTCGCGCCGGATCTGATCGGCTGCGGCCGGAGCTCGAAGCCCCGGAGCGTCGCCTGGCACACGCTCGATCGGCACGCGACCGCTCTCGCCTCCTGGATGGAGGCACGGCGGCTCGTCGACCCGATCCTCGTCGTGCAGGACTGGGGCGGACCCATCGGGCTGCTCGCCGCCGCCCGTGCTGCCTCGGTGCGGGTGTCCGCGGTGTGCCTGCTGAACACGGCGGTCCTGCTGCCGGAGCGATTCCGCGGCACACGCTTCCACCGACTCGCGCGCACCCGCCTGCTCGCGCCGCTGCTGTTCCGGGGCCTCGGATTCCCGCTCCGCTCGCTCGATCGCGCCCAGGGCGACCGGCGCTCCATCGCCGGCGACGTGGCCCGGGCGTACCGCTGGCCCTTTCGCCGGCTGGTGGACCGCGCCGCGCCGCTCGGGCTGGCGCGCATGGTGCCGGACTCGCCCGCGCACCCCAGCGTCCCCGGCCTCACCCAGGTCGACGCGTGGGTGCGGGCCTTTCCCGGACCGATGGAGCTGGTCTGGGGATGCAAGGACCCCATCCTCGGCCGGGCGCTCCGCCGGCACGCCGAGCAGCTTCCGCGGGCGCGGGTCACCGAAACCGACGCCGGGCACTTCCTCCAGGAGGAGGTCCCGGAGATCATCGCCCGCAGCATCCGCCGGCTGGCCGGGATGCCGGAGGCTCCGTGACCCATCTGCTCGAACCGCTCGTCACCGCCGCCTACGCCGACCGGGCGCTGCTCGCCGGGCCCGCCTACCGCGAGGCGGTGCTGAAGGCGATCGCCGGACTGGACGACGGCTCGCTCCGGATCGCCGAGAAGGGCGAGGCCGGCTGGACGGTGAACGTCTGGCTGAAGGAGGCCATCCTCCTCTACTTCGCCATCTCCGAGATGAAGGTCTGGGAGGTGGGGCCGTTCGAGTTCCACGACAAGCTGCCGCTCAAGAAGGACCTGGCGAAGGCGGGCGTGCGCGTCGTGCCGCCGGGCACGGTCCGCTACGGCGCGCACATCGAATCGGGCGCGGTGGTGATGCCGGGCTACGTCAACATCGGCGCGCGGGTGGGTGCGGGGACCATGGTGGACACCTGGGCCACCGTCGGCTCGTGCGCCCAGGTCGGCAAGGGCGTGCATCTCTCCGGCGGCGTGGGGCTGGGCGGGGTGCTCGAGCCGCCCGGGGCGCGGCCGGTGATCATCGAGGACGGGGCGTTCATCGGGAGCCGGGCCATCGTGGTGGAAGGAGTGCTGGTCGAGGAGGAGGCCGTGCTCGCGGCCAACACCGTGCTCACCGCCAGCACCCGCATCATCGACGTGACCGGACCCGAGCCCCGCGAATGGAAGGGCCGGGTGCCTGCCCGCAGCGTGGTCATCCCCGGCAGCGTCCCGAAGCAGTTCCCGGCCGGCACGTACAACGTTCCCTGTGCGCTGGTCATCGGGCAGCGCTCGGAGAGCACCGACCGGAAGACGTCGCTCAACCAGGCGCTTCGCGACTTCGCGGTGCCGGTGTGAGCGCAGACCTCCTCGCCGAGGTGGGCCGCGAGCCCGACGCGGCGAGCCTCGGGCGCAGGGCGCTCGCGCTCTGTGCAATCCCCAGCCCCATCGGGCACGAGGGCCCGCTGGCGGACGCCGTCGCCGGCTGGGCGAGCCACGTCTACGACGCGGGCGAGGTGGTCCGGGTGGGACACTCGTTCGTGCTCGGGCGACGCGCCGACCCGCGCCCGGCGGTCGCGCTGGTCGGACACATCGACACGGTGCCCGCACGGCCCGGCGAGGCGGCCCCGCGGCTCGAGGGGTCGCGGCTGCACGGGCTCGGCAGCTCGGACATGAAGGGCGGCGTGGCGGTGATGATGGCGCTCGCCGAGACGCTCGAGCTCGACGCCCTGCCGGTCAATCTGCTGCTCGTCCTCTACGAGCGCGAGGAGGGGCCCTACCTCGAGTCGGGACTCGGGCCGCTGTTCGAGTCGGTACCGGAGCTGCGGCGGCTCGCGTTCGGGGTGGCGCTCGAGCCGACGGATGGGGCGGTGCAGGTGGGCTGCGTGGGCTCGCTTCACGCGACCGTGCGCTTCCATGGGCACGCCGCGCACGCCGCCCGTCCATGGCAGGGCGTGAACGCGGTTCATCTCGCCGGGCCGCTCCTGGCCGAGCTCCTGGCCCGTCCGCCACGCGAGGTGGAGCGCGGGGGCTTCGTGTTCCGCGAGGTGACGTCCGCGACCCTCGCCACCGGGGGGCGAGCCCGCAACGTGGTTCCCGACACCTTCGAGCTGAACCTCAACGTCCGCTTCGCGCCCGGGCGGACGCCCGAGGACGCCGAGGCGGAGCTGCGCGCCTGGATCGGCGACCGGGCCGAGGTGAGCATCACCGACCGCGCGCCCTCGGGCCCGGTCTGCACGTCGAATCCGCTCTACCGGACGCTGCTCGCGAGCACCGGGCTCCGCGCCGAGCCGAAGCAGGCCTGGACCGACGTGGCGCGCCTCGGTGCGATGGGCATCGACGCGGTGAACTACGGCCCCGGCGAGACGGCCCAGGCGCACCAGGCTGGCGAGAGCGCCAGTCTCCCCGCGCTCGAGGATGCGTACCGGAAGCTCCGGGCGTTCCTCACCACACCGGGGTGAGCGCGCTCGCGGCTGTGTGACGCGTGTCCGCTGCGACTGTGCTGGCGGCGGCGTGAGCGGTCGGGCGAGACTCGGTCATGCACACCCTCTACGGCAACGCCCCCTCCGGGAACTGCTGGAAGCCGGCGATGATGCTCCACGCACGGGGGCTGCCGTTCCGCTGGATCGAGGTCGACATCCTCAAGGGCGAGAGCCGCACGCCGGGGTTCCTCGCGCTCAATCCGAACGGTCGTGTCCCGCTGCTGCAGCTGCCCGACGGACGCACCCTGGCCGAGTCGAACGCGATGCTGCTCCACCTCGGCGAGGGCTCCGCGTGGATCCCCTCCGACGCGTACCTGCGCGCGAAGATGTACGAATGGCTCTTCTTCGAGCAGTACAGCCATGAGCCCTACATCGCGACGGTCCGCTTCTGGGTGAAGCACGCGGGGAAGGCCGAAGAGAAGAAGCAGGAGATCGTCGAGCGAACGGCCCGGGGATACGCCGCGCTCGGGGTGATGGAGAGGGCGCTCGGCGCGTCGCCGTTCCTCGTGGGTGAGCGGCCGACGCTCGCCGACATCGCGCTCTACGCCTACACCCACGTCGCGCCCGAGGGCGGATTCTCGCTCGACGACTACCCCGCCGTCCGCCGCTGGCTCGACCGGGTGACCTCGGTCCAAGGCTTCGTGCCGATGCCCTTCTTCGGCTGAGCGCCCCGGGACGCCGGGGTTTGCCGCGCCGGCGCTCCCCGGGCGAGGCTCGGGGTCGTGGTGCTTCCCTGGGAGCAGCTCCAGCTCGTGCTCGCCCTCGCCCGGCACGGGGCGCTGTCCGGTGCCGCCCGTGCGCTGCGGATGTCCGCGGACGCGCTCGAGGCGGAGCTGAAGACCGTGGAGCGAGCGGCGGGAGCGGCGCTCTTCGTTCGCGAGGGCGGCCGGCTCCTGCCCACCGACGCGGGCCGGAGCGCGCTGCACACGGCCGAGCGCATGGCGGAGGAGATGGCCCGGGTCGACCGCGCGCTGCCCCGAATCCCGCCGGGGCCGCCGGTGCGGGTGCGCGTGGACGGGATGCTCGCCGCGCAGTGGATCCAGGCCACCGCCGCCGACCTCGCGCGCACGCTCTCGAACGTCACGCTCGAGCTGGTGACCGCCGGCCGTGGTTCCGAGCTGGAGGTGACGGCGCACCCGCGCCCGACGAAGGGGAGCACCCGCACGTCGCTCGGCCAGACGGCCGACGCGCTCTACGCCTCCGAGCCGTACCTGCTCGACCACGGGCGCCCCGGAAGCGTGGAGTCACTGGTCGGTCACCGCGTCGTGGTCCTCACCGGCGCCGCGGGCCGCACCGACGCCGGCCGCTGGCTCGTGCGCGCCGCGACCTCGGGTGCAGAGGTGGCGCTCCGGACGGACAGCCCCACCGTCCTGGTCGCCGCGGTCCAGGCCGGCGTCGGGCTGGGCGTGTTGCCGGAGGGCCTGGAGGAGGTCTTCCCCGATCTGATCCGCATCGCGGCGCTGCCCGAGCTCCCCGTCCGGACGCTCTGGCTCGTCCGGGGCGAGGGTCGGTCCTCCGCCCGGGTCCGCCGTGCGGCGCAGGTGCTCGAGCAGACGCTCTCGGGCGCGCTCCGGCGCTGGCAGCGGGCGTGACCCGCCGCCCGACTACTTTCCGAGCCCGATGTCGAAGGTGCCGCCGCTCACGGCCAGGGCAGCTCCGCCGGCCGCGGCCAGCGTCGCGCTCAACGTTCCCTTCAGCCGGTTGGCGTCCACGGAGGTGACCACGACCGACCCCGACGAGCCGGACAGGCTCGAGTTGTAGCCCGAGCCGCCCGCAGTCACCGAGAGCTGGTTGCCCTGGCCGGGCCCGAGCGCGTAGGTGCCCGGACCGCTCACCCCGGTGAGGATGACGTTCACGTTGGCGATGCCCGCCGCCCCCGTTCCGGTGATGGTCGAGCCGCCGAAGGCGTACGAGCCACCCGTCTTGGAGACGACGACGATGGTGGCGCCGATCCAGGCGCTTCCCCCCAGTGTCGCCTTCATGGAGCTGCCCTGGTACGGCTGGACCGTTCCGGGCGTGCCGGTGATTCCCACGTCGAACGCTCCGTTGGTCACGCTTCGCGTCGACGCCGGATTGAGGACGTCCGCGGCGTTGAAGCTGAACGTCCCGGCGATCCGGGTGGCGGTCAGGCTGGTGACGATCACCGTGCCGGCGGTGCCGCTCAGCGGGGTCGTCCAGGAGGACGAACCGTTGAGGTACGTCGCGATGCCGCCGAAGTTGGTGGAGTTCACCCCCAGCGGGTACGTCCCGGTCGCCGCGATGTTGTACAGGCTAAGCGTGATGTTCTCGGCGGTCGTCCCGTTCAGGCGGGTCCCGCTGACGGTGTAGACCGAGATCGCGGCCGAGGACGATGCCGCTGCCGTGGCGGACTGGGTCGCGGTGAAGGCCTGACCGTTGACGGTGGCGCTCATCGCGCCGCTCCCGCCGCCTCCTCCTCCGGGGTTGTTTCCACCCCCACCCCCGCCACACGCCGCCCAAAGGACCGCGGCGGCCGGCATCCCCAGCGCTCGCCTCATCCGTCGACCCTCCGATTGCCCGCGCTCCAGCGCGCGTGCTACGCCCCAGGTGCGCAGGAAGCCGGCGGAAACCGTCATGGCCCGAGCAGGACCTCGACCGTCAGGTGTCGTCGACGCTGACACGCGGGACCATCTCTTCAGCGCCGCGTACGAGGAGCTGCGTCGCCTCGCGGCCTCGGTCCGGCGCGGCGACCCCAGTCGCACCCTCAGTCCGACCGCGCTGGTCAACGAGGCATGGCTGAAGCTCGCCTCCTCGCCCGAGTTCGCCTCCACGTCGCCGGCCCACTTCAAGCGCATCGCCGCCCGGGCCATGCGCCAGGTGCTGGTGGAAGCCGCTCGCCGGCGCTCGGCCCGGAAGCGCGGCGGGGGCGTCCCGCTGGTGACCTTCGACGAGGACACCCTTCCGCCGGAGGCCGGCTCGGACCAGGTGCTCGCGCTCGACGGCGCGCTCGAGACGCTGGCCGAGCTCGAGCCACGCCAGGCGCTCATCGTCGAGAGCCGGTTCTTCGGTGGGCTCGACGTGCGAGAGACCTGCGAGGTCCTCGGCGTCTCCGAGGCCACCGTCCTGCGTGACTGGCGCGCGGCCCGCGCCTTCCTGGCCCATGAGCTCCGACAGAAAAGCTGAACCGGAGCCGGCCGGTCCGGCACGCTGGCGGCGGATCCAGGAGCTCTTTCACGCCGCGGCCGATCTGCCCCAGGCCGAGCAGCACGCCTTCCTCGACTCGCGCGCCGACGGAGATGGCGCTCTGGTGGACGAGGTGGAGGCGCTCCTCCTCGAGGACCGGACCCCGGAGACGTTCCTCGACCGATCGCTGCCCGACGTCGCCCGCGCCCTCGTCGGCTTCGACGGGCCAGGCGGACGGGTGGGCCCCTACCGCGTGCTCCGCCTGGTCGGTGAGGGCGGGATGGGCGTGGTGTACCTGGTCGAGCGCGAGGACGTGGGCGGCCGGGCCGCGCTCAAGCTCCTCCGCGATGCCTGGGTCTCTCCGTCGCGCCGCGCACGCTTCCTGGCCGAGCAGCGCACGCTGGCCCAGCTCGACCATCCAGGAATCGCCCAGCTGCACGACGCCGGGACGCTGCCCGACGGGACCCCCTGGTTCGCGATGGAGTACGTGGACGGGGTCCCGCTCACCGAGTACTGCCGCGAGCACGGGAGCGGGCTGGGCGAGCGGCTCCGGCTGTTCCGGGCGGTCTGCGAGGCGGTGCAGCACGCCCACCGTCACGCGGTCATCCACCGCGACCTCAAGCCCTCGAACATCCTGGTGAAGGCGGACGGCTCGGTGAAGCTGCTCGACTTCGGGATCGCCAAGCAGCTCGAGCCGACCGGTCCTGCGACGGACCCGACGCGCACCGGTCTGCGGCTGATGACGCCGGCCTACGCCGCACCGGAGCAGGTCGAGGGCGGCCGGCTCGGCGTCGAGACCGACGTCTACGCCCTCGGTGTGCTCCTCTTCGAGCTGCTGTCGGGGCGTCTGCCGTTCGAGCTCGCGGGGCTGACGCCGCACGAGGCCGCCCGGCGGGTGCTGGAGCAGGAGCCACCGCGTCCGTCGCAGATCCCCGACCGCCCGATCCAGGCCAGCCGCGCGATGTGGGCGGACCTGGACGTGCTCTGCCTGACCGCGATGCAGCGCGTCCCGTCGCGCCGCTACCCGTCGGTGGAAGCGCTGATCCGCGACCTCGACCACCACCTTGCCGGCGAGCCGCTGGACGCCCGCCCGGACTCGCTCGCGTACCGCGTGGGAAAGCTCCTGCGGCGTAACGCGCGCACGGTGATGGTGGCCTCCGTGGTGACGGTGGCCATCCTCGGGGTGACCGCCTTCTCCGCCTTCCGGCTGGCGCGGGCGCGCGACCGGGTGGCGGCGGAGGCGGCCCGGACGCAACGCATCCAGCAGTTCATGCTCCAGCTCTTCGAGGGAGGGACGGGCGAGGTGGGGCCTGCCGCCGAGCTCCGGGTGGTGGACCTCCTGGACCGCGGCGTGCGCGAGGCGCGGTCGCTCGAGACGGAGCCCGCGGTGGAGGCCGAGCTGCTCCAGACGCTCGGCGGCATCGCCCAGAACCTGGGCCGCCTGGACCAGGCCGAGGAGCTCCTGGAGCGCGCACTGAAGCTCCGTCGCGCCGCCTTCGGAGAGGACCATCCAGAGGTCGGGCGGTCGCTCGTGGCCAGCGGGCTGCTGGCGAGCGCCCGGGGCCGGTTCGACGTCGCCGAGCAGCAGGTCTCCGCCGGGCTGGCGATGCTCCGCCGCCATCGCCCGAAGGACGATCCCGAGGTGGCCCGGGCCCTCTCGGCGCTGGGGAAGGTCCACGAGAACGCGGGAAAGTACGCCGCCGGCATCGGCGAGCTCGAGGAGGCCGTCCGCCTGCAGTCGCGGCGGCCCGACGCGCTCGCCGACCTGTCGCAGAGCCTCACCGAGCTGGCGAACTGCCATTTCTACCTGGGCCAGTACGCGCAGGCCGACGCGTTGAACCAGAGAGTGCTCGAGATCGACCGTCGCCTCTACGGGGCCCGGCACCCGCACGTCGCGGACGACCTCATCAACCTCGGCGCGGTGCAGTTCGAGCAGGGCCATTACCCCGACGCCGAGCGCTGGAACCGCGAGGGGCTGGACATCATGCGCGCCTGGTACGGACCGGACCATCCGGAGACTGCGTCGGCCGAGACCATCCTCGCCCGCTCGCTTCTGAGGCTCGAGCGTCGAGACGAGGCGCGTGTGCTCCTCGTCGCCGCGCTCGCCACCCAGGAGCGGGTCTACGGCCCGGTGCATCCGCGCGTGGCCTCGACGCTGAACGAGCTGGGGATCATCGCCCGCGACCAGGGCGGGCTCGACGAGGCGGCGGCCGACTTCGGGCGGATGGCGGACATCTACGACCAGGTCCACCACGGGAAGCACTACCTGGTCGGCGTGGCGCTCTCGAACCTGGCCGACCTCGAGCAGCGGCGCGGAAATGGGCAGCACGCCCAGGAGCTCTTCCGCCGCGTGCTCGCCGTCTACCAGGAGGTGCTGGCGGCAGATCATCCGCTCCAGGGCATCGCGCGCGTGCGCTACGGACATGTGCTGCTCGCCGCCCGGCAGACGGCCGACGCCGAGGCCCAGAGCCGCGCCGGATACGAGATCCTCTCGAAGAGGAAGGACCCGCCGCCGATGTGGATGAAGATGGCCCGCGAGGACCTTGCCTCGGCGTACCGCGAGCTCGGTCGTCCCGGGGACGCGGACCGCTTCCAGGCCGAGCTCGGCCCCGCGTCGGCCACCTCCGGGCGCTAGCCCTCGCTGGCGCCCGTGTCCAGACGGCCCGCAGTGACGGTCCGGGACGCGTTCCTGCGCATGGGTCCGCAGACGCCCCCGGAGGTGCTCACCCATGCCCCACCCCAGCGCCCGTGCGACGCGCCCGCCCCCCGATCGAACCCGGCTGCCGCGAGGCTGGGCCTGCTCCGTGCTGCTCTGCGCGGCGCTGGTCCTCTCGCCAGCTCTGGCGGCCGGCCCCACCCCGGCCACCTCCAGACCCGAGGCGGGGACGGTCCAGGCGGCGCCGGCGCCGATCTGCGGCGGAGATCCGGCCTGCACCGAGGTGAACGCCTTCGCGATGACGGTGGTGGAGTTCCGGGCCAGCCTGCAGGGCTACTGGAAGGTGCTCACCGTCACCCTGCGCTTCCGGAACAAGCTCGACCGTCCGGTGACGCTCGGGTACGTCCGGAGCTCGGGCGGCGCCACCGACGACAAGGGGAACCGATATCTGGTGAAGGACTCGGACGTGCGGGGCATCGGGTTCATCGCCACCCCCCCGGACGACAAGTTCCAGCTCGCCCCGGGTCAGACCGGCGATGCTCGCTTCACCCTGGTCTGGAACGGACAGCAGCTCTTCGGCAACACCTTCGACCTGGACCTCACCGTCCGGGAGATCATCCCCGCGGGGAACGGTCAGTCGACCCTCGGCCCCGAGTACCCGCTGCAGATCTCCGGGCTGGTCGACGGCGCGCGCGCAGCCGCTCCCGCCGTCGTCACCGCGCCAGGGACGGCACCCTCCGGCCCGGCGCCGCAGATGCCGGCAGACAGCCCGCCGCCGGCGAGTGCGGGGGGAGCTCCGCCCGCCCAGGGAGGGTTCCCGGCTCCCTTTCCTGCCCCAGCGAGCGGCAGCGCGCCGGTCGCCTCGAGCGGAGCGCACTGCGCCCCGGGCTCCAGCTGTCAGGACGCCGGCCCATTCAGTGCCACGGTGGTCGGGACCGCGACGGCCGTGAGCGGAAAGAACCAGCTGGTGCGGCTCACGGTCCGGCTGAAGAACCACACCGCACAGCCGCTCGTGCTCGCCTACAAGGCCGGGACCGCCGGCGCGGTGGACGAGCAGGGCACTGCCTTCACCTGGGGACGGCCAGGCACCCACGACGCGAGTGCGGTGGGCATCGGCACGATCGAGGCAGGGCGGATCGACCCACAGTTCCAGCTCGCCCCCGGTGCCACCCGTGACGCCCAGTTCGTGCTCGTCCGGTTCGACGCCGGTGCGAAACCGCCGGGCCGGAGCTTCACCCTGAACACGGTGCTCGTCGAGCTGCGCGCGCAGCCGGGCGATGATCGGCGCGTCTCCGCGCTCGAGCTCGCAGTGCATCGCTCGCTTCACCCGCTCGAGTTGCGCGTCGAACATGTGCCGGCGCGCGAACTCGAACAGCAGCAGGTGCGTGTCGTTTGCCGCCGCGATCATCTCACCGACCGGCGTGATGAATTCCGTGACGCGAACGACGGGTGCTAGATCGACGGATGCTTCAGGTGCCACGTGGTGTGTGTCTGATATTGGTGCGCGACGGAAAGAATCTTGTCGT
>JADGQZ010000132.1 GCA_017881345.1 Myxococcaceae bacterium | reverse complement strand
TCACCGAGGAGTACCTGCCCAAGAAGCTCAGGGACCGCGACTGGCTGGAGTGAGACCCTGCGCCCGAACGCCCGCTCACCCTGAGCTTGTCGAAGGGCGAGCTTGACGGCGCGCCCCCGGGCTGGCTTCATGCGCCGGCCTCGCAGCACCGACCAACGTCAAGGAGACGAAGAATGCCCGCCAAGCGTGGGAACCGCACGAAGCGCAAGGTGTCGAACCGCAGCAAGGTGAAGCGCACCGGCGCGAAGCTGAAGCGCGTGCGCAGCCTGAAGCGGAAGCGCGTCGCGAAGCGCGGCCGGTAGCCGCTCCCGCCGTCCTGGACCCGCGCGCCTCGCGGCGCGGCCGAAGACGGCCACGGGTCCGGAACGGCACTCGAAGAAGCGCGAGGCGGCCCCGGCAAGACGGCGCCGCCTCGCGTGCTTCTGGATCCCCGCCCCTGGGAGGAGCGATCGTCAGCCGTCGCCGTCCTCGGCCGGTGGGCCGGCCGGGTGGTGCAGTTCGCGACAGAGCGGGCAGTAGCCGAACCGGGCGTCGGCGGGCGGAGCGGCCACCAGGCCGGGGACGAAGTCCCACTCGTTCGGCTCGCCCGGGCGCCGCGTGCGGCGGCAGCAGCTGCACTGCTCCAGCACGCCGTCCGAGGCGTGGTAGTCGAGCTCCCCGCCGTCCACCACCGGGTAGACCTCGGCCACCGGCCGCTCGCGGACGACGCGGTGCTGGACGGTGAGGCCGATGAGGTCGGTGCCCCCGGAGACCGGGCCGACCTGCGTGGTGACGAGCCGGGCCACGTCGGGGCCGTTGCACTCCGTGGTGACCGCGATGGGCCGGCCTCCCGGGCCGTGGCGCACCACGCCCGCGATCAGCGCCTGCACGATGCGGCGGGGCTCCTCGCCCTGGATCCCATCCACGAGGTGCACGCCCACCGTGGCCTCACCCACCAGCCCTCCGGAGCAGTCGCGCGCGAAGCGGTCCCAGGCGTCGTTCAGGAAGAGGACCGTGCCCTCGAGATCGACGAGGCAGGCCGGGGCGCTGCGCGCCGCGAGCTCGTGGATCGCCGCGGTGAAGGGCCTGGACCGAGAGGAGGGGGCGCGTGCCGCCATGCGCCTCGGCGAAGTGCACCCCGGGTGCCACGCCTCTCTGCGCCTAAATCGCCGGAACGACGGGGGAACGTGCCGGGTCGGGCCAACCTCGGGTGGGTTATGCCGCATCCTTCGACTCGGCGCCCGCGAGTGAGTCCACGCGCCTCCAGGCGCGCCAGGCTCGGAAAGAGGCTGCCTGCGGGCGTGAGCGGGCGGGGTATCAGCGGACCTGGCCGCGGAGTCGAAGGGCGGGGACCGGGTTCGAGTGAGCGGAGGCGGCAGAGAAGAACGGCTCGCACCGCTCGAGGAAGGCGCCCAGCGCCGCCCGCTCGGGAGCGCGGAGCCGCCGCGCGAGGATGCGGGGCAGAGCCTCGCGGGCATGCTCCACGCTCTCGGCGTAGCCATCCGGGGTGAGCCCGCCCTCCACGAGCTGGAACCGGAGGAAGAGGAGGTAGGTCTGCACCACGTCGGTGGTGCAGTAAGCGGCGATGCGGTCGAGGTCGCCGGCGGCATACAGCGCCTGCACGTCCTCTCCGTCGACCTCCTCCTTGCCCGGGAGGCCCACCAGCTTGGCGTAGAGATCGAGCGGCGCGGCCGAGGCCTGGCCGGCGAGGAGCTCGCGGAGGTCGTCGTGGTCGGCCCCGGTCCGGAGCGAGGAGCCGAACCACGAGGGCGTGGGCACCGCGTGCTTCAGCGAGCGGAGCTCCAGCACCGGGAGATCGAAGCCCTTGCCGTGGAACGAGACGAGGCGGGCGCCCTCCAGGCGCCGCCACGCGAGCTCCAGGAAGGCGGGCTCAGGTTCGCGCCGATCCGTCCAGACGAGGAGATCGGTCAGCTGGATGGTGCCGCCGTCAGCGGCGGCCTCGAGGAGGCAGCCGACCACCGGCCGGTGGTAGGGGAGGGGGAGGAAATCGCTCCGCCCACCGGTGCGAGCACGCCGCTCGGCCACCACCCGCTCGAGCTGCTCCGGATAGGGGCGGCCGGGCTCGCCATCGACCGCGGCCACCAGCGCCTCGTCGGGCACCGTCTCCAGGTCCAGTGTGACGAGGCTCTGCACGGACGCACTGTGACCGCGGGCTCTGACATCCCGGCGATTTCGCAGGAATCCCTGGCACGCGCGCACGCGCCTCGGCACGTCCGTCGGAAGGATGGACTTTAGCTCCATCCCTTCTCCGGGGGATGCCCAGATCAGCACCTGCCCGTATGCGACCCCTCTGGACGCAGTGCGTCGTAAATCGCTCCGCGCTACGCTCCGCTTGGTTTCCAAAGCCACTGGACGGCTCTCAAACCACCCTGGCTCGGCAGCGAGCCTGAAGGGAGATCGGCCATGATGGAGACGGTTTCGGCGAAGAACGGCAGCAGCGCGAGAAACGGTCACCGGCTGGAGTCGCTCCAGGCACGGCTCGACGCGCTGGAGGTCGGGGCCCGCGAGCGCTTGTCGAAGGCGCTCGGCGCAGGGCAGCACAAGCTG
>JADGQZ010000131.1 GCA_017881345.1 Myxococcaceae bacterium | reverse complement strand
TCCTGCATCGCCGGGAACCGGTTGGTGTTCCCCTCGCGTCCGAGGGGGAGCAACGTTCCCGGCGGGGCGAGCGAGGCCGGCACGTACACGTCCCAGTAGTCGGCGAGCAGGAGCCGCGGGCCCGGCCCAACCAGACGCGCAGCCAGGAGGCGCTCCTTGGCCAGCGGGTCGGGCGGCGAGGCGGGAATGGCCACGCCGAGCGCGAGCAGCACCAGCAGCCGGAGCGCACCCCGCCGCTCGCCGGCCAGATGCCCGGCCAGCACCAGCGCTCCGGACACCGCGGCCGCCACTGCCCAGAACGCGCAGAACGAGAAGTAGCGTCCGGCGAAGAGGTTCTCCCGGAAGTGGTGCACCAGCACGTAGGCCGGCAGCGGACAGAGCGCGAGGAGGACGAGCACCAGCTGGTTGAAGCGCTCGGTCCGGGTCCGCCCCGGGACGGGAAGCACCGCTGCCCCCACCAGCAGCGGGACGACGACCCCGGTCGCCCAGGCCGTGCTGAGCACGGCGAGGACGTTGGCCCTGAGGTGTCCCCGGTCCAGCCTGAGCACGGTGAGGAACTTCTCGCCAAAGGTCTGCTTGCAGAACGCGTTGTAGAAGCGGCGGAGCTGCCCTTCGGCCAAGGCGGACAGACCGACGGCGACCAGCGGCCCGGCGAATCGAGCTGGTCGGGCCCGGACCCGGCCGTCCTCGACCAGGAGGAGCAGGAGCAGCGCGGGGATGCTCACGGTGGAGATCCAGATCGACAGCGTGCCGACGGCGAAGAACGCGACCAGCGCGGCGAGACGGCGCCAGAGCCCCGGCGCGTCGAAGGCCAGCCGGCACGCGGCCCATGCCCAGATCAGCGTGCTCACCTGCCAGAGGTATGGCTGTCCGGCCTGGAAGAAGTTCCAGGCGACCTCCCGGTTGAGCACCACCGGGACGAGCAGCGCGGCCGCGGCGACCGCGGGGCTCTCGAGAAGCATCGCCAGCGGCAGCGCCGCCGCGCAGAAGAACAGCGTGGCGAGCACGTGCATCGCCTCGGGCGTGGCCAGGTGCATGGCCCGGCCGATCAGGAAGGGCCACATCCCGTACCGGTCCTGCAGCGGGTAGTAGAGCGTGAATGGGCCGTCGCCGAGGCCCTGCATCAGGAGGATCGGGACCGCCGAGTCGGAGTTGTAGAACGGGTCCGGACCGATGCCCCGTGCGAGCCGGAAGGCGCACCAGCCCACGGCCAGCAGCGCAGCCCACGGCTCGAGGCGCGTCCAGATCCGGGCCCGTGGATCGGCGTTCAAGGCGGGAGACTCTGGCCGGAGCCCCCCCGCAGGCGCAACGGGGGCGTCCGCGTCACCGGGGCGGTCCTCGACGACCACGTGCGCCGCGGTGAGCGCAGCAGGGGCCGCGCGGGCCGCTCGACACGGTGCAGGCACCACGGCCCACCCTCGGCGAACAGGGGCGGCGCCGCAGACCGCCGCAGCAGCGCGCCGTATTGCTCGACGGTCGCGTCGGCTCCATCCATCGCGCAGGGGGCGAGGACCTCGCGGCCTGGCCGCAGCTCGGCCCGGAGCGCCGGGAAGCGGTCGTACTCCCCTTCGCGGGGAATCGGCAGCAGCGCTCCGCGCGGCGTGAGCGAGGCCGGGACGTACACCTGCCAGTAGCCCCCGAGGAGCACCCGACTCTCCGCGCCGGTCAGCCGTGCGGCCTCCTCGCGGGGGCCGGCGAGCGGGTGGGCCGGACCGCGTGGGACGAGAGCGACCAGCGCTCCGAGGGCGCCGAGCCTGACGAGAGGCGTCCGCGCTCCGGCGAGTGCCCCGGCGAGCACGACTGTGCCGTGCACCGCGGCCGCGATCGCCCAGTAGGCCGGAAAGGCGAAGTACCGCCCGGCGAAGTCGTTCTCGCGGAAGTGCTGGACGAGGACCAGGGCCGGAGCCGCGCACAGCGCGAGACCGACCAGGACCGCCTGGTTCGCGCGCGCGGTCCGGGTGAGCCTGGGCGCGAGCAGCACCGCGATGCCCACCAGCAGCGGGACGACGACCTCTTCGCGCCACGCCCCGGAGAGCACCGCCGCGAGATTCGACAGGAGGTGGCCGGTGTCCAGCCGGAGCGTGGTGATGAAGCGCTCGCCGAAGGCCCGCTTGCAGGCCTCGGTGTACGCCCGGTGCAGCTGGCCGATGGCGATCGCCACGAGCCCGAGAAGTGCCACCGGCGCCAGGGCGTGGACCTTCGTCGACCGTGCGCGGAGCGCCTCCACCACGACGACCCCGGCGAGCGCCGCAAGGCTCACCGTGGCGATCCACGCCGAGAGCAGGGCCGCCACGAGGAACCCGCCGAGCGCGAGCAGGCGCCTGGGCCGGGTCCGGGCGACGAGGGCAGCGCGACACGCCCACCACGCCCAGCAGAGCGTCGCCACCTGCCAGAGATACGGCTGGCCGCCGAAGAAGTTCCAGGCCACGGACCGGTCGAGCACCACCGGGGCGAGCACGGTGAGCACCGCGAGCGCCGGGCTCTCGAGCACCGCCGCGAGGGGCACCGCGGCCGAGCAGAGGGCCAGCACCGCCAGGACGTGGAGCGACTCGGGCGTCTCCAGCTGCAGCCAGCGCCCGATCAGGAAGGGCCACATCCCGTACCGGTCCTGGCCCGGGTAGTAGAGCGCGAGCAGCCCCTTCTCCAGCCCCTGCATCAGGAGGATGGGCGCGGCGGCATCCGAGTTGTAGAGGGGCTCCGGGCCGAGTCCGCGGCCGAGACGCAGGGCGCACCAGGCCAGGGCCAGGATCGCGGCCCCCACCTCGAGCATCGAGCTCCGGGCGCGCGGGTCGGCGTTCACCGGTGCCTCGACCTGGCTGTGGTGAGCACGAGGGCCGACTCTCTTCTGGACGCCCTCCGGCGCGCAATGGCTGCGCTCAGGGCACGACGCCGTCGGTCAGGGGGATCGACAGCTGGTGCGCAGCGGACGGCGAGGATGGAAGCCGCAGCGCCGTCGCCCGCGTGACCTGGACCGTCACCACCCTGGACACCCGCTCCACCCTGCCCTCCGCATGGAGGAACGCCGAGCCGAGGAGCACCCGTCGGTCGCGCTCGAAGATCTCCGGCGGCACCACGAGGTTCGAGATGCCGGTCTCGTCCTCGAGCGAGAGGAACGCCACCCCCTTCGCCGTCGGCGGCCGTTGCCGGCAGATGACCAGCCCGGCGATGCGGACCCGGCTCTTCGCGGGCGACTCCTGAAGCCTGGCCGCGGTGAGCACCCGGCGGCTATCCAGGAACGTCCGCATCAACGCCATCGGGTGCTTCGACAGCGACAGCCCGGTGGTCCGGTAGTCCTCGGCCACCTGCTCCGCCTCCTCCAGCGGCCGCCCCGGCGCCGGCGAGCGGTCCATCGGGACGCCGCGGAACAGGTCGTCGTCCGACGAGGGTCCGAGCGCCTGCACCTCCCACACCGCCTGCCGCCGACCTCCGCAGAGGGCGTCCAGTGCCCCCGACCGGGCGAGCCGCTCCAGCGCATGCCTCGGGACGTGCACCCGGCGGGCGAGGTGCGCCAGGTCCCGGAACCCTGCCGGGCCCCGTGCCTCCACCAGCGTCCGGGCGTGGGTTTCCTGGAATCCCTTCACCTCGCGAAGGCCGATGCGCAGCTCGCCGTCCTCGAGCGTGGCGTCCCACTCCGAGTGGCGCACGTCGATGGGCCGGACGATGACGCCGTGCCGCTTCGCATCCTCGACGATGGTGTGCGGGGCGTAGAAGCCCATCGGCTGGCTGTTGAGCAGCGCCGCGGCGAACGCCGCCGGGTGGTAGCACTTCACGTAGGCGCTCGCGTAGGCGATGAGCGCGAACGACGCCGAGTGCGACTCGGGGAACCCGTAGTGGCTGAACCCCTTGAACTGCTCGAAGCACTTCTCGGCGTACTCGCGGCTGTAGCCGCGTCCCACGCACCCCTCGACGAAGCGCTCGCGCCAGGGCACGAGCAGCACCTCGGCCCGCTTGTGGCTCAGCGCCCGGCGGAGCGCGTCCGCCTCGCCCTGGTTGAACCCCGCGGCGGTGACGGCGAGGCGCATCGCCTGCTCCTGGAACAGCGGGACGCCGAGCGTCTTCGCGAGCACCGGCGCGAGGCACTCGTGCGGGAACACCACCGGCTCGAGCCCGGCGCGCCGGCGCAGGTACG
>JADGQZ010000130.1 GCA_017881345.1 Myxococcaceae bacterium | reverse complement strand
CGCGCGTCGAGGTGCAGCTCCACGTTCGAGGCCGCCTCGGTCAGCGCCGTGGACCAGGCCTCGCTGCCGGAACCGAGCATCTTGGCCAGATCAGGTCCGGAGACCACGCCGTACAGCTCGCCGTAGCTCTGCTCGGGCGAGACCAGGGGCCGCGGCGCCGGGCCACGCCCCTCGACGGCCTCGACGACGCGACGTCCGTCCTCCTGCGAGTCGCCGAGGTGGAGGAGCGAGTCTCCCCAGCGGGTGGCGACGAGCGTGGTCCCGCCGTTGGCGCGCGGGTCCACCGCGGTGATCTGCCCGCGGTCGCCGTAGGGCGCGCCGGTCGCCGTCCCGAGCAGCCCCTCCCAGTTCGCCCGGCGGAAGTCGCCGGACACCACGAGGCCGTGCTCGGTGATGCCCACCCGGTCGATGTCGCGCAGCGGGTCGATGCCCATCCGCTGCAGCGCCTCGAGGGCGTTACCCTGGCCCTGGCGCTGGGCGAGGCACTGCAGGAGCAGCTCGCCGATGGGAGAGTTGCGGAGCGCGTTCACTTCCAGCACCACCCCCGAGCCGCCACCCCCTGCCGAGAGCGCGGCGAGCACCGGGTCCCGCACCTCGGTGGCCCGCGTCCCGGCCTCCCCCGGGAGCCGCGTGAGCCGGGACAGCATCCGCTGCCGCTCCTCGGGCCGGAGCTCGTGGGGCATCGGCACCTCGGGGCGGGTGAGCTCCGGCCGGGACTCGGGCATGCGCACCAGCCAGGCAGCGGCGATGACCAGGAGCGCGGCGGCGAGCAGCCACGGCCAGCGGCGGCGGCGCATCAGAAGTCCCTCCGCTCGAAGCGCCAGGCCGCCACCGCCAGCAGCGCCGCGGCGAAGGCCACCGTCCCCCCCAGCAGCCGCAGAAGCCCTCCCGGCGCCAGCGGCCCGCTCGAGGCGAGCGCGCCCGCGGCGTCGGCCAGCTTGCCGAGTGGTGGGACCACGGCGGTGATGCCGGCGAAGAGCGTCCGGCCGACGCCCCGGCCCATCAGGTCGAGCAGGGCCGTCCGGTGGGTGGCGAGCAGCCCGAGCCCGACGAGCGTGGCCCCGGCGGCCGCGGACAGGGCCGCGCTCCGGACCCAGACGGTGACTGCCAGCATCCCGGCGTACACGCTTCCGAACGCCAGCACCGCCAGCACTGCCGAGAGCACGGGCCACCCGGTCCACACGCCCGTCTTGCCGCCGAGGACCAGGACCAGCCCCGCCGAGGCGTAGAGCGCTCCGCCCAGCGCGAGCACCAGCACGCCGAGGAAGGTGCCGGCGAGCAGCTCCCACCGGCGAACCGGAAGGGCGAGGAGGTGCTCGATGCGCCCGGGCGAGAGCAGCGCGGGGGCGAAGTCGGCGCATGACAGCACGCCGAAGCCGAGGCCGCCCCAGAACACGAGCTGGCTGGCCACGAGGAACACCGGGCGTAGCGCCACGTCCGCCGCCTGGATGCTGTGGTCCACCGGCTTGCCGAACAGCCGCGTCGCGGCGAGCGCGCCGTCCACCACGTCGAGGCGGAGGCTGGTCAGGAGCAGCAGGAGCAGCCCGGTCAGGGCAATCCCCAGCGCCAGGAACCAGCGCCTTGCCGCGGCCTCCCGGAGGAGGTCGAGCGCCACCGCGACCGAGGTCATGGGCCCCCCGTGGCGAGCGCCTCGGTGAGCACGTCCTCGAGGTCGCGCGACGCTGGCTCGAGCGCGACTAGCAGCGCCCCCGCCCTCCGTGCGCCGTCGAGCGCCCGGTTGAGCGCGGGCGCGTCGGCGGCGGCGATCTCCCATGCGCCCGCACCGGAGGGCTCGAAGCCGAGCGTGACCAGCACGTCCGCCGGGACCGGCGAGGCTCCGTCGAAGCGTACCCGCCAGCGCTGCTGCACCGCGGTGAGCGTCTCCAGCGGACCCGAGCGCACCAGCCGTCCACGGGAGAGGATGCCGATGCGGGTGCAGATGCGCTCCGTCTCGGAGAGCAAGTGCGAGTTGATGAAGAGGGTGGCCCCCCGCGCGAGCTCGGCCGCGAGCAGCTGTCGGATCTCCACCCGTCCGAGCGGATCCACGCCGTCGGTGGGCTCGTCGAGCACCAGGAGGTCCGGCGCGCCGACCAGCGCCGCGGCGAGCCCGAGGCGCTGGCGCATCCCCTTGCTGAAGCCGCGGATCCTCCGGTCCGCTGCCTCGGCGAGGCCCACCCGCCCGAGCAGCGCCTCCACCCCGACGGCCGCCGGAACCAGCCGCTTCAGCCGTGCGACGCTGCCCAGGAAGGCGCGAGGGGTCCACGCGCCCGGGAGCGCCAGTCGCTCCGGGAGGTAGCCGACGCGGGCGCGGCTGCGTGGGTCTTCCGGAGGCGTCCCCAGGAGCACCACCTCGCCCGAGTCGGGGTGAGAGATGCCCAGCAGGCACTTGATGAACGTCGTCTTGCCCGCGCCGTTCGGCCCGAGCAGCCCGAACGCCTCGCCCCGCGGCACCTCCAGGTCGACGCCGTCGAGCGCCACAGACTCGGTGCGGCCGAACCGGGTCCGGAAGCGCTTGTGCAGGGAGCGGACGGAGAAGGCGGCCTGCATCGGCCCCGCAGCCTCGCACCCCGGCGGCGCCGCATGCACGCCGGCAGTCAGAGCCACCCGGTGCCTCGTGGCCGGTGGAGCAGCACCAGGAGCACGACCCCGGTCTGCGCCACCACCACCCCGGGCCGCAGCTCGCCCATCGCCCAGACCACCGCGTCGTCCAGCGCCATGGCCGCGGGAAGCGCCCAGAAGGCCCAGGGCCGCATCCGCCAGAGTCCCCACAGCGCCAGGGTGAGCGCCCCGGTCGTGACCAGGACGTAGGGCACGTACCCCGGGCCGAACGCCCGGGACTGTCCGCTGGTGGCGGCATGGAGCCAGGTCGCCAGGAGGAGGAGCGCCCCGGCGACGCACACCACGGTGACGGGCCAGGGGCGACTCCGGGCCCTGGCTGCAGCAAACGGTCGCTCGTCCTCGGGTGCGCCGGCCATGGAGTCTGTTATTGACGGCCGCATGCACCTCGTCGCCGCCGTGCTCGCCGCCACCCTGTCCGCAGGAGCAACGCCCGTGTCCGTCTACGATTTCAAGGTGAAGACGATCGATGGCAAGGAAGCCTCCCTGGCCGACTACAAGGGCAAGGCGCTGCTCATCGTCAACACCGCCTCGCAGTGCGGGTACACCCCGCAGTACGCCGGGCTCGAGGCGCTCTACGAGAAGTACCGGAGCCGGGGCTTCACCGTGCTCGGCTTCCCCTCGAACGACTTCGGTGGGCAGGAGCCGGGGAGCAACACCGAGATCAAGAAGTTCTGCGAGCTCCGCTACAAGACGACCTTCCCGCTCTTCTCGAAGATCCCGGTGAAGGGTCCCGAGGCGGACCCGCTCTACAAGTACCTCACGGCCCTCCCCGGAAAGCAGGGCGGGGCCATCACCTGGAACTTCAACAAGTTCCTGATCGCGCCCGACGGAACGGTCATCGAGCACTTCGACAGCAAGGTCGACCCGATGTCGACCGAGCTGACCGGGAAGGTCGAGCAGGTGCTCCCGAAGGGCGGCTGAGCGGGCGGGCTACCGGCGCCGCGTCCCGGCGTCGGGTGACTGCGTGGTGAGGGCCGTCGGTGTCTCGGCGCGCTCCAGAACGCCGTCCCGGGCGAGGATCCGGTCGAGCTTCTTGGACAGCGCCTTGCCCTTGCTGCTCTTGAGGGCGGCGCGCACGTCGGTCACCAGCTGGCGATGACGGTCGCGCAGGTGGGCCAGGGCAGAGTCCTTGTCGGTGACCTGCTCGGTGAGCCGGGCGTTGGCGGCGCGGAGCTCGTCGGTCTTCTCCGAGGAGCCGATGGCCTGCCGTCGGGCGTCCTTCTGGTCCGCCTCGAGCCGGGTGGCGCGCGAGCCGTACTCGTCGGCCATTCGCATGGCCTGGTAGGCCCGCGCGGTCTGCTCGTCGATGAGCTTCTTGGCGTAGAGCGAGACCACCGCCAGGGCCACCACGGTCAGTCCTGCCACCATCCACGGCAGGACCACGGGCGAGCGCAGCTTCGGCGGCTGCGCCGGCGTGGGCTGGGGGTCGGCTTCGGGCTCCGGAAACTGGAAGTCGTCGCTCATCGAGGGACTCTTGGCCCTTAGTCTCGCACGGGAAAGGCATGCCGTGGCCGAGAGGGCCCCGTTCTGCAACAATCCCGTCGCACCCACCTTCCGATGATCCAGATGTTCCACGTCACCAAGGCGTACCCGGGCGACCCGCCCGCGCTGCTCGACGTGAACCTCATGGTGGAGAAAGGTGAGTTTGTGTTCCTCACCGGACCCTCGGGTGCGGGAAAGACGACGCTCCTCCGACTCGTCTTCTGCGCCGAGCCGGCCAGCCGGGGGCAGATCCTGGTGGGTGGTCGGAACGTGGCTCGCATCCGTCAGTCGAGCATCCCCTTCCTGCGCCGGAACATCGGGGTCGTCTTCCAGGACTTCAAGCTGCTGCCGCACCGGACGGTGCTGGACAACGTGGCCCTGGCGATGGACGTGCTGGGGGTGCCGCGCGACGAGGCCCGCCAGCGCGCGAACCGGATGCTCAAGCTGGTCGGCCTGAGCCACAAGACCGAGAGCCTGCCCCTCAAGCTCAGCGGCGGAGAGCAGCAGCGGGTGGTCATCGCCCGCGCGCTGGTGAACGAGCCGGCCCTGCTCCTCGCCGACGAGCCCACCGGGAACCTCGATCCCGGGCTCACCCAGGAGATCATGAGCCTGCTCTCGGACGCCAACGTCCGCGGCACGACGGTGGTGGTCGCCACGCACGACCTCGCGATGGTGGAACGCTTGCAGAAGCGGATGGTGCGCCTGGAGAAGGGACGCATCGTCCACGACGCCGGTCCGGCGGTGGTCCGGCGGGTGGGGTAGGGCGGACGGCACGTGGGCGCGGTCGCGAAGGCGCAGACGTTCTGGCGTTCGGCGGTGGAGGGCATCCGCCACCAGCCGTTCGTCCACGCCGTGTCCACGGTGACGCTGGCCATCGCGCTCTTCACGCTCGGCCTGGCGCGCTCGGCCGGGCACGAGCTCGACCGGCTCGTGGGGAGCCTCGGCGGCGAGGTCCGCGTCACGGTCTACCTGGATCCGCGCGCCACGCCCGAGGCCCGCACCGCGGTGGCGGCCGGGCTTCGCGGACGGGGCATGGCGGTGGAGGAGGTCAGCCCGCGGGCGGCGCTGGACCGCCTGGTCCGTGAGCTCGGGCCGGCCGCGGACTCGCTGCGCGGGCTCTCGGAGGATCCACTTCCGCCGTCGCTCGAGGTGCGGGTGCCCGAGCGCATGCGGGCACCGGAGTCCCTGCGGGTGCTGGCGGTCGAGCTGCGCGCCATGCCGGCAGTCAGCGGGGTGGACTACGGCGAGCAGGCGGTGGAACGGCTCTCGGCCATCGCCCGGGCGGTCCGCTGGGCGGGGTGGGTGGCGTTCGTGGTGCTGGTGGGCGCGACGCTGATCATCGTCTCCGCGACCCTGCAGCTGGCCATCTACGCCCGGCGCGAGGAGGTGGAGATCCAGAAGCTGGTCGGCGCGACCGACCGGTTCGTCCAGGCGCCGTTCCTCCTCGAGGGCGCGCTCCAGGGGCTCGCCGGGGCGGTGGTGGCCATCGCCGCGCTGGTCGCCTTCCGGCAGACGCTCTCGCCCCAGCTCGCCTCGCTCCTGTCCTTCCTCCGTCTCCCTGGCGCTGCGCCCGACGCCCGCGGGTGGACGGAGGCCCTCGAGCTCGCCCTCGCCGGCGCGGCGCTGGGCCTGTCCGGGAGCTACCTCGCCGTGCACCGCTTCCTGCGCGCATGAGGCGTGCGTCGCTCCTCCTGCTGCTCGTGTTCGCCGGTGGCGCCCGGGCGGGAGATCCCGCGGACCCGGATGGCCTCGAGGGTCAGCGGGCCCTGGTCCAGAGCCTGCGGGACCAGTCGGGGAATGCGGGTGCCGCGTTCAGTGTCTACGCCGCGCTCGCCCGGGCCTCGGCGGCCCGCGGGGTGGCGCTCGCGGCCCAGATGCGCCTGCTCTCCGGGCGGCTGGCGGCGGCCGAGGCCGAGGAGGCGCTGGCCCGGGCGGTGCTCGAGGCCCGCGCGGCGCGGCTCCGTCCACGGCTCCTCTCGCTCTACCGCATCAGCCACCGGAGCCCGCTCGAGGTGCTCCTCCCCGCAGAGGACCTGGTCGCGCTGGCCTGGCGAGCCCGGGCGCTCTCCTCGCTGGTGAAGAGCGACCTCGCCGCCCTGGACGAGATGCGCTCGGTGGTCG
>JADGQZ010000129.1 GCA_017881345.1 Myxococcaceae bacterium | reverse complement strand
GGCGACGCCGACGGAGTCGAGGGTGCCGCGGATGATGTGGTAGCGCACGCCCGGGAGATCCTTCACCCGGCCCCCGCGGATCATCACCACCGAGTGCTCCTGGAGGTTGTGACCCACGCCGGGGATGTAGGACGTCACCTCGATGCCGTTGGTCAGCCGGACACGGGCCACCTTCCGCAGCGCCGAGTTCGGCTTCTTCGGAGTGGTCGTGTAGACGCGGGTGCACACTCCACGCTTCTGGGGAGACTCCTTGAGCGCGGGGCTCTTCCCCTTGATCACGAGCTTCTCGCGCCCCTTGCGCACCAGCTGACTGATGGTCGGCATCCGTCCCTTGTCCGTCGTACGATGGCGGCGACCGCCGGGCACACGCCCGCCACGGAAGCCCCCGAAAAGAGGGCGCGGTCTATAACGTTGGTCGAGAGGGAGTCAAGCGTCCGCCGCCCTCCGGCCGCCTCCGGGACCCCGCCGAAGGTTGCCCCCGTGTACCGCTTCACCGTCGAGCTGGCGCGCGACGGCCCCGACCTAAAGGTCCAGGACCATGACGATCGCGTCCTCGCCCTCGTCCACGTAGTAGTTGGGCCGGATCCCGACGGGGCGGAACCCGAACGCCCGGTACAGCTCGAGCGCCGCGGCGTTGCTCCGTCGCACCTCCAGCGTCGCCAGGGTGCACCGCCGATGCCGACCCGCGTCCAGGGCCGCCTGGAGCACGGCCCGCGCCACTCCCCGCCGCCGGTGCTCGGGGGCGGTCGCCACGTTGAGGACGTGCAGCTCGTCGTGCACCACCCAGAAGATGACGAAGCCGACCAGCGCCATCCCGCGCGTTCCCGGCTCCTCCGCCACCAGGATGGTGGACCAGTCGTGCCCCAGCTCCCGGGCGAGGAGATCCCGGCTCCAGGGATTCCGGAACGCGACCTGCTCGATCTCCATCACCCGCGGCAGATCGGCCGAGGTCATCGGGCGGAGCTGGAAGGCGCCCCCCACGCTCTCCCGGAGCTTCCTCACCGTCCGGCCTCTCCGAGCCCCAGCTCGTCGGCCGCCAGCTGCTCCGGGCTGGCGATGATCCGCACCGGGATGGACACCCGGAGCTGCGCCAGCGCCTCGCGGGCGAGCACGTAGGCCCGCTCGCGCTCCATCCGCTCGCGGAGCGGTATCCGCGCCTGCTCCCAGGTCTGTCCGCCCCTGTCCGCTTCCCAGGCCTTGCGGACCTCGCTCTCGGGCACCTGCGCGCGCAAGCGGACGCGCCCCTCGATGAACTTCTCGGTCCGGATCGCGCGGGCGAGCACCTCGGCCAGCGCCGCCCGGTCCGCGTCGGCGGCCTTCAGAAAAGCCTGGAACGCGGCGGGGCTCGCGAAGCGTGACTCGAAGCTGCGCAGCCGCTGGTCGATCTCCGCCGGCTCCACCGGGTAGGCGTTCAGCTTGTCCGCCTCGGCGGTGGCCGCGCGCTGGGCGATGGCCAGCTCCAGCGCACCCTGGAGTGTGGAGGCATCCAGCGGCCCCGTGGCGGCCTGGACTCCTCCGCGATCGATGAGCATCACCCTGGCCTCGAAATCCAGCTGGCTCCAGCTGAGCACGTGGCCGTCCACCAGCGCCACAACCCGGTCCAGGACGCGGGCGGCGGCAGGCCCGGCGCAAAGAAGCGCACCCGCTGCCACGAGCAGCCGCGTCCACTGGCATGGTCGTCGCGGACGGTTAAGCTGCCTCGACTGCATGGCTGAGGAACTCTACCAGCTGCTCGGCGTCTCCCGCGGCGCGAGCGAGGACGAGATCAAGAAGGCGTACCGGAAGCTCGCGCGCAAGTACCACCCGGACGTGAACCCCGGCAACAAGGCCGCCGAGGAGAAGTTCAAGCAGGTGAGCGCTGCCTTCGAGGTCCTGTCTCACCCCGAGAAGCGCAAGCTGTACGACGAGTTCGGCGAGGACGCCGCGAAGATGGGCTACGACCCGAAGAAGGCCGAGGCCTTCCGGGCGTACCGCGATGCCGCATCCCGGGGCGGCGGGCCGGGTGGCGGCTTCGGCGGCGCGGGCGGCATGCCGGACATGGAGGGCTTCGACCTCGGAGACCTCTTCGGCGAGCTCTTCCGCAACCGCGGTGGAGGCGGCCGGGCCGCTGGCCGCGGCGGGATGGAGGACGCGTTCGGGCGCGACGAGCCCGAGGGCCCCAGCCGCGGCGAGGACCTCCACGCCCAGGTGCGCCTGTCGCTGCGCGATGCGGTCACCGGCACCGAGCGGAGCCTCTCCATCACCCGTCCCGGGCGGTGCAAGAAGTGCAAGGGTTCCGGGCACTTCGGAAAGCCCGAGACCTGCCCCACCTGCAAGGGATCCGGCAAGATCCGCCAGGGCCGCGGCCCGCTCTCGGTGACCGGCACCTGTCCGACCTGCGGCGGCAGCGGCAAGGTCGCCCCACCCTGCGACCTCTGCGGCGGCACGGGCCGGGTCGAGGAGACCGCCCGCGTCACGGTGAAGATCCCCGCCGGGGTCCAGAGCGGCTCGCAGGTGCGCGTCGCCGGCCAGGGTGCCGCCGGCGCCCAGGGCGGACCTCCGGGCGACCTCTTCCTCGAGGTGCAGATCGAGCCGCATCCACTCGTCCGGCGCGAGGGCGACGATCTCTACGTCGAGCTCCCGGTCACCGTCGCCGAGGCGATGCTCGGGGCCCAGGTGCGCGCGCCCACCTTCACCGGCGAGGTCACGCTCACCGTTCCTCCGCACAGCCAGTCGGGCCGGAAGCTGCGCCTGAAGGGCCAGGGCGTTCCCGCGCTCCGCGGCAATGGCCGGGGCGACCTCTACTTCGAGCTCCTGATCCGCGTGCCGGAGAAGACCACCGCCGACGTGAAGGCCGCCGCCGAGACGCTGGCCCGCGCCTACGCACACGACGTGCGCGCCGACCTTCATCTCTGAGCCCTCTGTGCGACGCCTCGATGCCTGCGCCCCTTGCGTCCGACGGGGCGTGACGTAAAAGCCTCGCGGCGCCCATCGATGGATCCCCAGTCCCACATCCTCACCGTCTCCACCCGTGGTCGCGGGCTCCACGACGTCACCCGTGAGGTGAACGACTTCGTCGCGCGGTTGAATGTGGCCAGCGCAGGACCGCGGACCGGCGTGCTCACCTGCTTCATCCGCCACACCTCGGCCAGCCTGGTCATCCAGGAGAACGCCGACCCGGAGGTGCTCTCCGACCTCGAGCGCTTCTTCGCCCGGCTCGTCCCGGACGGCGACCGCATCTACCGTCACACCGCCGAGGGGCCGGACGACATGCCCAGCCACGTCCGCGCCGCCCTCACCCAGACCTCGCTCTCCATCCCGGTGGTGGAGGGCGCACTCGCTCTCGGCACCTGGCAGGCCATCTACCTGTACGAGCACCGCACCCGGCCCCGCCGGCGGGACGTGGTGCTGATGTACGTCGGTCGCTAGCCTTCAAGGAGACAGCTCCACCCGTGGGAATCCTCGACATCTTCGGCGGCGGCAAGAGTCCGGAACGCGCCACCCGGCTGAAATCGAAGGTCACGCAGAAGTACGGCGGACCCGAGGCCCGGCAGAAGGCCATCCAGCAGCTCGGCGAGATGAGCTTCCCGGAGGCCACCGCCTCGCTCCTCGCCCGGTTCACCATCACCGTGGAGCCCCAGACCACCGACGGAGACGAGAAGGAGCACGTCTTCGGCCTCATCCGGGCCCGGGGCGAGGCGGCAGTGGAGCCCATCCGGACCTTTCTCCGCCGCACCGACCAGGCCAGCTCCTGGGCCCTCCGGCTGCTCCGCGAGCCGCTCCCCGCCGATCGCTACATCACCGCCGTCGTCGAGCACCTCACCGAGCTCGGGTCCATCTACACCCGCGACCCGGAGAAGAAGCTGGTCCTGCTCCACGAGGCCGAATCGCTGGAGGACCCGCGCATCGCTCCCATCGCCCTGCCGCTCCTCGATGACATGGCGGACGACGTGAAGATCGCCGCGATCCGGGTGCTCGGCCCACGCGCGTACCCCGAGGCACGCGAGCCGATGCTCGCCCTCCTCACCGCCCCGGAGACGGCCCGCCGGGTTCAGACCTCGCTCATCGAGGCGATCGCCCGGAGTGGCTTCGGCGTCCAGGGCTACCGGGAGAAGGTGGAGGCGCTGCTGCCGGAACCGTTCTTCGTCGACAAAGCGGGAATCCTCAAGCGACGCGGCGGCCCGGCCGGCGGACAGTCGGAGTAAGCAGCTGTCTGGCATGACGCGCGCGCCAAAGACACCGACCCGGCGACGGTCGAAGGCACTGGTCGAGCTGTTCCCTCAGCTCGCCCCGACACCGGAGGGACCTCCGGGGCCGAACGCCGCGGCGCAGACCCTCCGGAAGATGGCCGACGCCATCCACCGCGCCCCGACGCTCGCCGAGGCGCAGAAGGTCCAGCTCGGGCTCATCGCCTCGCTGCTCGGCGCGCGGAGCGCCTACCTCGTCGAGTACATCCACCTGCGCGACCGCCTCGAGGTGGCCGCGGTGAAGGGCCGGAACGAGCCGCGCATCGCCGCCGTTCGCCCGAAGGAAGGTCCGGTGGGCGAGGCCTTCGCCGAGAACAGGCTGGTCCGGGAGCGCGACCTGGTCGCCGTGCCGCTGCAGGGCGCGGCGGGTCCGCTGGGCGCTCTGGTACTCATCGCCCCCAGGGTGGAGGCACCGGACGCGCTGCTCGAGGCGCTCGGCGCCCAGGCCGCCGCCGCGTGGGACTACGCCCGGCTCCGCGAGGACACCGCGCGGCGCGAGAAGGACCTCCAGACCGCGCTCGCCGGCCTCAAGTCGATGGAGAAGAACCGGGAAGAGCTCCTCTCCAACGTCTCCCACGACCTCAAGACGCCCCTCACCACCGTGAAGGCCTATCTGGCAATGCTCGGCCAGGGCCGCCTCGGGGACCTCGACGAGCGGAAGCTCCACGCGGTGCAGGTGGCCGAGCGCAACGCCGACCGCCTCCTCCGGATGCTGAACGACGTGCTGCTCCTCTCGCGTCTCCAGACCGGGAAGATGCAGCTGACCAGCCGCCCCTTCGGCCTCCGGGCGCTGGTGAGCGACGTGATGGCCGCGCTCGCCAGCTCCGGTGAGCTCTCGCGGGTACGGCTCACGCTCCTCCCCTCCTCCGAGGTCTTCGTGAAGGGGGACCGCGAGCGGCTCTTCGAGGCGGTGCACAACCTCGTCGAGCACGCCCTCTTCCTCTGCAGCCCGGATGGAGAGGTGCAGGTCGAGATCGGGTCCGAGCCCGGCCTCGCCCTCCTCTCGGTCCGCGACGACGGGATGGGGCTCCCCCCCGAGGACCTCGAGGGTCTGTTCGACGCCTTCCACCGGGGCCGCACGGGCCCGGGCAGCAGCGTGGGCCTCGGCCTCCCCATCGCCGCGAAGATCGTCCAGCTCCACGGGGGCCGCGTCGAGGCCGACAGCGCGCCGGGCGCCGGGAGCCTCCGCCGTCTGGTCCTCCCGGCCTTCGCCGCCCAGGTGGGCATGGCCGAGGACGATGCCAGCGGGGCGCCCCAGGCAGGCCACATCCTGCTGGTCGAGGACGACCGCGACTGCCGCGAGGTCCTTCAGGAATTGCTCGAGCAGGAAGGCTACAGCGTGGCCTCCGCCGCAGGCGCCGAGGAGGCCCGGGTCCTGCTCGAGGGGCTCCGGCCGGCGATGGTGCTCCTGGACCTCCGGCTCTCCGAGGAGGACGGCCGCAGCGTCCTCAGACATCTCCGGGGTCAGCCGGAGATGGCCGACACGCCGGTCTACATCATCTCCGGCGCCTCCGAGGTGGCCTCCCTGAGCACCGGGACCGGGCTGGACCGCATCGACGGATTCTTCGAGAAGCCGCTTCACCTGCCGAAGTTGCTGGACACCGTGGCCTCGGTGGTGCGACCCGTTCGCTCCGCCCGATGACCCAGTTCCTGCACGATCGGCTGCTCGAGGCCTTCGCCTCCGCCCTCGCCGCCGCCGTCGGCCAGCCGGTGGAGACCATCCGCGCCCAGGTGAAGCCGGCCGAGCCAGAGCACGGCGACCTCGCCTTTCCCACCTTCCCCCTCGCCAAGCAGCTGCGGAGCGCGCCGCCGAAGATCGCCGCCGATCTGGCAGGGCGGCTGTCCGTCCCGGGCCTGGAGATCACCGCCGCCGGCCCCTACGTGAACGCCCGGTTCGAGCCGCGGTCCTTCGTGAGCGGCGTGCTCTCCGAGGTGCGTGGCGCGGGGCCCGGCTACGGAGCGACCGACGCCGGGCGCGGGAAGACGGTGGTCATCGACTACAGCTCGCCCAACATCGCCAAGCCCATCGGCTTCCACCACCTGCGCACCACCCTCATCGGGCACGCCATCGCCAACCTCTACCGGAGCCAGGGCTGGCGGGTGGAAGGCATCAACTACCTCGGCGACTGGGGCAAGCAGTTCGGCCTCGTCGCGGTGGGTCTCCGCGAGTACGGCGACCCCGCCCGCCGGGGCGAGATGGCCCACCTGGTCGACGTGTACGTGAAGGCCAACGCCCGGGCCGAGCAGGACCCGGCATTCGACGCCGAGGCCCGCGCCTTCTTTCGCAAGATGGAGCAGGGAGACCCGGAGGCCCGGGCGCTGTGGACCGAGCTCCGCGAGACGTCGCTCCGCGGCTTCCTCCCCATGTACGAGCGGCTGGGCATCCGGTTCGAGCACATCGACGGCGAGAGCCTCTACGAGGACCGGATGGACGCGGTCATCGAGGAGATCTCCCGCACCGTGGGGGTGAAGGAGAGCGACGGCGCGCTCATCGTCGACCTGCCCTACGCCGAGGGCGAGCCGCCCGTGCTGCTGAAGAAGGCGGACGGGAGCACGCTCTACGCCACCCGCGACCTCGCCGCCGCCGAGGACCGCTGGGGGCGCTTTCACTTCGACCGGGCGCTCTATGTCGTCGCCCGCGACCAGTCCCTGCACTTCGCCCAGGTGTTCCGCGTCCTGAAGGCCATGGGCAAGCCGTGGGCGGAGCGCTGCATCCACGTCGCCTTCGGACGGATCATGGGGATGTCCACCCGTGCCGGGAAGCTGGTGCTCCTCGCGGACGTGCTCGACGAGGCCCGCGCCCGGGCGCTGGAGAAGGTCCGCGACAGCGCCTCCTCCGGCCGCATCCACACCGACGACCCGGAGCGGCTGGCCGAGCAGGTGGGCCTCGGGGCCATCATCTTCGGCGACCTCAAGAACCGCCGGAACACCGACTACACCTTCGACTGGGACGAGGTGCTCGAGTTCGACGGGCACACCGGTCCGTATCTCCAGTACGCGCACGCTCGGGCCTGCAACCTCCTCAAGCGCGGCGGCGGAACACCCCCGACGGCAGATGCGACGCTGCTCGCGTTGCCGGAGGAGCAGCAGCTCGCCCGGACGCTGGCCCGCTTTCCGGTCCAGGTGCGCGCGGCGGTGGAGCAGGACGAGCCGTCCTTCGTCGCCCGCCACCTCATCGACGTGGCCGTGGACTTCAGCCGCTGGTACACGCTCGGCAACCAGGATCGCGAGAAGCGCGTGCTCCACGAGTCGGACGAGGCGCTGCGCGCCGCCCGGCTCTCCCTCGCTGACGCGGTGCGCATCGTCCTCGCCAGCGGGCTTCAGCTTCTGGGCATCGCCGCGCCCGAGAGCATGTAAGACTCGGCCGAAGGGCCATGGTCACCGCGCTCGTGAAGGTCGACGACAGCGAGGCCGCGCTCCGGCATGAGTTCGGCCCCCTCGGCCGCGCGCTGGGGCGCCGGTACTGTCCCCATGTCCGGGTCCTGCCCGCGGCGGACGCCGAGCTGCGGCGGCTGAGCGCCGCGGGCTTCGTGGTCCACGTCCAGCGGACCGCCGCCTGGGTGAGCTTCCTCTATCTGGCGTGGCTCCTGGTCAGCCGCGCGCTCCCGCCCATCCGGGCCGTCTTCAACATGCGCCGGTGGATCGGCCGGCCCTGGCGACGGGTGGCACAGCGCGGGTCGATGGACGTGCGACTCGCCTACGCCCGGCGGCACGGCGGCTCGGCCCTGGTCTTCCTTCAGACCACTGCCATCGGCCGCGCCCGCGGCAAGAGCGGCCGCGAGAATGCCTTCACCGAGCTGGTGGCGCTGGCCCGGAAGAGGGAACGGCCGGTCTTCCTCGTCCCCGAGCTGGTGGTCTGGGAGAAGTGGAGCGTCCGGCTCAAGCCCGCCTGGGCGGACTACGTCTTCGGGACGCCCGAGGCCCCCGGGTTCCTGCACTCGGTGCTGGCGTTCTGGCGCAACCACAAGCGGGCGCAGTTCCGGGTCGGGACGCCGATCGACCTCAAGGCCTTCGCCGCCGAGAACCCCGAGGACTCCGACGCGGTGGTGGCCCGGAAGATCAGCGCCGTCCTCCACGTCCACCTGGCGCGCGAGACCCGGGCCGTCTTCGGACCGCCGTACAAGCCACCCGAGCGGGTCATCGAGGAGACGCTCCGGGACCGGACGCTCCGCCAGGTCATCGAGCAGACCGCCGCCCGGAGCGGCAAGGACCCGGCGGCACTCGAGCGCGAGGCCCGGCGGAACCTCAACGCCATCGCCGCGAGGCTCCACCCCTCGTTCCTCGCGGTGATGGCCCCGCTCATGGGCTGGATGTTCGACCGCATCTACGACGGCATCGACGTCGACGAGGCCGGGCTCGAGCGGGCGCTGCAGGCCGGACGCAACGGAGCGCCCATCGTTCTCTGCCCGAGCCACAAGAGCCACATCGACTACCTGGTGATGTCCTGGGTGCTCTGGAAGCGCGGCTACCAGGTCCCGCTGGTCGCTGCCGGGGCCAACCTCTCGTTCTTTCCTCTCGGCCCATTGCTCCGGCGCGCAGGCGCCTTCTTCCTTCGCCGCAGCTTCGGCTCCGACCGCCTCTACACCGCGACCTTCAAGGCGTACGTGAAGAAGCTCGTCCGCGACGGGGTGCACCAGGAGTTCTTCCCCGAGGGCGGCCGCTCCCGGACAGGCAAGCTGCTCCCGGCCAAGCTCGGTCTGCTCGGCTGGGAGGTGGACGCGGTGCTGGAGGGCGCCCGGAACGACCTGGCCTTCATCCCGGTGGCCATCGACTACGAGAAGATCGTCGAGGGGAGCAGCTACAGCAAGGAGCTCCTCGGCGGCGAGAAGAAGCCCGAGGACGTCCGGGCGCTCATCGGCGCGCCGAAGGTCCTCTTCCGCCGGTACGGGACGATCCACCTCCGCTTCGACGAGCCCATCCTCCTGCGGGAATTCATGCGGGGTCGCAACCTCGAGGACGCCGCGGGCCTGGCCGAGGACGAGAAGCGGAGCCTGGTCCGGGCGCTCGGGCACCGCATCATGTGGGGCATCGCCCGGGTCTCCACGGTCACCCCGCATGCCCTGGTGAGCACCGCGCTCCTCGCCCATCCCGGCCGGGGCCTGCCTGCCTCGGCGCTCGGCGCCCGCGTGGACACGCTGCGCCGCATGCTCCTGGAGGACGGCACGACCCTGTCCACCGGCCTCGCCGAGGCGCCCAGCGACCCCACCGTGGCCGGACCGGTACGGACTGCCGTGCTCGGGTTCATCGAGGACAAGATGGTCCGCACCGAGCAGGCCAAGGGCGAGACCGTCTACCTCCCGGTGGACGAGCGGCGCGTCCAGCTCGCCTACTACAAGAACACCATCCTCAACCTGATCGCGCCCCGGGCGCTGGTGGCCTGCGCGGTGCTCCGTGGCGCGGCGGACGCCTCCGAGGATGCGGTCCGCACCCGGGCGCTCTTCCTCTCCCGGCTCTTCAAGCTCGAGCTCATCTACCGGGTGGGCGTGCCCTTCGAGGTCATCTTCGCCGAGACGGTGGACCGCCTGATCTCGGCGGGCCTCCTGGTGCGGCGCGACGGGGCGCTCGTCCCGAGCGACGCCCGCGCCCGCGGCGACCTCGACTTCCTCGCCGACGTCCTGCGCGACTACGTGCAGTCCTACCTGCTCGCCGCGCTCACGCTCGAGGACCTCGCCGCCGGCCCCATGGACCGCAAGGGCTTCGTGCGGGCTGCGCTGGAGACCGGGCGGATGGAGTTTCTCCAGGGGCGCATCGACGCCGCCGAGGCCATCAGCCGGAGCACGCTGGAGAACGCGCTGGCCTGGCTCCTGGAGCAGGAGATGGCGGTGGAGCGGGACCGGAAGCTCGTGCTCGGTCCGGCGGCGGAGCGGCCCGAGCAGCGCGATGCATTCCGGACCGAGGTCCGGGCGTACCTGGGCCGCTAGCGCCGGCGCTCAGGGTCGTGCCAGGAGCGCGTCCAGCCTCCGGGCGACCTGATCGTTCGAGACCAGTCCCTGGTAGCGCTCCACCATCGTCCCGTCGGCGGAGACCAGGAAGGTGGCCGGCACCGTCTCGAGCTCCAGCGGCGCGAGCATCTCGCTCTCGGCCGCGGCCACCGGCATCGTGCGCAGCCCCATCCTCTCCGCCGCGACGCGGATGCGCGTCCGGTCAGGGGCGATGGACACCGCGAGGAACCCGACCCGACCCTCGTACTGCTTCGCCAGCTTCTCCAGCTCGGGCAACTCCCGAGCGCAGGTGCCTCAGCCGGGCATCCAGAGGTTCACCAGCCACGGCTTTCCGCGCATCGTCTTCGGCGTGACGCTCGCCCCGTCCAGGCTGCGGGCACTGAACGAGTCGGGCAGCGGGCGCGGAGGAAAGGACCGCTGGCACGCGGCGCCGAACACCAGGGCGAGGAGGACCGGAAGACGACGCATGCCGAGCCCACGACGCTTTCACACGCCTCGCGGGGCTGGCAAGGTGCGGCCGCCCGTTCTCCCGTGCTCGAGCCCACCCTTCCCCCGACCGACACACCCGAGCCTCCGGTGCCCGCAGAACGGCTCGGCTGGCTGGCACTGATCGGTGCGCTGGCGCTCTTCTTCCTGATCGGCGTCCCGCTGCAGATGGTCAGCACCGGGGTCGGGATCTGGTTCACCGAGGTCATCCTCTTCTTCGGCTTCGGCTGGGCGCTGACGCGCTGGAGCGGGCGCGCGCCGGGGCCGTACCTCGGGCTCGCCTGGCCGGGCGTGGGACCGCTGCTGGTCGCCCTCGGCGTGGCCGTCGCCAACTACTTCGCCGCGGTCATCCCGCTGCAGTTCCTGGCCCAGCTCGTCGCCCCCCGCGCGTGGGTCGAGATGTTCGACCAGACGCAGGTCTTCGAGCGGCAGACGGGCCTCGAGCTGTTCCTCGCCATGACCGGCGCGGTCGCCGCGGCCCCCATCGGCGAGGAGGTCATCTTCCGGGGGCTCCTGCTGCAGGGCCTGCTGCGCCGGGGCGTCCTGGTCGTCCCCGCGGTCGTGGCCTCGGCCGCCATCTTCAGTCTCTGCCACGTGAACATCGTGGGGCTGCCGGCGCTGTTCGAGCTCGGCGTGGTGTTCGGGCTGCTCTACGCGCGGACCCGGAGCGTGCTTCCCGGCATGGTGGCCCACCTGGGCAGCAACCTCACCGCCACCCTTCTGTACACCGCCGGCCGTGGTCAGGATCCGGCGCCGGTCGACCTGGCGGCGCAGGTTCCGGCGGTGCTGACCGCGAGCGTCGCCGGCTGGGTGGTGCTCGGGCTCGTCGTCGCGGCCGCCCGCCGGCTGCCCGGCGCGTGGGGACAGCCAGTCGAGCAGGAGGTGCTCCGCCCGCGGGTGCCGCTCACCCGGGCGTTGCTGCCGTGGACCGTCGCCGCCTCGCTCTGCCTCGTCGGCTGGGGCCTGGCCGACCGGCGCGGGCTGGAGCTCGATGTCGCGGACGTGCGGGTCCGGGTCCCGGCCGCGCGCCCCGGGGATCCGCCGTGGGCACGGGAGCAGCGCAGCGAGCTGGACACGCTCCGGGACGACGTCCATCGGGGGAGCGCCAGCGTCGAGCGCTACCTCGACGCCCGGCGCGCGCTGGCCTCGGCGCTCGAGCGGCGCGCGGCGGATGGCGGTCCCGACGAGCCGTCCGCCGAGTGACCGCTCAGACCACCTTGTAGCCGTGCACCCGGAGCACGGGGCCCACCATCGCCACGCCCGCCGCCCCGCTGTCCACGTCGCCGTCGATCTCCACCCGCTGCCCTTCCTTGAGCAGGGACGAACGGCCACCGACGAGCTGGTAGGTCTTTCCGTCGTCGCCGGCGAGGACCCAGACCCCCATCTCGATGTCCCGGAACTCGACGGTACCCCGCACCTTCATCGCCGCGCCTCCCTCCGCAGCATCGCCCGGCAGACCAGCGCGGCCAGGAGCCCGTTGAGCACCAGCCAGGGGCGGGCGAGGAACGTGAAGGGAAGGTAGGCGATGCCCGGGGCCTTCGCCCAGGCCGCATAGAGCAAGAATGCGGAGAACCCGAGCGACAGTCCGGCGACGACCGGACGCAGCGCGCGCCACTTCACTGCCACCAGGGCCGTCACCGCCGGAACGAGGGCGCTGTACATCACCGGGCTCGCCAGCCTCCCCCGCCCGAAGAGGATGCGCTCCCAGTCGGGCAATGGCAGCGAGAGCACCTCCGCGGCGGATGGCGGGTGGCCGATGAACCGCTGCCACAGGAGCTTGAGGAACCACAGGCCCACGGTGCTGAGCAGCAGCGGCAGCAGCGTCGCGGGGTTCAACAGGACGTTGAGAAAGCCCGGACGCACCTTCGTCTGCAGCGAGAGGAGGAGCAGCGCCAGGAGCGCGGCGCTCCAGACGAGCGGCGTCCAGTCCACGCCCGGAGCGGTCTTTCCGAGCGCGTTCAGAGCTCCCAGCGCGTCCAGCCGGCCGTGCCCCGCGCGCGGCGTCCACGCGCCGTCGGACGTGGCGCCGGCGTAGAGCGCCCGCTCCACCTCGTCCGGCGACCTGGCCCCGGCGGCGAAGAGGAGCGCCGCCACGCCGGCCACGTGGGGCGTGGCCATCGACGTTCCCTGGTACTCGGCGAGCACGGGCTTGCGGAAGTCGGACCGGTCGATGGTGGCCTGGAGGATGCCGTTCCCCGGACCGAGCCGGGTGTTGCCGCCCGGGGCCACGATGTCGAGCGCCTCGCCGTAGGACGAGTACGGGGCGAGCTGCCCGTCGGGACCCACGGCGCCGACGCCGACCGCGCCAGCGTACGCGGCCGGGTACGAGACCTGTCCCTGTCCCGAGTTTCCCGCCGCACAGACCACCACCGCGCCCTTGCTCCGGGCATACGCGACGGCGCGCTCCATCACCCCCGAGTAGCCGGGGCCGCCGAGCGAGAGGTTCAGCACCTTGGCCCCGTGGTCCACGGCCCAGCGGATGGCGTCGGCGATGTCGGCCGAGTTCCCGATGCCCGATCGATCGAGCACCTTCAGCGGCATCAGCCGCGCCTCGAACGCGACCCCGGCCACGCCGACCCCGTTGTTGGTGCGCTGGGCGATGGTGCCGGCGACGTGCGTGCCGTGGCCGTTCTCGTCGTTGGGATGCGTGGTGTCGTTGACGAAGTCGTACCCCTCGACGAAGCGCGCACCGGCCAGGTCGGGGACCTGCACGAAGTCGTCCCGGTCCTCGTAAGCGATGCCGGTGTCGATGACCGCCACCGTGACGCCCTTTCCGTGCGAGATGTCCCAGGCCTCGGGCATGTGGATCATCCGGAGGTTCCACTGCTTGCCGAACTCGGGGTCGTTGGGGGTGAAGGCCAGCGCCTCCACCTGGACCAGCGGCTCGGCCTCCTCCACGTCGGCGTCTCCCCGGACACGGGCGAGCGCCGCGTCCACGTCATCCACCCCGTCGGCGATGGCGATGCCGGAGCGGGCGCCCTCGACCGAGTTGAAGCGGAGCGGAAGCCCCCAGCGGCGGGCACGCTCGGCGACCTCCTCGGCCGGAGTGCCGTCGCGGAAGTCGATGACCAGGGCGTGGGGGACCGCGGAGGCGCGGGCGGACCCGGGCGGCGTGACCTTGGTGCGTGCGGGCGAGGGCGCGCACGCTGCCGCCAGCAGAAGAGCGCCGCCGAGACACCAGCCAGACCGCATCCGACTCCTCCAGGGCCCCGCGGGGACAGGGCTCGATGTGAGAGTCATACGTCCGCGGCCCCACCCGATTGGGGCGTCATGCGTTTCTTCACGATTCCAGGTGCTTGCTGGTCCGCTCGAGCCACCGGAGCGCCACCCGCCCGACCTCGGGGAGGTTCCGCTGGAAGCGCCCATCCGTCCCGGCCACGACCTCCACGCGGCCACCCGCCTGCTCCGCGCCGGCCTGGAGCCCTGCGCGCCCCGGCTCGCCCTCCCCGACGATGCAAAGCAGGGGGATGTCGAGCGAGCTCAGCAGGACGCCGGGCGGCGGGCTGACGAGGACGAGGGCGACGACGCCTGGATGCTCGCTCGCCAGGCGGACGGCAACGTCTGCCGAGGCGCCCACGGAGGCCACCGCGACGTCGACCTGGGCGGTGTTCTCCCGGAGGAGCCGGAGCGCCGCCGCGGCATCCTCGACCCGGGCCTCCTCGCCGCCGGGTTGCCCCTGGCTTGCCCCCACCCCGCGGAAGTTGAACCGGAGCACCGGGCGGCCCGCCCGCGCGGTGGCCCAGGCCAGCTCGGCGCAGACCACGTGGTCCATCGAGCCGGCTTCCGGTGGCGGCGGGACGACGAGCAGCGGCGGCGCCCTGGCCCCCCGGTGCCAGAGCCCCTCGAGCACGTCGCGCCCGACAGGGATGAGCGCCGGTCGCTCCAGGTACTGCCCGCGGCTCACCATGTCGTCACCCGGAGGACGAGGAGCTTGAGGTAGCGCCCCTCGGGGAACTGGAGGCGGATGGGATGGTCCGGCGGCTGGTAGCGCTCCTCGACGAGCGTGAGGTCCACACCCGCCTTGAACCCGGCCTCCTTCACCGCGCCCTCGAACGCCTCGGGTGTCACCCGGGCCGAGCAGGAGGCGGTGACCAGCAGCCCACCCGGAGCCACCACCTCCAGCGCCTGCCGGTTCAGGGAGGCATAGCCGTCGATGGCCGCCTCCACCGCCCGCTGGCTCTTGGCGAAGGCCGGCGGGTCGAGCACCACGAGCGAATACTGGCGGCGCGCGGCGGCGTGACCGGCGAGCAAGGCGAAGACGTCGGCTTCCTGAAAATGGATGTTGGCGATGGCGTTGGCCTCCGCGTTCTGGCGCGCGATGGTCAAAGCGGGGCCGGAGCTATCGACCGCCTCGACGGTT
>JADGQZ010000002.1 GCA_017881345.1 Myxococcaceae bacterium | reverse complement strand
TGGAAGAGCCCCTGGGTGCGCACTAAGAGCCGATTCGTTGCCCGCTTCAAGGCGTCGCGCGTCAATTTGCCGCATCGAAATATTCTGAAATGCGTCGTGTCCACCTTTCGCGCTCTTCCATCGAGATGCCTTCCCTGCACGCCCGTCCTCGGCCGCCTCTTGCGCATCAAGCGGCGCCGCGAGAAGGATGCGGCGCATGCTCAGAGCAACGCCCGTGGCGCCAATCGTCCCCAGTCGGAGACGGTTCGATCTGCGCATCCCCCTCGCGATCTGCATCATCGCCGTGCTCTGCGGCTTCTTCTGGATCGGCTCGCGCTACCCCTCGCTGCAGGGGAAGGCGAGCGCGGATCCGAACGAGGCGCTCTCCACGCCGCTTGGCTTCGAGCGCTTCTTCCCCGAGCCGCCGCCCGAGCAGAGGCTGCGGCACCTCGGCTGGACGGCGCTGGAATGGGGCATCACCAACCGGCAGGGCATGACCTATGGACTGCTGCTCGCGGCTGCGATGCTCACCCTCTTGCCGCTGCTCCGCCGCGCCCCGGGCGGGAAGCTGGCCGGGGCGATCCGCGGGATGATGATCGGCACGCCGCTCGGCGTCTGCGTCAACTGCGCCGCGCCCATCGGTCAGGCGATGCTGAAGGCCGGGAGCAGCGTGGAGGTGGCGCTGGGCGCGATGTTCGCCTCGCCGAGCTTCAACGTCATCGTCCTCGGGATGGTGCTCACGCTCTTCCCCTGGTACCTCGCCGGACTCAAAGTCTTGATGAGCCTGGTGATGGTGCTGCTGGTGGTCCCGGCGCTCTCGCGGCTCGCCGATCGGCCCGGATGGCGCCGGCCCGTGGAGAGCAAGCCTCGGCTCCCCGGGCTGCGGCTCTTCCAGTGGACCGAGAACCTCATGGGCAGCGTCTCGCAGGCATTCCTCACCCCTGCCGGCGACGCCCCGAAGGGCTTCTTCCACGCGCTGGGCTGGGTGCTGCTCCGCTACGCGCGAAATCTGTGGACCGTGCTCCGTATCTCGTTGCCGCTGATGGTCCTGGCCGGGCTGCTCGGTGCGGCGATGGTGGAGCTGCTGCCCTGGACGCGGGTGGCGCAGATCGCCCAGGTCGACGGGCTTCTTCCCAACGCGGCGGTGCTGGTCCTCGTCGCGGTGTTCGGGACGCTGCTCCCGGTCCCGATCGCCTTCGACGTGGTGGTCTGCGCGGTGCTGTGGAACGCCGGCGTCCCGACCTACGTGGTGGCGACCTTGCTGGTCACCCTCGCCCTCTACAGCGTCTATCCCTGGAGCCTGATCGGCACCACGCTCTCGTGGCGGGTGGCCGCGGTGGCCGGGGCAGCGGTGATGGTGCTGGGCGTCGTGGCCGGAGGCATCGCCGGGCTCGCCTCACGCTGGCAAGATCTCCAGACGATTCACCGGGCGGCGAGCGTCCTGAGCACGTTGCCAGTCCCCGGCCCTCAGCCGCTGCTGCTTGCGCCCGGGCAGCACGCCGCGGAGCTCCGGGGGCTCGCACCGCCCTTGCCCCCCGCGACGCGCGTGGCGGGCGCGGGCAACCTCGAGCTGTTTGGCGCTGCGTTCCTCGAGCCCAGCGCCACCTCCACGGCCAAGCCGTTCCATCGCATCGAAGGGGTGCAGGTCGGCCTGGACCGTCTGCCGATGCCCCGCCCCTACCTCGTCATGCAGCCCGGCCCGATGCACATCGGCGGGATGGCCGCCGGAGACGTGAACGGCGACGGATGGCCGGATCTCCTCGTCGGCAGCAACTTCGGGGTGCTGCTCTACGTCAACGTGGGGGGACGGTTCGCGCGCCAGGAGGTGGACTTCCCGCCGATGCGCGAGTGGATGATCTCGGTGGTCGCCCTCCAGGACCTCGACGGCGACGGCACGCTCGACCTCTTCTTCTGCGCCTGGATGCACGGGTGCCACGTCCTCTACAACCACGGAGGCGAGTTCTCCGCCGCGTCGCACACCGAGCTCCCTCGCTTCGACGAGACCGCGGTGACCGCGGTGGCCTTCGCCGACGTCGACCGGGACGGCTGGCTGGACGTGGTGACCGGGGCCAGCACGTCGCAGCCGCGCTTCTTCTACCCGGCGCCGGCCGTCAACCGTCTCTGGCACAACGCCGGCGGAGGGAAGTTCACGCCCGAGGCGCTGGCCGGGCCAGAGGGTGACACGCTGGCCCTGCTCTTCACCGATCTGAACGGCGACGGCTGGCCGGACCTCGTGGTGGGCAACGACTTCGACGAGCCCGACCGGACCTACCTCAACGACCACGGGCGACTGAAGCCGGTCGACGGCGCACACAGCCCGATCCCACTGTCGACCACCACCACCATGTCCGCGGATGCGGCCGACCTGGACAACGATGGCCGGGACGAGCTGTACCTGGCGCAGATCGCCATGGGCACGGTGAGCCAGATGGCCAAGCAGCTCGCCGCACCGGTGAGCAGCTGCGAGATTTACCCCGACCTGGCGGAGCGCGCCCGCTGTGACCAGGCCGCGCGGTTCCAGGTGGCGTCGATCGACGCGCGAAACATGAACAGCATCGAGCCGTGCATGGCGCTCGGGGACGCCCTCCAGCGCCGCGACTGCGTGGTCACCGCGCACCACTGGTTCCGGGTGCTGGCACGTCTTCCCGCCCTCGGCGCGGACAAGGCCGCGGTGATGAAGGAGTGCGAGAAGATCCCCGCCGACTTCACCGCCATGAAGGACGTGTGTGGCACCATCGCCCTCAGCCCGATGGACCACGAGACGTCCGACGTGACCTATGCGAGCGAGATCCCCTCGGTGAAGCACACCAACCTCCTCTACACCCCGGGGGACAAGACGTTTCGCGACATCACCGCTGCCTGGCACGCCGGGTTCGGCGGCTGGAGCTGGAGCGCGCGCTTCGCCGATCTGGACAACGACACCTTCCAGGATCTCTACGTCGCGCAGGGCTCACGGCTGCGCCCGGGCAGCGTCTCCGCGACCTTCTACCGGAACCAGAAGGGCAAGGGATTCAGCGACGAGACCCGGGCCTTCGGCCTGGAGGACCACGTCCCCACCGGGTCCTATGTCTATGTCGACCTCGACAACGACGGCGACCTCGACCTGGTCACCCACCCGTTTCAGCTGACCCCGGTCCTCTGGCGCAACGACGCTCCCCGGGGCCCTGGCTTCGCGCTCTCTCTCGACGACCGCAGCAGCCCCAACCGTCGCGCGGTCGGCGCCCGGGTCCAGATCCGCGCGCCCGACGGACGGATCCAGGTCCGCGAGATCAAGGGGAGCGGAGGCTACGAGTCCTTCGACGCGCCCCAGGCCTTCTTCGGCCTCGGCAACTGGCCGGCGGTCAGCGCCATCTCCGTCCGCTGGCCGGACGGAACCACCTCGGACCTCGGGGACCTCGCGCTGCACGGGGGCCGCTACACCCTGGTTCGCGCGGCGGCGCGCTAAGCCCTCACCGCGGCGAGCCGGCGGAGGCGCGACGGGGTGCCGGGAGGACCCGCGCCTCCTGCTCGTCCTCGTGGAGCTCGTAGGTCCGGTCCGCCGCGAGGCCACGGAAGGTCTGGGGCTTTCCGCCTGGCCAGCGGACCTCGAGGAGCTCGATGGTGGTCGCCTCGGCGAGCCCGAGATGCGGCCGGAGGCTCGAGGCCCCGAAGCTGCCACCGCTCCCGACGAGCGCGAAGACCTCCCGGCGGTCTCCCCCGGCGGTGGGGAGCACGAGGCGGATCCGTGCCCCGACGCCAAATCGGTTGGAGGTCTTTCCCACCAGCTGCAGCTTCACCCAGTGATTCCCGTGCCCGGGGTTCTTGTAGAGCGAGGTCCAGAAGCGGTCGCTGGCGTAGACGCCGCCCATGACCTCCACCACGTCCTGGTTGCCGCTGTTGTCGACGTCCCCGAAGGCGACCCCGTGGCCCTTCTGGAGATTCCCGAAGCCGCCGGAGGTCGTCACGTCCTGGAAGGCCTTGCCCCGATCGTTCCGGAACATCCGGTTGGGAATCAGCGTGGTGAGCGGCGGAGCTCCCGTGCCGAGGTAGAAGTCGAGCCACCCGTCGTTGTCCAGGTCGCCGACGTTGGCCCCCATGGTGAGGAGCAGCCTGTCCAGGCCGACCTGGCGGGAGACGTCGGTGAACGTGCCGTCCCGGTTGTTGTGGTAGAGCCGCGGCCGCTCGCCCTGCGCCTGGTCCTTCTGTCCCAGGGCGTCGCGCACGAGGTTGGGCAGCGTGGCGAGATAGCCGGTGACGAAGATGTCCAGCCAGCCGTCATTGTCGTAGTCGAAGAACCAGGTGGTGAAGCTCACCCGTGGCTCGGCCACTCCCGCCCGCGCCGTGACGTCGGTGAACATCGCGCCCGCGCGCTTTCCGGTTCCCAGGTTCCGGAAGAGGTGATTGGGGCCGTCGAGCATCGAGACGTAGAGGTCCGGCCAGCCGTCGTTGTCGATGTCGCCCCAGACCGCCGCCTTCACCATTCCCGAGACCTCGATTCCCGAGCCGGGCCCGACGTCGGTGAAGGTGCCATCGCCGTTGTTCAGGTAGAGCTGGAAGTTGATCGTTCCCTTCGGCCACTCCACCTGGGAGCTGATCTCGTAGCCGACGAAGAGGTCGAGGAGCCCGTCGTGGTTGATGTCCGCCCAGGCGGCCGTCTGCGAGGGCAGCTCGGTTCCGAGGCCCGCCTGATACGTGACGTCGGTGAATGTCCCGTTGCAGTTGTTGTGGAGCAGCGAACCCGGAATCTTTCCAGCGGCGTGTCGCCACGCGCCCCGCGGGATGAAGACGTCGATGCAGCCGTCGTTGTCGTAGTCGGCCTGGAACATGTCCAGACCCCCGACCAGACCCTTCAGTCCCGCCTCCTCGGTGCGCCGGGTGAAGTGACCGCTCCCATCGTTGTGGAAGTACTCCAGCTGGTCGGTCATCCCCATGTGGGAGATGAGCATGTCCAGGCGTCCGTCGTTGTCGAGGTCCTCGAGGATCAGGCCGCCGGCGGCCCCGAACTCGACCACGCCCCGGCTGGCCGCCACGTCGGGGAAGCGGCCGATGTCCGCGTCCGACCGGAACGCCTCGGGAGGGATGAGCCACTTTGCAGGGACGCCGTCCGGGTACGTGCCCAGCGTCATGTGGCCGATGTTCATCAGCCAGCGGTACGAGAGCGCGTTCTCGGGGTTGGTCGCGGGGTCCGACAGCAGCTCCCGGTAGAGCTCCACCGCGCGGCTCGACCCGCGCTTCAGCTGGTGCACCCCCTCGCGCCCGATGGGGAAGATGCAGGAGGCCGGCGTGTGGTGCTCGGCGCAGTTCTCGGTCTCGCCGCGCCGGAGCTGGGCGAACGCCAGATCCGCCTTGACCGCCTCGGCTGCGTCGGGAGGCATCGACGTCCCGAGCTCACGCTGCAGATCCTCCAGCGTGGAGATCGCCTGGTCGACGTCTCCCGCGTACACCGCCTGCGCGGCGATCTCTCGTTCCAGGGTGAAGCGGTTGCGGGGATCGCGCTCGGTGGTCAGAGCCTTCCGCAGCTCTGCGATCTTCTCCGCGGTCTTGTCCCAGGGGTTGTCCCAGACGCCCTCGCGTGCCGCCAGCTCGGCGAGCCTCGCCACCATGTCCATGCGCGGACGGTGATGACGAAGAGCGACGACGCCACCGAGCGCGGCGACCAGCAGGATGGCCAGGGCGAGCAGGACGCGGGGCTTCATCGAGGCGCGCTAGCCCAGCGCCATTCGAAATCGCCGTCAATGCCGCGGCGGGTCCTGGCGCAGCAATCGCATGGTTTCGAGCCGCTCGGGGAATTGGCGCGGCGAGTCGAGCGCTCGCTGGAGCTCCTGCCGTCCTCGCACGGTGTCTCCCCCTGCCAGCAACACGCTCGCCAGGTGAAAGCGCGCCGTGGGGTCCTCGGGCGAGCGCTCCACCGCGGTCTCCAGCAGAGCGCGGGCGACCGGGTCGTGTCCGGCCAGGTGCTGCATCCATCCGAGCGCATCGAGGAGCTGCGGGTCGGAGGGGCGGTCCCGGCCGAGCAGGGCCAGCGTCTGCAGGAAGCGACCCCGGAGCCCGGCGTCGGTCTGCGGGGCGAGCAGCATGGCCAGGCGGTAGCGCGCGAGATCGAGGTCAGGCCGGCGCGCGAGCAGCGTCTCGTACGCCTGGATCGCCTCCCGGGGCTGGCCGACGGCGGCCTCGATCTGACCGAGCATCATCTGGAGGTCGGTGGCCTGCGGGAATCGGGCGACGCCTTCCCGGG
>JADGQZ010000128.1 GCA_017881345.1 Myxococcaceae bacterium | reverse complement strand
TACTTCCGGTAGTCCGCGTACATCTGCTCGAGCTGCGGCTTCCCCAGCGAGCCCCAGCCCTTCTCGTTTCCGTAGATGAGGACGATGTACTGCATGGTGGCGCCACTCCTTTGGCCTGCACGGTACCCGGTCCATCCGGGACACCGTCACGTCGCGCGGGCCGGGCCGAGATCGACAACCGCCGTGGTCCATCGGCCTATCCATCCGGATGCTTCGATTTTTCCTCGGGAAGTCTCCGGCACGGACGGGGTTTCCGAACCCCATGAAGCTCGAACTGCGCGTCCGCCACCTCAGGCTCGACCCGGCCATCCGGGATACGTGTGACCGGCACCTCCTGCACTCGCTCGGCCGCCTCGAGGAGCAGATCCGGCGGGTGCAGCTGTGGATCGAGGACCTGAACGGGCCCCGCGGAGGCCGGGACATCCGCTGCTGCCTCCGGATCTGTCTCCGGCGAGGGGGCGTGCTGACGGTCGAGGCCGTCGACGCGGTGCCCCAGGTCGCGGTGAGCGAGGCGTTCGACCGCGCGCGGACCGCCCTCCTCCGTGTCGTGCAGCGTCAGCGCTGGGCGCCGATGCGGCGCGGCCTCCGGCTCGTTTTGAGCTGAGCACGGCAGTCCGGGCACGCTAGCCTCGGCCGGATGCGAGATCACTCCCGCCTCCTGCTCGGACTCGTCGTCGGCGCAGGGCTCGGGCTCGTGGCGAAGGCCCTCGCCGGCGATGCGCCGTGGCTGGCGTGGGTGCTGGCCAACGTGACCGGGCCCATCGGACAGCTCTTCCTCCGCCTCCTGTTCATGCTGGTGGTCCCGATGATCTTCTCGGCGCTGGTCATGGGCGTCGCCGACCTCGAGCTCCGCCACCTCGGCCGGCTCGGCGCCCGCGCGCTCGGCTACACCGTGGTCATCTCCAGCATCGCGGTCCTCATCGGCCTGGGGCTGGTGAACCTCTTCAAGCCGGGCGAGGGCATGAGCGACGAGGTGCGGGCCCTGGCTCGGACGAGCGTCGTGCCGAAGGCCGCCGCCGCACCCGGGGATACCTCCGCGGCTGCGCTCCTGGTCTCCATCGTCCCGGACAACCCGGTGAAGGCGGCGGCGAACGGCGACTACCTGGGGCTCATCTTCTTCGCCCTGGTGTTCGGCATCGCGCTGGGGCTCACCCGGACCCCGGCGACCGAGCGGCTCAAGGAGGTCATCGCCGGGCTGTACGAGGTGACGCTGGTCCTCATCGGCGGGGTGCTCAAGGTGGCTCCGCTCGGCGTCGCCGCGCTCCTCTTCGGGATGACCGCGCGGCTCGGGTTCGACGTGCTCCGGCAGCTCGCGGCCTACGTGGGGGTCGTGCTGCTCGGGCTCTCCCTGCACATGTTCGTCGTCTACTCGCTCTCGGTCCGGTTCTTCGGTGGGCGGAACCCGGTGCAGTTCTTCCGCGACGTGCGCATGGCCGCCATCACCGCCTTCTCCACCGCGTCGTCGAACGCCACCCTTCCGACCGCGCTCAAGGTGGCGGAGGAGAACCTCCGGCTCCCTCCCAACGTCGCCCGCTTCGTGCTGACCGCCGGGGCGTCGATGAACCAGAACGGGACCGCGCTCTTCGAGGGAGTGACGGTCATCTTCATCGCCCAGCTGTTCGGGGTGCACCTGAGCTTCCAGGAGCAGCTGGTGGTGATGTTCATCTGCGTGCTCGGGGGCATCGGCACGGCGGGCGTGCCCGCCGGGTCGCTCCCGGTCATCGCGATGATCCTCGGGATGTTCCGCATCCCCCCGGAGGGCCTGGGCCTCATCCTCGGGGTGGACCGGCTCCTGGACATGTGCCGGACCACGCTCAACGTGGTGGGCGACCTCGCGGCGGCGGTCTACGTCGCCCGCGGCGAGACGGTGGACGAGGCACCTGCCGCGCCGACCTCCTGACCAGCGTTCAGACGGCCGGCGCCGGAAGGACGCCGCCCACCTCGAACTGCCCCCGGGGGAACACCAGCCGGGCGCGCTCGAACCAGTCGAGCTTCTGCATCTCGACCCGCTCGCGCATTGCCACGCAGCGCCAGGTCTCGGGGACGCGGGGCGTCTTCCTCGCCAGCGCCCGCGGGGTGAAGAGCGCCACGTTCGGGCCGCCGGCCGCGTCGCGCGCGCTCGGATAGCGCACCAGCTCCACCCCGTCGACCCGCATCTCCGCGCCGAGCCGCTGGGTGGCCTCGTAGCGCGTCCGCGAGGCGATGGCCCGGCGGTGCGCGTCGAAGGGCGGGAGCGTCAGGTCCACCGCGGCCCGGGTACGAACGTCGGCGCGGAAGGCGCTCAGCTCCACCGTCAGCGGCGAGAGCCGGGCCTCGGTCCCCTCGAGGAACACCAGCCGGTAGTACGCGGTCTCGGCCAGCGCCGTCTCCAGGGCCTCGCTGGCATAGAGCAGCGACCGCTCGGCCCGGGTACCGAAGCGCGAGCCGTGGTTCAGCGGCGGATGGCGAAACGGGGTGAGGAGCAGGTAGTGCAGCCCCTGGAACTCGGCGCCGGCCGGACGCGGGGGCTTCACCCGGTCGATGAGGGCCTCGAGCATCTCCTGCTCGGCGTCGGAGTCCACGAGGCGCCGGGTGGCGTTGCGGTGCTGCGCCTCGACCACGCGCCACACCGTGCCCTCGTACCGGCGAAGGTTACGTCTTCCCCCGCACTGCATCCAGATACTCGTCGACACGCACCAGTCCCGTCACGCTCTGGATGCACTCTAGGGGCACGGCTGACAGGTGCGTGTTCGGCGCGCGAAGCCAGGCGCGGGCCTTCTCGGGGTCACCACCCACCAGCGCGTCGAGGCTGCGGTACAGCCGGAGGAAGAGCAGGGCCAGCTCGCCTTCCTTGCCATCCGGGTCCACCGTGCGCTGCCCCGCCGCCAGGCGCGACCAGGAGGCCGCGCTCAGGCCGACGACCCGGGCCATGGTCTGCCCGTTGAGAGCGAGGGCCGCGGAGGCCCTGAGCAGCGCGCGCGACAGCACCGCCGCCGGATCGGGCGCAGAGGCGGACGCTGGAGCTGGAGCTTGCCGGGCCATCTCTTTCATCTGAAAATCTACCGCCGTGATCACTCAATTGCAAGCCGCCCTGCCTGGATCCCGACCGAGAGCCAGCCGACCCGGGGTGGCGCCGAGCACGGCCAGCTGCCGGGCAAGGACGCCGCCGGACGGGGCACCCTCTCGCGCGGACGGACGAGCGAGCGCGCGGCCCCGGAGCTAGAGAAGGACCCGCCCATGCCGCTCCACGCCACCGTCCTGTCCATCGCCGCCGAGCTCGGCACCAGGGCGCCCGATGCGGACGAGCGTCTCCGCCATCCCGGATCCGGTCACGGCCGCCCGGTGACCTTCAGCCGGCGAACAGCGAGGGGCCGAGCGGGACCTCGCCCAGCGAGCGGAGCGGCTCCGGGGCACGGGAACATGTCCCGACCCTGCCGCGCGCCGCCACGCCACGCGGGGGCGTCGAGGTCGCCGAGTCGAGCGCGTCATTCCGTCCGGCGTGACCACTCGCCTGCTCGGTGTCCTACGCACGACCGCTGTCTCTCGTTCCCGGATTCCCTTTGCCAGCCCGCCCTGTAAGGTCAGCGACTCATGTCCACCTGGAACTTTCTGACGAACCACGCCCACGTCCTGCTCTGCGTGTGGGAGGACCCCGAGGCTCGGGTCCGCGACATCGCGACCCGGGTTGGCATCACCGAGCGGGCCGTGCAGCGCATCCTCCAGGAGCTCGAAGCTGACGAGTACCTGGTGCGCGAGCGCGTCGGACGGCGCAACCGCTACCGCGTCCGGGGGGACCGGCCCCTGCGCCATCCGGGCGGCGGCGACCAGCGGCCGGTGATGGTGCTGCTCGAGGTCATCGGTCGGCGGAAGACGACCCGCGCGTCCGCCCGGCCGGCGGTTCGGCGGGGGTCGCGCACCCGGCGTCCGCGGTCCCGCGCGCGTTCGCGCTGACGTCTATCCCGGGGCCGACCAGGTCCAGTCGCGCACCTCGGGCATGTCCTCGAGGTGCTCCTCGACGTAGCTCCGATGGCGCCTGAGCTGCGCATTGAAGCGCTCCACCAGGGCCGGGGAGTTCTCGGGGATGCGCCGCGCGCGCCGCAGCGCCTCGATGGCGAGGTGGTAGCGGCTGATGCCGTTGAGCACCACCATGTCGAACGGGGTGGTGGTGGTGCCCTGCTCGCGGAAGCCGCGCACGTGGAACCGCTCCGGGTCCGGACGGCCGTGCAGGGTGTAGTGGATGCCCAGCGGGTAGCCGTGGAAGGCGAACACCACGTGCCGGTCGCGGGTGAAGAGGTCCACGAAGCGCTGCTCGTCCATCCCGTGCGGGTGGTCCTCGGGCGTGAACATCGACATGAGGTCCACCACGTTCACCACCCGGATGCGCAGTCCCGGCGCGGCCTCCCGCAGGAGCCACGTCGCCGCCAGCGCCTCCATGGTGGGGATGTCGCCGGCGCAGGCCATCACCACGTCCGGGTCACCCTCGTCGTTGCTGGCCCACTCCCAGACCGAGGCGCCACGCTCGCAGTGGCCCTTCGCCGACTGGAGGTCGAGGTACTGGAGCTGTGGCTGCTTGTCGATGACCACCACGTTGACGTGGTTCGAGGCGCGGAAGCAGTGGTCCGCCGTCCAGAGCAGGCAGTTGGCGTCGGGCGGCAGGTAGATGCGGGAGACCGCCGGCTTCTTGGTGAGGATGGTGTCGATGAAGCCCGGCCCCTGGTGACTGAAGCCGTTGTGGTCGTTGCGCCAGCAAGTACTGGTGAGCAGCACGTTCAGCGACGGCACCGGCTTGCGCCACTCGAGCTTCAGCGACTCGTCGAGCCACTTGGCGTGCTGGGTGGCCATCGAGGACACCACCATGGCGAAGGATTCGTAGGTGGCAAACAGCCCGTGCCGGCCGGTGAGGCAGTAGCCCTCGAGCCAGCCCTCGCAGTTGTGCTCGCTGAGTACCTCCATCACCCGGCCCTCGGGTCCGAGGTCGTCGTCCGTCGGCTCGACGGGGAGCATGAAGGCGCGCTTCGTCGCCTCGAAGACGGCGCCCAGCCGGTTGCTGTTCGACTCGTCCGGGCAGAAGAGCCGGAAGCGCGTCGGGTTCTGGCGATAGAGATCGCGCATCAGCTGGCCGAGCCGCCGTGTCGACTCCTCCCGTACGGTGGCCGGCTGCTCGACCTTCACCGCGTACGGCTGCAGCGGCGGCATGACCAGGGGAACACAGGTCTCTCCATGGGTCCGGGGGTTCGCGCTCATCCGGAGCTCGCCGCGCGGGGCGAGCGCCCGGAGCTCGGGCACGAGCGTGCCCTGCGCATCGAACAGCTCCGCGGGCCGGTAGCTGCGCATCCAGGCCTCGAGGCGCTGGAGGTGCGCGGGGTCATCCCGCACGCCGGACAGGGGAACCTGGTGGGCACGGAAGGTGCCCTCGACCTGGACGCCGTCCACGACGTCCGGTCCGGTCCAGCCCTTGGGCGTGCGGAGCACGAGCACCGGCCAGCGCGGGCGGTCCTTCACCCCTGCGTTGCGCGCCGTGGTCTGGATGCGGCGGATGCGCTCGAGGCAGCCCTCGAGCGCTGACGCGAGCGCCTGGTGGACGCGCGGCGGGTCGTCGCCCTCGACGAAGAGGACCTCGTAGCCGTGGCCCTCGAGCAGCGAGCGGACCTGCGCGTCGGACGAGCGGCCGAGCACGGTGGCGCTGGAGATCTTGTAGCCGTTGAGGTGGAGGACCGGGAGCACCGCGCCGTCGCGCGCCGGGTTCAGGTAGGTGATGCCCTTCCAGCTGCCCTCGAGTGGACCCGTCTCCGCCTCGCCGTCGCCGACCACCGCGATGGCCACCAGCTCCGGGTCGTCGAACACGGCGCCGAAGGCGTGGGCCAGCACGTAGCCCAGCTCACCGCCCTCGTGGATGGAGCCGGGGGTCGGCGCGCTCACGTGGCTGGGGATACCGCCGGGCGTGGAGAACTGGCGGAAGAGGCGCTTCATCCCCACCGCGTCCGGCGTCACCCTCGGGTAGACCTCGCTGTAGGTTCCTTCGAGGTAGGTGCAGGCGACGACCGCCGGTCCGCCGTGCCCCGGGCCGGCGAGGTAGATGGCCGGGAATCCGTCGCGTCGGATGAGCCGGTTCACGTGCGCGTAGAGAAGGCTCAGGCCTGGGCTCGTGCCCCAGTGGCCGAGCAGCCGGGGCTTGATGTGCTCGGGCCTGAGCGGCTCGCGGAGCAGCGGGTTCTCCTGGAGGTAGATCTGCCCGACCGTCAGGTAGTTCGCCGCACGCCACCATGCGTCGATGAGCCGCAGTTCGTCCGGGGTGAGCGCGTCGGCCATGGGGTCCGTCCTCCGTCTCGCGGGAGCCGCCAGCCGGCACTTCTACGCGGTCCGGAGCCCGGGGGCAGAGCCTCGACACGGGGGCTGGCGTCGGTACGACATCACGCCGCTCGCCCGGGCGGCCGTTGACTGGCCGGGCGCGGGCGAGCAGCGGGACTCCCGGCGCGGGTCGCCTCGCGCCTAGTCTCGTCCGCGCGTGGCTCCCATCCTGGTGGTGAACGTCGGCTCGAGCAGCTTCAAGTGGTCCGCCCTCGAGGGCGACGGCGCCCTGGATGCCTCGGGGAACGAGCGCTGGACACCCTCCGCGGAGGCGGCGGAGGCGCAGGTCTCGCGCGTGCTCGAGCGGGTGGGACGCCCCCGGGCGATCGGCCACCGGATGGTGCACGGGGGCCCGGTCTTCGTGGGCCCGGTCCGGGTCGACGCCCCGGTGCGCGCGACGCTCGAGACGCTGCGGCCGCTCGCGCCGAAGCACATGGCGCCGGCGCTGGCGGCGGTCGACGCCTGTTCCCGCCTCTTGCCCGAGGTGCCGCAGGTCTGCGCCTTCGACACCACCTTCCACGCGACGATGCCCGAGGAGGCGCGACTCTACGGCGTTCCGCCGGCATGGGCCGAGCCGATCGCGCTGTGCCGCTACGGCTTCCACGGCCTGAGCGTCGCCCATGCCGTGCGGAAGACCGAGGCGCTGCTCGGGGGGCTCCCGCCTCGGGTCGTCGTCTGTCACCTGGGTAGCGGCGCCTCGGTCACCGCGGTGCGCGAGGGCTGCTCGGCGGACACCAGCATGGGCTACACCCCGCTCGATGGGCTGGTGATGGCGACCCGCCCCGGGCACCTGGACCCGGGCGCGGTCATCGCGCTGGCCGACCACCTCGGCATCTCGCCCCGAGCGCTCGAGGCGCGGCTGGAGGACGAGTGCGGGCTCCTCGGGCTCACCGGGACATCGGACCTGCGCGAGGTGCTCGCGCGTGCGGACGGGGGAGAGGCCCGCGCACGCACCGCGTACGGCGTGTACCTCACCTCGCTCATTCGCACCGTGGGCGCCTCGGTGGGCGTGCTCGGGGGCCTCGACGTCCTGGTCTTCACCGGCGGCGTCGGGGAGCACTCGGCCCGCGTGCGGCGCGACACCTGCCAGGCGTTCGCCTTCCTCGGCGTGGCGCTCGAGCGCGACCGGAACGAGACACCCGATGGCGACGCCGACCTGGCGCAGGACGGAGCGCCGGTCCGCGTCCTCCGCATCGTCGCCCGGGAGGACCTGAGCGTGCTCACCGACGTGCAACGGATCCTGGGCAGCGCCCGGGGCTGACTTGCTGCTCGACGTCGGAGGCACCGGGCGTCACACTCCGGGGCCTCCCGCTAGCGCGGTGAGGGTGCGACCAGGCGGAGGACTCGATGACCGACGCGCTGTTCTGGCACCGCCTGCACTTCGGCTTCACCGTCACCTACCACTACCTGTTTCCCCAGCTGACGATGGGGCTCGCCTTCCTGATCGTCCTCTTCAAGTGGCGGGCCTTCCGCACCGGCAGCACGCTCCACGCCGACGCCGCTCGCTTCTGGGCCCGCATCTTCGGGGTGTCCTTCGCGCTGGGCGTGGTCACCGGCATCCCGATGGAGTTCCAGTTCGGCACCAACTGGGCGCGCTTCAGCCAGTTCGCCGGCGGGGTCATCGGCCAGACCCTGGCGATGGAGGGCATCTTCGCCTTCTTCCTCGAGTCCACCTTCCTCGGGCTCTTCCTCTACGGGGAGAAGCGGTTCGGTCCGCGCCTGCACCTCGCCTCGGCCATCGCGCTCTGGGTGGGCAGCTGGCTGTCCGGCTACTTCATCATCGCCACCAACGCCTTCATGCAGAACCCGGTGGGGCACACCGTGGCGCCGGACGGCCGGCTGCAGCTCGCGGACTTCTGGGGCTTCGTCCTGAACCCCTGGGCGGTCTGGCAGTACCTCCACAACATGACCGCCTCGGTGGTGACGGCCTCCTTCGTCGTGGCCGGAGTGGGGGCGTTCTGGATGCTCTCCGGCGTGCACCGGGACCACGCGCGCCTCGCGCTGCGCACCGGGGTCATCACCGGGCTGGTCGCCTCCTGCCTGATGATCTTCCCGACCGGAGACCGGCACGGAAAGCTGCTCGCCGAGAAGCAGCCCGCCACGCTCGCCGCGATGGAGGGGCTCTTCGAGAGCAAGCCCGACGCCGCGCTGGCGATCATCGGCCAGCCGGACGTCGAGCACAGACGCCTCGAGAACCCGGTGGTGGTCCCCGGGATGCTGAGCTTCCTCGTCTACGGCAGCTTCGGCAGCACGGTCACCGGGCTCGACGCCTTCCCGACGGACCGCTGGCCGGACAACATCGAGCTCCTCTACTACGCGTACCACGTGATGGCGGGGCTCGGGACGATGTTCATCGCCCTGCTCGCGCTCGCCGCGCTGCAGCTGTGGCGCGGTCGCCTCGAGACGTCGCCGGGCCTGCTCTGGGCGCTGATGCTCGCGATGCCCTTCCCGTACATCGCCACCACCGCGGGCTGGATGACGGCCGAGATGGGCCGGCAGCCCTGGCTGGTCTACGGGCTGATGCGCACCGCCGACGGCACCTCGCCGCGCGTGTCGGCGGGGAACACGCTCTTCACCCTCCTCGGCTTTGCCGGCCTCTACCTGGTGATGGGCGTCCTCTTCCTCTACCTCGTCGGCCGTGAGATCGCCCACGGGCCCGGAGCGCCCCACGGCGGGGTCGACGCCGGGGAGCGGCCGGTGCTCGCCGAGGAGGCGACCTGATGGAAGCGCTCTGGTTCGCCATCGTCGCCGGCATGCTCGCGGTCTACGTGGTGCTCGACGGCTTCGATTTCGGCGCCGGATTCCTTCACCTCTTCGTGGCGCGCACCGACGCCGAGCGGCGCACGGTGCTCGCGGCAATCGGGCCGGTGTGGGACGGGAACGAGGTCTGGCTCATCGCGGGCGGGGGCGCGCTCTTCCTCGCGTTTCCCACGGCATACGCGGTGGGTTTCAGCGGCTTCTACATGCCGCTGATGATGTTGCTCTGGGTGCTCATCCTCCGCGGGCTGGCCATCGAGTTCCGCAGCCACGTGAGCAACCCGCTCTGGGCGGCGTTCTGGGACGTCACCTTCGCGCTCGGGAGCACGCTCATCGCCGTGGTGCTCGGTGCCGCGCTGGGCAACGTGCTCCGCGGCGTGCCACTGGACGCGACCGGGACCTTCCACATCCCGCTCTTCGAGAGCTTCTGGCCGGGGAAGGACTCGGGGGTGCTGGACGCGTACACCGTGCTGGTGGGCGTGTTCACCTTGCTCGCGCTCGGAGGACACGGCGGGCTGTACCTGGCGGTCAAGACGGAGGGGAACGTGCACGCCCGGAGCGCGCGCGCCGCGCGGCTCCTCTGGATCGGCGCCGGAGCGCTGTTTCCCGTCGTCACCTGGGCCACGGTGCGCGTCGCGCCCGAGCTCCAGCCCGCCGCGGCCCAGCGGCCTCTGGTCTGGATCCTCTCCGCGCTCCTGACCGGATCGACGGCAGCGCTGGTCCTCGGCCTGGTCCGGGGACGAGCGGGCGTCGCGTTCCTGGGCTCGGCGGGGACGCTCCTGACCCTGCTCGGGACCGGTGCTGCGGCGCGCTGGCCCGTGCTGCTCCGCTCGAGCGTGCATCCGAGGCTGTCGCTCGATGCGTTCGCCGCGGCGACCACGAACCACGGACTCCGGGTGGCGCTGGGCTGGGCGGTGCTCGGTCTGCCGCTCGCGTGCGGCTACTTCGTGTTCCTGGGCCGGCTGTTCCGCGGCAAGGTCCGGCTGGACACACCGGCGCCGCAGCCCCCTCCGGGGTCCGGCGAGCCAGGGCGCTTGCCGCTGCGCTAGGCTGGGGAACCCATGAGGCCATCGCTCCTTGTTCTTCTCTGCGTCTCGGTGACGGCCTGGGCCCAGGGTGGGACCCGCGAGGTGGAGATCGTGGTCGGCAAGACGGCGCAGGTGAACGTGGGAGAGGCCGCGGGTCTCAACTGCGACGACCTCACCATCGTCCAGCCCAAGCTCGTGACCTCGAAGGACAAGACCCACAACACCCTGGTGCTGAAGGGGCTCGCGGCCGGCGACACCTACTGCCGTGCCGGCACCGGGATGGGCCGGACCGTGCTGGTGCACATCGTGGTCAACGACCCGCCGATCTGAGGGCGGAGCCGCGCGGGGCTACCTCGAGCCGGCCACGTCCTCGACGTTGGTGGTCGCCCAGGGCAGCGCCTCCAGCCGGGCGACCGGGATGGGCTCGCCGGTGAGGTCGCTGAGACCGTACGAGCCGTCCTCCAGCTTGGCCAGGGCGCGGTTGACCTGGACCAGCTGGGCGCGCTCGCCCTCGGTGAGGGTGTTCTGGGTGCTGCGCTCGACCTGGACCTCGGCCACGTCGGCGGCGTCACCGGGTTCGGCGAGCCCGGGCGTCTCGGCCGGGGTGCCCGAGGCGGTGGTGTGGCCGAGGAGCCGGGCGCGCTCGCGCTGGAGCCGCTCCTCGAACCGAGCCAGCTGGTTCCGTGTCAGGTGCGGAGTCGAAGCCATGATGGAAAGGAACCCTAGCACCCCTCCCCGGTCGCGGCGGACGCGCTTACCCTGTCGCTCGACGATCTGACGATGGATCCGGAGGACGAGCCCGGATGAGCACTTTCCGCGAGGTCTTCGGAGCAGAGCCGGAGGTGACGGCCGAGGCCCCCGGCCGGGCAAACCTCATCGGCGAGCACACCGACTACTCGGGCGGGTTCGTGCTCCCGGTGACAATTCCCCAGAGGACGCAGGTGCAGCTGCGGCGTCGGACCGACGGCGTGGCGCGGGTCCACTCGGTCCAGCTCGGGGAGACCCAGACCTACCGACTGGGTGCCGAGGCACCGCGGCATGACTGGCTCGACTACGTCCAGGGCGTGACCGCGGTCGCGCGGCCGAGGACGCTCTCCGGCTTCGACGCCCGGGTGGACTCGGAGGTTCCGCTCGGCGCCGGGCTGTCGTCGAGCGCGGCGCTCGAGGTCTCGATGCTGAGGGCGCTGCGCCAGTCGTTCGGGTGGGAGCTGGACGACGTCCGGCTGGCCCTGCTCGGGCAGCGGGCCGAGGTGGAATTCGTCGGTGCACCGGTGGGGGTGATGGACCAGATGGCGTCGAGCCTCGGGGAACCCCACGCTGCGCTGTTCATCGACACGCAGTCGCTGCGGACGGAGCGCGTGGCACTCCCGGCCGGCCTGGCCATCGCCGTGGTCCACTCGGGCATCTCGCACGACCACGCGAGCGGCGAGTACCGGGCACGACGGCGGGAGTGCGAGCAGGCCACCCTGGCGCTGGAGGTGACGAGCCTCCGGTCGCTGACCGCCGAGGACCTCCCGCAGATCGCCGAGCTCCCCTCTCCCCTGGATCGGCGGGCGCGGCACGTGGTGACCGAGAACGCGCGGGTGCTGGAGGCCGTCGAGGCGCTCCGGATCGGCGCGCTCGAGCGGCTCGGGGCGCTGCTGGCCGCATCGCACCGGTCGCTGCGGGACGACTACCAGGTCAGCGTGCCGGACCTGGACCGGCTGGTGACGCTCGCCGCGGAGGCCCCGGGCGTCTTCGGCGCGCGGCTCACCGGCGGCGGGTTCGGGGGGGCGATCGTGGTGGCCGCGCGACCGGACGGCCTGCGGGCGTCGATGGAGCGGGTGGCGGAACGGTACCGGACGCAGACGGGTCGAACGGCCACGGTGCTGGTTCCGATCTGAGTCGATCCAGGCGAGCCATGGACCGCGGCACCTCGGGCCGGACCAGGGGTGAGACGAGGTCCGCCACCAACATGCATGTATGTACACATTCGACCGGGACGGGCGTGGAGGGCACTGCAGGACCCGGGTCCACCTCTGCCCATGGGCCCGCAGCCGCGGGGACGCGTCGGGCGCTGGACACAGAGCGTGTCCGAGTTCTTTGCAGCCTCGACCGGGCATTGCAGGCTTGAGGGGCAGATCAAGTTTGCGGTTCCCGCTGCCCTGACTTCGGGCGACGCTCGTCGGGGGAGCTGGAGGAAACTTTGCCGGATGTCGTCTTGCCAGTAGACGCGCCTCGGATGGAGCCTGGAAGCGTCCTTCTGGTCGAGGACGACGCCGACATCCGGGAGGCGCTCACCGACGTGCTCCGGATGGAGCGCTGGGCCGTGGAGCCCGCCGCGAACGGAAAGCTCGCCCTCGACCGGCTGCGCTCGGGCCCAAAGCCAGATCTGATGCTGCTGGATCTCATGATGCCGGTGATGGACGGCTTCGAGCTCCTCGAGCAGCTGCGCGGCGAGTCCGGCCCGTCCACCGTGGTGCTCTCGGCGAGCCGGGAGGTGGACCGCGTCCGCGAGCATCCGCTGGTCCGGGCCACGCTGGGAAAGCCGGTCGAGATCGGCGTCCTGCTCGACCTGCTCGAGCGCCTCCGCGTCGCGGAGCAGACGCCAAGCGGCGAGAACCGCCGCTCCGGGTCGGCGCCGGACGGAGACAACGGGGTCGAGTGAGGCTGGACACCCCCGGCAGGGGTGCGCTCGACTCGGATCACGCCAGAGCCCGCGCTCGACGGAGGTCCTCCGGTGCTGAAGCTGTTCGGTCACGACGCCTCTCCCTACGTCCGGCGAGTTCGGATCGTCCTCGCCGAGCTGCAGATCCCCTTCGAGCGTGACACGCACGGCTGGCAGGATCCGGCGCCGGAGTTCACCGCTGCCTCCCCCATCCGGCGCGTCCCGATGCTCGAGCTCGCGGCCGGCGCGCAGGTCCGACACATCTTCGACTCCCGGGTCATCGCCTCACTGCTCTACGGGACGCCTCATCCGCGACCAGCGGGCGAGCCGCCGTTCCAGGACGCGATGTTCGATCCCGGCCTCGCGCTGCTGGACGAGAACGTGCTCTCGGTCACCGATGCCGCCCAGGACAGCCTGGTGAACGTCTTCCTGCTCGAGAACGACGGCATCCGCCCAGAGCAGGGGACGTATCTGCAGCGCCAGGTGGAGCGAGGGCGTGGATGCCTGGACTGGCTCGAGAGGGCGTACCGGGGGAAGCACACCCTCGCCCCGGGCCGCCTCGCCTATGCCGACGTGGCGGTCATCAGCCTGCTCGGATGGATTCGCTTCCGGAAGCGGATGGACCTCACGCCCTGGACGCAGCTCCTGGCGCTGGAGGCAGCCCACGCCGCGCGGCCGAGCATCGCCTCGACCAACCCGAGGTGAGGCTGTCTCGGGTGTCGACGTCGCCAGGCGCACCGCGGTCATGGGCGAGCAGTTCGCCCCGTGCTGACGCTCCACGTCGACGGAAAGGCCGGGAACAACACGCCCAACGGGGTGTTTGACGCACCGCCCGGGGAGCGCATCACCGCAACCTCGTCCGCCGCGGGCCTGCGGACATCCAGGTGGGCCCCGGAGGCCGTAACCCGTCCTGCCGCTGCTCCGTACCCCTTCAGGGCATCCCCGTGGACGCCGACCCGACCAAGAGCGAGTACCTCCGGCAGTGGGCCACCAACCGCAAGAGCGACCACGCTCGCTGCGTGGTGAGCGCGCAACTGGACGCGATCGCGGTGTCCTTGCCCCAGGCAACGGGTGAGGTCTTTGCTGCACCCCCCGAGGCTTCCGCGCGCCCCAGGGCGAGCTCAGAAAACGCGCCGTGCATTCCGCGGCCGTCCACCCGCAGTCCCAACAACGAAGAGAGGAAGTGTCGAACATGAACGGAAAGAACCTCAAGGGGGCCCTCATCGCCTCGGCCGTGTGCGCGATGTTCGCCACCGCCGCCCACGCTGATCAGGCCACCACGGGCCACGACAAGGCCGGTGGCGACGTGAAGTGTGCCGGCATCAACTCCTGCAAGGGCACCGGCTCGTGCGCCGGCGGCGGCCACGGCTGCGGCGGCCAGAACGGCTGCAAGGGCCAGGGCTGGACCGCGACCAAGACCGAGAAGGAGTGCACGGACAAGGGCGGCAAGGTCGTCGTCGCCAAGAAGTAATTCGCCGTCTCACTCCCGCCGGAGCCGGACGCCGCTTCTCGGGCGTCACCGGCTCCGGTGTGCTCTTCTTCCGGCGAGATCATGGTTCCCTTCCTCGGCCACGGCATCGGCCTCCGCACGAAGCACTTCCCGGACCTGCTGGAGCAGGGCCGCCGCGCGGACTGGTTCGAGGTCATCACCGAGAACTTCCTGAACGTCGGCGGGCGCCCCAGGGCGGTGCTCGAGGCGGTCCGGGCGGACGTCCCGGTCGTGCTCCACGGCGTCTCCCTGTCGATCGGCTCGGTCGACCCGCTCGACGAGCAGTACCTGCGTGACGTGCGCGCGCTCGCGGACGCGGTGGAGCCGGCCTGGGTGTCGGACCACCTCTGCTGGGGCACCTTCGGCCGGCACAACGCGCACGACCTGTTGCCCATGCCGTTCACCGACGAGTCGCTGGCGCACGTGGTGTCCCGCGTCTCCGAGGTACAGGAGCGGCTCGGACGGCGCATCCTTCTGGAGAACGTCTCCAGCTATCTGACCTACGCCGCCTCCCGCATCTCCGAGTGGGACTTCCTCGCCGAGGTCGCGCGGCGGGCGGACTGCCTCCTGCTGCTCGACGTGAACAACGTCTACGTGAGCGCGAGGAACCACGGTTTCGACGCCGGCGAGTTCCTCCGGGGCGTTCCCGTGGACCGGGTGGCGCAGATCCACCTCGCCGGACACCAGGACCTGGGGACGCATCTGCTCGACACGCACGATGCCCCGGTGCCCGACCCGGTGTGGGCGCTGTACCGCGACGCCGTCCGCCGGTTCGGCCGGGTGAGCACCCTGGTCGAGTGGGACGACCACATCCCGCCACTGGACGAGGTGCTGTCCCAGGCCGAGCGGGCCCGCGCGTTCGAGCGGGCGGTGCTGGAGGGAGCGACCTCGTGACCCTCGCCGAGCTCCAGGGCCTGCTGCACGGGTGCATCACCGGCACCGTGACCGGCCGCGAGGACGAGGTCCGCGACGCGGTGCTCCCCGGGCCGCCCCTGGATGCGCTGAAGCGGGTGGAGATCTACGCCCGGATGTACCTCCACCGGCTGGTGGATGCGGTGGCCGAGGACGTGCCGCACACCGCGCGCCTGCTCGGACACGACGTCTTCATGGACACCGTGCGCGACTACCTGCGCGAGC
>JADGQZ010000127.1 GCA_017881345.1 Myxococcaceae bacterium | reverse complement strand
ACTGGGCGGCAGGCCAGCTCATCCCGAACCAGAGATCGAAGACGCCGTTCACGTACTGCCAGTTGTCGTGGTAGTCGGACGCGGTGATCTGCGGCGCGATCGCCGCGAGGTGCGGGGGGTGGTGAATCGCCAGCTGCCACTGCGTGAGACCGAGGTAGGAACCGCTGGTGGTCCCGACCTTTCCGGTGGACCAGGGTTGAGTTCCGGCCCACTCGACCGCGTCGTACCCGTCACGCGCTTCCTGGACCATCTCCCGGAACGGTCCCTGCGACCGGTTCGTTCCCCGACACTCCTGAGCGAGGCCGATGTAGCCGTGCTGGGCGAAGCCGGCGACTCCGGCGCCGAGCCCCTGGAAACATCCCCCGCCGATGTTCCGCCCATAGGGGTTTCGAAGCATGATCACCGGGTACTTCCCCGAACCACCCTCGGGGCTGTACTTGTCCGTGGCGAGCAACGTTCCGTCCCTCATCGGGACCTGGATCGTCTCGCAGACCACCCCGGGGAACGCGGGGTTCGTCACCGGTGCAGCCAGCGCAACGCTGGCGAGCAGCGGTGTCATCATCAGGAACGCTCTCGCAGGACCGCGCACACGCATTGGGGTCTCCCTCCACCACGAGCCAGGCCCCGGCCGCGCGGACTGCCGCCGTCGGAGCCGGGCCACGATAGGGACGGAGGAGGGGAAGCGCTTGCGGGCGCTTGCTCAAAGCTTGCCGGATCTTGCCCGCATCGAGATCAGAGTAGCCGCCGGTACGCGCTCGGACTGACCCCGACGGTTCGGCGGAACGTCACGGTGAAGTGACTCTGCTGGGAGAACCCGCAGCGGAACGCCACCTCGCCGATCGACAGGTCCGCGTCGGAGAGCAACGCACGCGCCCGCTCGATCCGTTTCCGGATGATGAACTGGTGTGGAGCGAGGCCGGTGCGACGCTTGAAGAGCCGGGCGAAGTGGAAGGGACTGGTCCCGGACTCGTGCGCCAGCGCGTCCAGGCTGATCGACTTGTCCAGGTGGGCATCGACGAACTCGAGCACCCGCCGCAAGCAGGTGGAGGACAGTGCGTGCCCGTTCTCGACCCGGTCGCTCCACGCGCTGGAGCTCCCGGCGAGGTGCTCGGTGAGCGCGGCGCAGAGGGACTCGCCGTATCCTGCACCCGGCTCGGAGTGAAGTCGGGCCAGATCACGAAGGGCCAGGACGAGGTGGGCGACGAAGTCATCGCGCCGGTTGAGCACCGGCCCGAGCCGCACCGCGTCGCCGGGGTTCACCGAGCCGGCAAGGATCTCCACCAGGAGGACCGTCGCCGGACCTCGCCAGACCGCGGAGAGTGGCCTCGACGCTGGGACGAAGATGAAGTTCCCGGGAAGATGCGCGTGCTCGGCAGATGGAGGCGCTCCGGACCAGGAGACCTCGACCCGGTAGGGTCCCCCCACGTTCAGCGCGAGGATGTGTCCCGTGAAGGAGCCCTGGGGGAGATCCCCCGAGGAAGAGGTGTGCTCCTCGATGCGGAAGGTTCGCCACGTCGCCCCGCTGCTCCAGCAGAGCACCGACGAAGGAATCGGCTCGACCCTGTCGCCCCCGCTCCGGATCCATCCGATCCGCTCCTCGGACCGAAGTGGGCCGCCCGTCTCGAGTCCCGAGATCATTCGCCCGTGCTCCCCCGACCGACCGCGACGCGGCGAATCGTCGCGAGGTGTTTACGGTTCGTCACGTCTCCCGGGAGCGGTGCTGTGACCTCTCCGACAGTGACGCGCCGCGTTCGCCCCGGATCGGGCCGCCGGGGGCCGCTCCCGCGCGCCGCCGGTGATCAGCCTCCGATCTGTGCCCGGGAGCGGCCGGAGGGCCGGGGTGCCTTCGCCGTCCCTGGGTAGGCGGCGGCCAGGACCACTCCGAGAACCGTCGCGCCCACGCCGAGCGCCACGTTGAGGAACGGCGGCGCGGTGAGCGCGATCCGGATGAGCACCGTCACCACGGCGTAGCCGGAGTTCCGGAAGACCTCCTCGTACGTGAACCGGTGGCGGAGCGAGAGGAAGACGATCAGCAGGTCGGCAAAGACCAGCACGGTGTAGAGCGAGTCGAAGAAGTCGTCGTAGGCAGCATTGGCCGCGTGACCGAACGTGGCCTCACCGATGCTCCGCACCGCGACGTACAGGAAGATGACGAGGACGACGAGGGCCACTGCTTCCTTGGAGGCAGTGAACTCTGGCTCCGGCTCGGACGCGCGCTCGTTTCCCTCACGCTGCAGCTTGTAGAAGAGCCCGACCAGCGCGAAGACCACCACCGCACCTGCCGCATCGGCGGCCATCGTCGGAACGAACGGGCGAAGCGCCTCCCAGCGGATGGGCTCCGTTGCGTGCACCAGCTCCTTCAGGCTCTGTCGCAGGAGGATGAGGGAGAGGATCTCGAACTGCCGCCCCATGGTCCTTCCGGCGCTTCCCGACAGCCCGAAGACGAGTCCCAGGACCTCGACCGCGAGGAGGAGGTTGAAGCCGAGGCGCACCGCGTGAAAGTGATTCGACGGGATCCACGGAAAGGGGAGGATCCCGATCCGACGCAGCTCGATCAGGACCAGCGAGCCGACGAACAGCGCCAGCAGCACGCTGGCGACCGCCCGTTGCACGCGGGGAGAGGCCCAGGCCCGGTACAGCCAGTCATAGAGCCGGTGCGTCCAGGCGAGCGGGGGCGAGAGGTCCATGCGGCGGGCGAGCTGAATCTGGCGCGTACCTCACCGACTGACACGGCAGATCTTGAAGGTGCCGTTCTCCAGACGATGAAAGTAGAGGGAGCGGCCGTCCGGGGAGAGCGTGGGACCCTCCACGAACCCGGCGGCGGCGGTCACCTGCTCGGGCACGCCGAAGGCGTCCTGCGGTGTCGGCCGGCTCGTTCGCCAGAGGGAGGGCGTGCCGGTGACGATGTTCTCCACCCGGGTGATGAATGGCTCCATCGCATCGCCGGAATAGCCGCGGATGGTGACCGCGCCGAGACCGCCGAACGGCCCAGGTGTGGCGGGCGGCTCGGTGGAGGGACCGCAGGCGCAGAGAGCGGCGAGCGCGGTGACGGTCGCTGCCTGGGCGGCGCCGGGGTGATTCTTCCCAAGCCGGTATGCCTGCGGTGCCATGACGTCGCCTTCCCCCCATGCGCTGCGCAGAGGGCGCGGCTTTCCGCCTGTAGAAGAGTGTAGTGAGCCGAACGACCCACGTCCTCCTGTTCAGGTCGTCTCCGAAGCAGCCGTGCCCTCCGGCGAAAATCGCGTCTGACACCTGAACAAGCCGAGCTGCTCCTGAACGGAACCGCATGTCAGCCGGGCGGCTGCGTCGTCCCCCGGCGTCCCAGACGGGACGGCGGTCGCGCGGCCGCGAAGTGCCGTGCCTCAGCGCACTCCACGCCCATGTGGCAGTTCCGCAGGCCGCTCGGCGGAGGTCGATTCACGCCTGCGTCGGTGGGCACGGACGTGCTCCCGCGATCGAGCCGAGCATCCGATAGGCGATGCCGAAGAGCCGAGCCCGGTACCGCTCGGAGTCACCGCGTCGGTGCCGCGCTAGAGATCCAGGGAGTCGCCGCCAAGCCGTCACAACCCGCTGCCCGCGAGCGTCTTCAGAGCCTCACCCACGAACAGAGGAAACAATGAGGATCGCCAACGACCGACAGCACGGCTCCCCCCTGACGCCGCGGCCGATGTTCGCGCCCGGGCACTTCATCCGCGAGGCGGCGCTCGACCCTTCGCCCGACGGGCGGGTGAGCATCGAGACTGCCCGCCGCCCACGAGGGGCTGCGCGCGTCGCTGAATCCGCTCGGCGAGACCCGGCTCGCCGTGACGCCCGGGAGCGCGCCGCGAACCCGGTCCGCGCGGTGGTGGTGACGGGCGCGTCGTCCGGGATCGGAAGGGCCTGCACTCTCCGGCTCTCCGAGGCGGGCTTCCTCGTCTTCGCTGCCGTGCGGAACCCGCGTGACTTCGAGGAGCTGGGCCGGGAAGGCTCGGAGCGCGTGGTGCCCATCCGGCTGGACGTCACCGATCCGGAGACGATCACTGCAGCCGTCCGCACCGTCGGCGAGAGAGCCGGTGCCGCCGGGCTCGCCGGTCTGGTGAACAACGCCGGCATCGCGATCACCGGCCCGCTGGAGTTCCTGCCCCTCGACGACATCCGGCGACAGTTCGAGGTCAACGTCTTCGGGCAGATCGCCGTCATCCAGGCCTTCTTGCCTCTGCTCCGCGCGGACCATGGCCGGATCATCAACGTGGGTTCGGTCGGAGCGAGATTCGCGCTTCCCTTCGCTGGCCCCCTCAACGCCTCGAAGGCCGCCTTCGAGCTAGTCAGCGACTCGCTCCGGCTGGAGCTCCGTCAGTGGGGTGTTCCGGTGGTGCTCGTCTCTCCCGCTGCGATCCGGACCTCGGCAGGCTCGAAGCTGGTGCGCGATAGCGAGTCCACCCTCCAGCGTCTCTCGGCCGCGGGACGCTCGCTGTATGCCGCCCCGTACCGCGGCTTCGTCCAGGCGCTGCACGGGCTCGAGGCCCATGGGGCGGGACCGGAGGTCATGGCGTCGACGGTCCTCAGGGCGATGACGGCCCGGGTACCGCGGCGTCGCTATCCGGTCGGACCGCGGTCCCGACTCCTTCCCTTTCTCTTCGACACGCTTCCCGCGGGATTGGCGGACCGACTGCGGCTCAAGATCTTTCACGTCCCGTCGCGCGCCGCGAGCGCAGCCGAGTGAAGGCGGACTCGCCCGGTGGAGGCAGCGCCGCACGGACGCCACCTCCACCAGAGCCTCACGTCTACGGACCGCAGGTGAAGCCGCTCAGAGCGAGCGTCACCGCACGGACGCCTCCGGTGTCGATGGCGGCCAGGTCCGCCACGTTGAGGACCCACGTCCCACTGGCCGCCTGCCCGTTGAACAGCGACAGCGGCTGAGCGGGCTTGAACGTCCCGGTCCACGGTGCGCCGGCGATGGCGATGTCCTGGATCGAGCTGGCAGCACCGTCATCAAGCACCGTCTTGCAGAAGTTGTTTCCGCTGTTCCCGGTTCCGCCCGCTCGGTTGAACAGCACGACGGTGGTGCCGCCAGGGGAGGTCAGCTTCGCGACCATGTCGCCCACCCAGGTGTGGTCGATCCCCACGGTGGTCGCACCGATCGCGGCGGTGCAGGTGGTGCCATCGATGCTGAACGTCGCCTTGCTCACCGCGCCGGCCATGCTCACCGGGATCCCCACGTTGACGCCCGCCGCGTTGTTGTCCGGGATCGCCGCGCGCGGCCCGGTGAACGAGAACAGGTTGGGTGTCGGGGACGGTGTGCCCGTCTGGACGTTGAACGAGAACACGGTGGGATTGGTGCCCTTGCCGGTGAACGAGATCGAGAGCTGGAACTGAATGCTCTCGCCACAGCTGGCGCTGCTCGCAACGGAGAAGGTGAACGGCGTGACGTTGCCCTGGGTCGTTCCCGACGGGAGGTTCGCGAACGCCGAGGTTCCACCGGTGATGGTGACGTTGGGGTTCGTGGTGGTGATGGTCCCGCTCACCGCCGTCGCCGTTGCGCCGCCCTCGTTGGTCACCTGGACGTTGATCGATCCGGTTCCGCCCGGGACGACGAACCCGCCGGAGGACCCCACGGTGGTCACCGAGGTGAGCGTGAGGAACACCGCGGGCTTTGCTCCCACCTGCGAGAGCGACTCCATCGCCGAGACGACGCCATTTCCGCTCTGATGGTCGTCGTCCTGCGCGGCGATGTCGACCGCGCCGGCGAGCATCGCGTTGCGGATCTTCGTCGCGGTGGCGGTGGGGACCGCCGACTTGAGGAGCGCCGCCACGGCACCGGCGTGTGGAGCGGCTGCCGAGGTGCCGAAGAACGGGTTGAGCCCGCTCCCCGAGGGCAAGGTGGTGCTCACGCCGTCGGCGGCGCTGAGGTCCGGCTTGAAGCGCGTCTCGCCGCCTCCGCTGCCGAAGGTCACACCGCCACGAATGCGGGTGTTGTCCTTCTTGTAGAACATCTGCCGCCACCCATCGGAGCTGAAGAGCTCGGTGGGGGTGGTGAGGCCGGGGATGAACTCGCCGCCCGCGGCCTCCGCCACGTCCACCGCCGCAACACCGACTGCGTTCTTGGCGGTGGAGTGCCCGTAGGTCGCACCTCCGGTCGCGAGGGCGAGCTCGCCCCCGAACAGAACGACCCGGATGGCTCGGTCAGCCGCAGCGTTGTGCTTGGCCACCACGACGCGGAGGTCGGCCGAGAGGATGAACCCGAGGAACTCGAAGGGCAGCCCGGTCCCGTTCTGGATGTCCGTCGACGCCACCAGGACGTTGCGCAGGTCGTGGTCGAGGACGAAGAGATCGTAGTCGTTGCTCGAGGCGGGGTTCGCCAGGGTTCCGGGATCCGACCAGTGCAGGATCAGCGGCCCCCCTCCGACCTCGATGCGGTCGGAGACGATGCCGTCGCGCCAGTTGTGAAGCGAGTATCCGGATGGCAGTGCCGCGAGGTTGGCGTTGGGGCCGGCGTTCAGGAAGTCGCCCTCGTACGTTCCGGAGGTTCCGTCGGCCTCGCTGCCCTCGTTTCCGGCGGAGGAGAAGTAGAGCGCTCCGTCGGCGGTCACATCGTCCACCGCCTGGGCGATGATGTCGTCCTCGAACGGCGACTCGAAGAAGTAGATGACGTCGTCGATGATGACGTCGCAGTGGTACACGAAGCGCAGAGTACGGATGTTGTCCGCGAAGCTCTCGGGGCTGTTGAACGCGGTGGCGAAGAAGAGCTTCGCTCCAGGCGCGACGTCGTGAACGATCTCCATCATCGCGGTACCCTCGCCCGCTCCGGGGCGTCCGTCCTGCCCGGGGACGGTCACCGTGTCGGGCGGTAGGTCGCCGGTGGCGATCGACTGCTCCTTGAAGTCGTCACTGTCCGAGAGCACGCCGACCCGAACGCCGGTGCCGTCAGTGCCGTAGAACTTCCGCGCCCGGTCCACGCCGAGCGCGTGCACGCCCTCCGAGGTCACGAGGCCGACGTTGGTGACCGCGGCGCTGCTCTCCGCGGTTGCCGAGGCCTGCGCCGAGAAGATCGATTGCCGGAGGGCCTGCTGCATCCCCTCCATCCGGGCGCGGCTGCTCAGTCGGCCGAACTTCTCGGGATTACGAGGTGAGTTTGCCCGGCGCGTGGTCGCGGTCAGCGCGGGTCGGATGGCCCGGATCTCCGGCCGGGCCGCGAGCGACTCGAGGCTCTCGAGGGGGATCCACGCCCGGGCGCTGCCCTGGGCGCTGCTCTCCATCTTGCCGCCGAGCGCGCTCACCAGCGCGAGGGTGTCTGACGTCACGTCCCCCGAGAGATCGACCAGCACCCTGCCGGCCTCGTCCGGCTCGCTCAAGGAGACCACGTCGGGATGCTTGCCCTGGTAGCCAGGGAGCCGCGCGTCCCGGCGGTAGAGGAGCTGCGAGGAGATCTTCTGCTGGGTGGGAGTGCGGGCATCCTTCTCCGCCAGGAGCGCTTCGATCTGCGACACGGCCTGTGGGCTGAGGGCCGCTGGTTCTGGTCCAGCTCCCGGGCTCTTGTTGGTGCTGCTGCAGGCGAAGCAGAACAGGACGCTGGCTACGAGGGAGACGACTCTTCTCATAGGTACCTCCAGGCTGGGCTGAGCTGATCGACAGCGTTGGAGGACTCCGGCGGATGGTGATCCCGGCAGCGCCACCGGACGGCGCCGCCACTTCGAATGGTGAGCAGCGTTCTTGTCCCCCGCGTGCGCGGAGGTACCACAAGGTGGCAAAGGACCGACATGCGCACCGCGGCGTGATCTGAATGATTCCCGCGTCGGAGTGGGGTGCGCTCCACGGTCGTGGATGACCCACGGCCCCCGGCACTCCATGCCCACTCGGCCTGCTCACGAAGAACGGGCCGGTAGCCATGCGCTGCCTCACCGACGCGGCTTGCGCTCCGAGCCGGTGGCGACGTGCCTGCGAACTGCGCTCGTGTCTAGCGGGCCTGCCTCCGGACCGGCTTCGGTGCCGCGTGACGGGCCAGGTGCTGGGCCCTGACCGCGAGATCCTCGGCGCTGTCGGCCAGCTTCACTGCCGTCTTCTGGAGCTGCAACCCAGCCCTGGCCACCGCCAGATGGAGCTTGTCGCTCGCCTTGATGTTGAGGGCCTTCGCCTTCGCAGCGACCAGGTCGATCTTCTTGTTGAACTCTCTCGTCTTCATCGCAGTTCTCCCGCGTCGTCCTGCGCAACGAGCGTGCATCGGCCATGCCCCACCGACGCGAGCAGGCGCGATGCACGATTCGTGAGTTGCCCCGCAGATCTAGAGGCCGGCGCGATCGAAGCCGCGAGGGTGGCGGACGCAAACGATGCACGCTGCGCGCGGTGAATGCAGAGGAGCGCCGGTGAGCTGGCTCCCGCCGAACCCCCGGTCGTTCGCTCAGCGGACGAAGTCGGTGATTGCCTTGACGAACAGATCGGGCTGGTCGACGAAGGTCATGTGGCCCGAGTTGGGCAGCACGACCAGCTTGGATCCGGCGATCCTGGTGGTCATCTCGCGGGACATCGCCGGGTCGGACTCGTCGTGGTCGCCCACGAGGATGAGCGTCGCCACCTTGATCTCCGGGAGCCGGTCGACCCACTCGACCTCGGTGAGGTTGCCGTCGACCACGAACTCACCATGCGAGCCCCACATCGTCCGATAGAGCTCCCACGAGTTGGTGGTGTTCCCCGGCAGCGGGTCGTAGTTGGGGTCGGGGCGGGCTCCGTACAGGTTGGGGAAGTAGCCGACTCCCCAGGCAAGCCTGGCGTACTCCTCCGGATAACGGCCGTGCTCCCACGACGCGCCCTTGCCGAACAGGCCGGCCTGCTCCAGCGCCTCCACGCGCGCGCGCTGCTCCGCCGGCATCGCCTGCTTCATCCGGGCGAGGCCGGCGTTCAGCTCGCGGGTGCTGGAGAACGTGCTGCCCAGGATCAGATGGCTGAGATGGTCCTGGTACTTGAAGGCGTAGGCCTGCACCACCACTCCTCCGTACGAGTGGCCGAGCAGCGCGATCTTCCCGAGCTGGAGCGCGACCCGCACGGCCTCCACGTCGTCGGCCATCTTCTCCACGGTGTACTGCCGGGTGTCCTCGAGCCGCGGCGAGCGCCCCGAGCCTCGCTCGTCGATGAAGACCAGCCGGTAGCTCGTGGCGAGCCGATACACGTTGGGCAGCAGGTAGTCGTGCGACGCGCCTGGCCCGCCATGCACGATGACCAGCGGCGGACCCCGTCCGACCGACTTGAAGTAGATCAGCACCCCTCCGTTGTCGACGAATCCCTCCTCGATGGTCATGACCGAGGGACGCACGGCGCTGGCCGGAGCGGCACAGGCGGCGAGGACCGCTCCGAGCGCGAGGGCAGTCAGCTTCAGGAGGTGTTGGCTCATGAGGACGACGCTAGTCGGGCCCGGTCCTGGCGCTCCAGAGAGCGGCCACCCGGTGGCCGATACGTCTTTCCTCCTACCTTCCCCCGCGCGGGATGGTTAGCTTCGCGCCCGGCCGGAAGGAGGCCAGACATCATGGGAATCATCTCGATGATCATCGTGGGCTTGATCGCGGGGTTGCTCGCCCGGGCCATCATGCCCGGGGCCGATCCGATGGGCTGGATCGCGACCATTCTCCTGGGCATCATTGGCTCGTTCGTCGGCGGCTTCCTGGCCACCATGTTCCTGGGACGGAGCAGCCCCAGCGACAGCGCCCTCGAGCCGGCGGGCATCATCGGGAGCGTCATCGGCGCGCTGATCGTGCTGGGGATCTACCGGATGGTGAAGCGCCGCACGGCCTGACCCCTCGCGCGGGCGGTCCTCGCCCCCTCGTGGGAAGTGGTGAACGGACGGGTGCGGCGAGGGCGTGGCGCTAGAGTGGCCCGCCTGTGAGCGAGCCGCCTCTCCGGTTGAGGAAGACGCTGAGGTGGGGCGACGGCCTGGCCGTGGTGGTCGGGATCATGGTCGGCGCGGGGATCTTCCGGACCCCGGGCATCGTCGCGGGGGCGATCGGGAATCCCGCGCTCACCTTCGTCGCCTGGGCGCTCGGAGGAGCGGTGGGTTTTCTCGGCGCGCTGGTCTTCGCCGAGCTGGCCACGCGGCATCCCCATGCCGGCGGGAAGTACGTGTACGCACGCGAGAGCTTCGGGCGGAGGGCCGCGTTCGTCGTGGGCTGGATCGAGCTCGGGACCTACTGCGCCGCGGTCGCCGCGATCGCCGTCGTGAGCGGCGATTATCTGGGTCGGCTCGTGGGCTGGGATCCACGGTTCGCGTCCGGAACGGGGATCGCGCTCATCGTCGCCCTCACCGCGGTGCACCTGGTCGGGGTCCGGCTCGGAGTCCTGGCCCAGAACGTGGTCACCGCGGCCAAGGTCCTGGCGCTGGTGGGGGTGCTGGTGGTCGCGGCCGTCGCGGGAACCGGGGCTGGCTGGACGGGAAGTCTTCCTGGCGCTCCGACCGGCGTCGCGCTCTTCGGGGCCATGGCCGTGGCGTTCCAGGCGGTGATCTGGAGCTATTACGGTTACCCCGACGCGGCCAAGATCGCCGAGGAGATCAAGGACCCCGATCGCTCGCTGCCCAGGGTCTTTCTCGGCGGCATCGCCTCGGTGAGCGCGCTCTATCTGCTGCTGAACGCGGCGTTCGTCCACGTCCTGCCGTTCGAGCGGATCGCTGCGTCGACGCTGGTGGCCGGCGACGCAGCCGCGGCGATCTTCGGTCCTCGGGCAGGCGCAGTGATGTCGGCGCTGGCACTCCTGGTCGTCCTGGCCTCGCTCAACGGCAACCTCTTCGTCACCCCGCGGGTCATCTTCGGGCTCTCGCGCGACGGTCTCGGCCCGCGGATGCTGTCCCGTGTCAACTCGGGCGGGACGCCGTGGACGGCGCTGCTCCTGGTCGCGCTGGTCTCCGTGCTGCTCGCTGCCACTGGAACCTTCGAGCGGCTGCTCTCGCTCGCCATCACCTTCATCCTGGTCACCGACGGTTTCATGGTGGTGGTGCTGTTCAAGCTCCGCGCCGGCCGACCTGACGCGCCGTTCCAGGTGCCGCTCTACCCGCTGCTCCCGCTCCTGTTCCTCGGCACCTACCTCCTGCTCCTCGTCGGCGCGCTGATCCAGCAGCCGGCCATCACCCTCGCTGCGCTGGCGGCACTCACGGTGGTCGGCGCCCTGAGCTGGGTGCTCGTCGAGGATCACCCGACCGCGTAGTCATCGCCGTAGTACTTGCTGGTGATCCGGGTGTGAAAGTGGATCGCCTTGATCGGCTCGTACTTCCGCGGCTCGAGACCGGGCAGGACCTCCAGCACCTCGTCCTCCCACAGGTAGATCGCCATCGGCAGGGAGACTCGCGGCCGCCGGCGCTCACCCGCGTCGCGGGGCGGGCTCACCCGGTGCGTCGTGGAGGGGAAGATGTCGTTGGAGATGCGCTGCATGTAGTCGCCGGTGTTGAGGATGATCGAGCCCCTGGGCGCATCCAGCCGGATCCACTTCCCGTTGGCCCGGTTGAAGACCTGAAGACCCTCGACGGTGGAGGCGGGGAGGAAGGTGAAGAGGTCGACGTCCTCGTGGCCCAGCATGCGGCCCGCCCCCGAACCCTCGTCCGCCGCGCTCAGCGGCGGGTAATGGTTCGGCCGGAGTCCGAAGTTGGTGCGGGTGAGCCTGCGATCATACAGGTGGGGGTCGCAGCCCAGCGCGCGGAGCAAGCTCTGCATCACCGGGAGGATCAATCGCTCGTGGGCCTGGGCCCCCCGGCGGAAGAGCGGCTCGAATCCGGGCCGGGGCCAGTACTCGGCCTCGCGGTACGACGGGGCGCCATCGAGGTCGAACGCACGCCGACAGAACACCCAGCCCTCGACCAGGTCGGGGTGAATGTCGCTCGTCTCCTTGATCGGGAAGTAGCCCTGGTTGACCGAGCCGAAGCGACGGGCGCGGTACCGCATCTTCTCTTCCAGCGAGACCCCGGTGAACAGCTCCAGGATTCGCTCATCGGCTTCGTCGTAGAGCGTGCCGTCGATGCCGTGCCCTTCGAGGATGGCGAAGCCGAGCCGCCGCAGCGCATCGCCCAGCTCGCCGGCGAACGCCTGCTTGTCGGCCTCGTTGCCGCGGAGAACACGCCCGAGGTCACAGCTCGGGATGCGGGTCTCGTCGTCGAAGGCCTCGCCGTGTTGCGCCTCGGCGAGGTGGTACTCCTGCTTCTTCTCGACCTGGTCGTAGCGGCGAAACTCCTGGTTCGTCGCCTCGATGCCCTGTGCCTTGCGGTCGCTCACGGTGAGCCCTCCGGGGCCGGAGACGACGCTAGCAGCCCGGCGAGGGTCACGGCGTCCGGGCGGTGGCCGTGACCTCCAGGACCCGGAGGCCACGTGAGCCGGTCAACAGGAACCGCCCCGGGGGAAGCGCCACGGCGTCGTGGGTGGAGAGCGATGTCCTCGCCGCTGCCTGGATCGACCCAGCTCCCTCGGTCACGAACAGGAAGCGCAGATCGTCGGCGTCACGGAGCTCGACGCTTCCAGGCTGCTGGAACCGGAGCGCCCGGGCCGTGGCGAGGCCGCCGCTCGCGGGGTGGAGCCCGAGGTCGCACGCCTCCACCCCCGGGGCCAGCAGCTCGATCGAGCACCGGTCGGCAACGGCATGGAGGAACCGCTGACCGGAGCGGAGTCGATCGGGCGCGCGCCCCGGCGACGGCAACGCCAGGTCATGATCGATGAGCGTGGGGTGCCACGCGGGGGATGCCACCTCCACCACCTCGAACCCGGCGCTCGCGGAGAGCACCCGGTGGCGGAGCCCGGGCGGCTGGAGAACGAGGTCGCCGGCGCGGAACACGAACGGCGCCCCCTGGTCCTGGTAGACCAGCTCCGCCTCGCCCGACAGGCAGTAGATCAGCTGGAGCCGGATCCGGTGGTGGTGCACACGGTCCTTGACCGGTCCGCCGGTGGTGGCGCGGATATGGCTGGCGATCCACCGGCCACCGAGCCGCGACGGAAGCAGGTCCCGGTAGAACAGGCCGGCGCGACCCTCGTGGAACGGTGTCTCCGCGAGGCGGGTGTGGACGAAGGCCGGGGCAGGGGGCGGGACCTCGGGCGACTTCGGGGCGGAGACCTCGACCGCCAGCCCGCCCGGGCCGGGATGCCGGCCTGGCAGCAGCGCGCCCCCGGCAGGAACGACGAGCTCGATGGCCCCGTTGTGGGAGCGGTCGAGCCGGAGCCGGAGTCCGTACCCCGTCATCAGCGCCTCGGATGGATCATCGGCCGGAGCGATCTCCTCGAGGCGGAAGCCGAAGCGCTCCAGGAACTCGATCGCCCCGTCGAGCGGATTCGCGGGAACCCGGACCGCGCCCTGCGGGTCGTCGGCGTTCATGACCGTGCTCAGCGTGCTGCCAGGAACGCCCGGAGCTTCCGCTCGATGAAGGCGAGGTCCGCGGGGCTCGCGCCCGCGCCGGCGGGGTGCCCCCAGAGCGACGGGATTGGCGCGAGCATGACCTTCCGGATCCACCGGCTCTCCTGCCTTGCGTCCCCCAGCGGGAAGTAGAGGTCGGTCTCCGAGGGCATGTACAGCACCGGGGCGGAGACGGACCGGAGGGCCTTCTCGGTGTTCCCGCCGAACCCCGGCGTGGTTCCCACGTCGTGCGCCTCCCAGGTGCGCATCTGCAGGATCAGGTCGTTCGCGTCCGCTCCGGCGAAGAACTCCTTGATCTGCGCCTCGGTGAATTGCGCCAGGGTCATGCTGGCAGCTGCCGGGTCGGTCTTCCGCCACAGCTCGCGCTTCCACCACTCCTGGGAAAAGAGCCAGCCGAGCCACACCGCGCCGGTGGTCTCGATGCCGCGCACCGGCTCCTCGGTGTAGTCCCCTCCCTTGAACGCCGGGTCCGCCGTGATGGCGCGGATCTGCCCCTCGAGCCGCACGATTCCGTGCGGCCAGCAACGGGCGGTCCCGGAGGTGGCGACGATCTTGTCGGCGAACCGTGGATGACTCACCGCCCACTGGAACGCCTGCTCCGCACCCATCGAGAAGCCCACCACGGCCTGGAGGTGGTGGATGCCCAGACCGTCCTCGAGCAGCCTGCGCACCGCCTCGACGTTGTCGCGGATGGTGGTCAGCGGAAAGCGCGGGCCATGGAAGGGCTCGGGGGTGTTGCTGGGGCTGGAGGACCGGCCGTTGCCGAACAGCTCGGTCATGATCAGGAACTGCTTCCCGGGATCGAGCGCCCGGCCTTCCCCGATCAACCAGTCGTAGCCGTTGCTCCGGGCCATGTAGTGCGAGGGCAGCAGGACGGCATTGTCCCGTGCGGCGTTGAGCACGCCGTAGGTGCCGTAGACCACGACCGCCTTCTGGAGGGTGACGCCGCTCTCGAGCTGGAAGTTCTCGATGGTGAAGGAGCCCGGCGCAGGCCCTGATCTCTTTGCCGGCTCGGCTGCTCTTCCAGCGGAGCCGAGCAGGGCAAGCACTGCGAGCGCAACGAGGGACCTGGCCTGGAGGCTCATCGGGGTTGAAGCTTCCCACACGGTCGGCTGCTTTCCAGCTGTGGTGCCCGGCCTCAGCGGGGTAGAGCGCCGGGTCGTGAACCAACTCCGTCGGCTCCTCCTGCTGGTGCTCACCAGCGCCTCGCTCGCCCTCGGCGACGAGGGCATGTGGCTGCTGAACGATTTTCCCTCGGCCAAGGTCCAGGCCGCCTACGGCTTCGCACCCTCCCAGCAGTGGCTGGACCGGGTGCGGCTCGGGGCGGTCCGGCTGGCGAACGGCTGCTCGGCCAGCTTCGTCTCCACCCACGGTCTGGTGATGACCAACCACCACTGCGTCCGCGAGTGCGTTCAGGACCTGTCGACCTCGAAGGACGACTACCTCGAGAAGGGCTTCTTCGCCGCGGCCCAGAAGGACGAGCGCCGATGCGCCAACATCGAGGCCAACCAGCTGGTGTCGATCACCGACGTGACCGACCGGATCAAGGCCGCGACCGCAGGGAAGTCGGGAGACGCGTTCGCCACCGCCCTGCGGCAAGAGAGTGCCCGCATCGAGGGGACGTGTGCCACCGGGCCCAAGGTGCGGTGCGACGTGGTGAACCTCTTCCACGGCGGCAAGTTCAACCTCTACACCTACCGCCGCTTCCAGGACGTGCGGCTGGTCTTCGCGCCCGAGTTCCCCATGGCGGCGTTCGGTGGATACGCCGACAACTTCGAGTTTCCGCGCTACGGCTTCGACGTCGGCTTCCTGCGCGTGTACGACGACGGTGCGCCGGTCGACACACCGGACGCGCTCCCGTGGGCGGCGACCCAGGCCGGTGAAGGCGACCTGGTCTTCGCCGCCGGCAACCCCGGTGGCACCGAGCGCGTGCAGACCACCGAGCAGCTGGCGCTGCAGCGCGACGTGGTCCTCCCCTGGATCCGGGTCCGCCTGGCCGAGCTCCGGGGGACGCTGCTCCAGTTCTCCGCTGGAAGTCCCGAGCTCTTTCGCATCAGCCGGGCCCGCATCCGGACCGTGGAGAACGGGCTCAAGGCGCTGGGTGGCCGTCGCGCCTGGCTGGCCGAACCAGCCAACTTCGAGCGCAAGCGGAGCGAGGACGCCGAGCTCCGGGCCGCGGTGAAGAAGGACCCGGCGAAGGAGGCGCGGTTCGCCGGGGCCTGGGCGGGCATCGCGCAGGCGGTGCAGGTGGAACGCGAGATCTTCGTCCGACACCAGCTGGCGGAGTCCAGAGCGGGGATCCCGTCCGACCTGTTCGAGTACGCGAGGCTGCTGGTGCGTGCCGCGGAGGAGCGGCCCAAGCCGTCGCCGGAGCGGCTGCGCGAGTATGGCGACGCGCGGCTGCCTGCGCTGGAGGCGAGGCTGCTTCGCCCGGTGCCGGCTCCCCGCTCGCTGGAGCTGGTGCTGGTCACCTTCGGTCTGCGGAGTCTCCGCGACACCTTCGGCCCGGACGATCCTCTGGTGCAGGCGGCCATCGGGAAGCGGAGCCCCGAGGACGTGGCCCGCGAGGCGGTGGAGGGCACGCACCTCGATGACCCGAAGACGCGCGAGGCACTCTGGAAGGGCGGCGCGGCGGCCGTCGCTGCCTCGACCGATCCGATGATCGCCCTCGCGCGGCGGCTGGACCCTCAGGCCCGGGCGATCCGCAAGGACTTCGAGAGCCGCGTGGATGGAGCGCTCGCCCGCAACGGGGAGCTGCTCTTCCAGGCGGCGGTCGCGGTCCGGGGGACGTCGAGCTATCCCGACGCGACGCTCACCCTTCGCCTCTCCTACGGCACCATCGCGGGCTGGACCGAGTCCGGGAAGCAGATCCCCGCGATGACCCGTCTCTCGGGGCTCTACGACCGGAACACGGGGCAGTTTCCGTTCGCGGTCGCTCCCACCTGGCTCGCCGCCCGCCCGAAGCTCGACCCGGAGATGCCGTTCGACATCGCCACGACCAACGACATCATCGGCGGAAACTCGGGGTCGCCGCTCATCAACCGGAACGGCGAGGTGGTGGCTCTCATCTTCGACGGGAACCGGGGCTCGCTGGGTGGCGACTACGGGTACGACGCCGCGACCAACCGGGCGGTGGCCCTGCACGGGCAAGCCATCCTCGAGGGACTGGAGAAGGTGTACGGGGCGGGAAGGCTGGTGAAGGAGATCCGGAGCCGTGGCCCGAACTGAGATCGACGCCATCCGGGAGCTGCTGGGCTCCAGGCCGCGCCCGGCCAGCTGGGCAGAGCGGCGGCAACGTCTGGACGAGGTCGGATCGATCTGGCCGATCGCGGACGACGTCAGAGTCGAGGCGGTGGACCTCGGCGGCATCCCGGGCGAGTGGTCCAGTGTCCCGGCCAGCGATGCCTCGCGGGCTCTCCTGTTCTTTCACGGGGGCGGCTACTGCTCGGGATCGATCCTCAGCCATCGTCGGCTGGTGACGGAGGCGGGGAGGGCGGCAGGATGCCGGACCCTGGCAGCTGGCTACAGGCTGGCGCCGGAGAACCCGTTCCCTGCGGCATTCGAGGACGCGTTGACCGCATGGCGATTCCTGCGAGGGCAGGGCATCGCAGCCCGCGACATCGTGGTCGGTGGAGACAGTGCTGGTGGTGGCCTCACCGTCGCCCTGATGAACCACCTGCGCGATGCCAGGATGGAGCTCCCGCCGTGCGCGTGGCTCGTGTCGCCATGGACGGACCTGACCCTCTCGGGCTCGACGCTCGAGACGAAGGAGGCGGTCGACCCGCTCATCCACGAGGGTTACCTCCGTGAGCTCGTCTCGGCCTATCTCCCCGAGGGCATGGACCGGAAGGATCCCCGGGTCTCGCCTCTCCACGCGACCCTGGGAGGGTTGCCGCCGATGCTGATCCAGGTTGGCTCGGACGAGACGCTGCTCGCCGACGCCACGCGGTTCGCATCCGCAGCGGGTGCTGCCGACGTGGCCGTGACCCTGGAGGTCTGGCCACACATGATCCATGCGTGGCCACTCTGGAACGCACGGCTGGGGGCCGGTCGGGAAGCGCTCGGCCATGCTGGGGAGTTCATTCGTCGCAACACGGGACGCGGGTGAGCCTGGCGGCTACTGCGGAGTGGTCCGCAAGGCGTGACACCTCGCCGCAGGGTCGGGCTATCCTCGGCCGCCCACGCCGGGTCATGGTGGGTTCTGACCGGCCCCGACGGATGTCCGCGATCCTTCTCGCCCTCGGCTCGGCGCTGTCCTACGGCGCTGCGGACTTCATCGCCGGCTGGCTCTCGCGCAGGGACCACTACGCGCGCGTCGCCCTCCTGACCCAGCTCGCCGCGGCAAGCGGGACGGTCCTGGTGTCGGTCCTGGTCGGTGGCCGCCCCTCCACGGCGTCGCTCGTCTGGGGTGCGGTCTCCGGCCTCGGGGGAGGGCTCGGGACGCTCGCGCTCTACCGGGGCCTGGCTCGCGGGAGGATGAACGTCGTCGCGCCGCTCTCGGGTGTCCTGGCCGCGGGGCTTCCTGCGCTGTTCGGGGTGGCGCTCGGCGAGCGGCCCTCCGCCACGGCGACCCTCGGTCTGGTCCTCGCGCTGCCGGCGGTGTGGCTCACTGCGAGAGGTGAGGGCGGTGCGCCGACGGGAGCGGCGGGCTCGAGCAGTGTGCTGGACGGGGTGCTCGCAGGCCTGGGCTTCACGGTGCTGTTCATCGGTCTGCAGCGTGCGGGAAGCGGGATCGGGCTGTGGCCCGCTGCGTCCTCGCAGGTGGTATCGCTGCTCCCAATGGTCTGGCTCTACGTCCGGACCGCCAAGGATCGCCCCGGCGTCCCTCGGGCACCGTGGACACGGTCCGGTCCGGTGCTCACCGGTGCTCTCGTCGCGCTGGCCGCGATCTTCTACTTCCTGGCGACACAGCGCGGGCTGCTGACGGTCGTCGCGGTGCTGACCTCGCTGTACCCGGCGGT
>JADGQZ010000126.1 GCA_017881345.1 Myxococcaceae bacterium | reverse complement strand
GAGCGCGGTGAAGCGGATGTGGAGTCCCGAGTCGCGTCGGCCGACGACCTCGCCCCGCGCGTGGATCTCGATGTGCTCCCCGGGGAGGACCACGCGAACCTCCACCTCGGGCGCGTGCGGCGCGTGGCTCGTTCCCCAGAAGACTCCCCCGATGCTCAGGTCACCCCGGGTCTCCTCGAAGGACTCGCCGTCGACTGCACACCGGGCGAGGAAGCGGAAGGGCACACGCGGCGACTCGCGTCGGTCCGGGGGCCGGTGTGCCGCGGCGGGCTGCTCGCTCGACGTGGGTTCCATTCCGCGAGGAAGCTTACACGGGGGGCAGACGAGCAAGGAAGGTGAGTCGGCGACCACCGCCCCGGGTGTAGGCCCCACCCTCACCCCGGTCCCGACGACCCCGCCAGCAGTTCAAGGAAACCCCGAAGGATGCGCACGCCGCCCTCCTGGGCCCCCTGCGCGGTCGCCTCGACGTCGGCGTGCGACAGGATGCCCCCGAGACCGGCGCCGGCGTTGGTGATGCAGCTGAGGCAGGCCACGCGCGCGCCCATGTGCACCGCGGCGATGACCTCGGGGACGGTGCTCATCCCCACGGCGTCGGCCCCGAGCCGCCGCAGCATGTGGATCTCCGCCGGCGTCTCGTAGGACGGCCCTGCCATCATCGCGTAGACGCCCTCCTGCAGCGGAACGCCGGCGTGGTCCGCCGCGTCTCGCAGGAGGCCGCGCAACCCGGGGTCGTAGGCCCGGGAGAGGTCCGGGAACCTGGGGCCCAGCCTCGGGTCGTTCGGCCCCTCGAGCGGGTTCCTCCCCGAGAGGTTGAGGTGGTCGGTCACCGCCATCCAGTCGCCCGCGCGCAGCCCCTCGCGCACCCCGCCCGAGGCGTTGGTGAGGACCACCACCCGCGCTCCGAGCGTGACGAGCAACCGGATGGGATAGGCCGTCTCGGCCGCGGTCCAGCCCTCGTACGTGTGCAGCCGGCCCTGGAGGACGCCCACCCGGATCGACCCGACGCGCCCGAAGGCGAGCCGTCCCGGATGTCCGGAGACGCTCGGCGTCGGCATGTGTGGGATGTCGGCGAGCGCGAGGCTCACCGGGTCCTCGAGCAGCTGGACCGCGCCGGCCAGCCCGCTGCCCAGCACCAGCGCCACCTCGGGGGCGACGCCGGGGAGACGGGCCTGCACCGCCGCGGCGGAGGCCTGGAGCCGGTCGAAGAGCACGCTCATCTGGACGCCTCCACCCGCGCGAGGAGAAGCGGAGGCACGGGCACGATCGCCTCGGACACCCGGACCGCCGCGGCGAGCCGGCGGTGCACCTCGGCGACATCCTGACCCGGCCGGTGGTGGACGAGGAAGATCGGCTCGCCGCGCTCGACCCGCTCTCCGGGGCGCCGCAGGACGGTGAAGCCCACCCCGGAGTCGATGGCGTCGTCGCTCCGGGTGCGCCCCGCGCCGAGCACCACCGCCGCGAGCCCGATGGCGAGCGTGTCCATCTCCGCGACGTGCCCCGCGCTCAGCGCGGTGACCTCCGTCGTCTCCATCGCCCCGAGGAGGACGCCCGGCGCGTCGAGCACCGCCGGGTCGCCGCCCTGCGCACGGACCAGCGCCTGGAACCGCGCCAGCGCCGACCCGTCGGCAATCGCCGTCCGGAGGAGGCGCTCCGCCTCGGGAACGCTCGCCGTCCGCTGGCCGAGCACCAGCATCTCGGCCCCGAGCCGGAGCGTCAGCGCCCAGACGTCCTCCGGGCCCTGCCCGCGGAGCACATCCACCGCCTCCAGGAGCTCGCTCGCGTTGCCCACCGCGCGGCCGAGCGGCGCGTGCATCGAGGTGAGCCAGGCCACGGCGCGGCAGCCCATGTCGCCTGAGAGCTCCACCAGGGTGCGCGCGAGCCGCTCGGCACTCTCCTGCGTCGGCATGAACGCGCCCGAGCCGACCTTCACGTCGAGCACCAGCCCGTCCAGGTCCTCCGCGAGCTTCTTGCTCAGGATGCTCGCCGCGATGAGGGGGATGGAGTCGACCGTCGCCGTCACGTCGCGGAGGGCATAGAGCCGCCTGTCCGCCGGAGCGAGCTCGTCGGTCTGCCCGAGCATGCAGACCCCGAGCTCGTCCAGGACGCGGTCCGCCTCGGCGAGCGACAGGTGGGTGCGGAAGCCGGGGATGGCGCCGAGCTTGTCGAGCGTTCCCCCGGTGTGGCCGAGCCCGCGGCCGCTCACCATGGGGACGGTGAGCCCGCAGGCCGCGACCAGCGGGGCCAGGCAGATCGAGACCTTGTCCCCGACGCCTCCGGTGGAGTGCTTGTCCACCCGCGGGGGAGCCCCTGGCCTGCGCCGGAGCGTCGCTCCCGAATGCAGCATGGCCTCGGTCCAGGTGCGGAGCTCGGTGGGGTCGAGCCCACGGAAGAAGACGGCCATGCACAGGGCCGCCATCTGGTAGTCCGGGAGATCGCCACGCGCGTAGTCCGCCAGCAACGACCGCAGCGCCTCCGGAGCGAGCGTTCCTCCGTCGCGCTTGGCCCGGATGAGCTCGTAGGGCGTCATCCGGGCACTCTGCTCGGCAACCGGCCGCGCCGGCTAGAGCTTGTACGCGATGCCGGCGAGCGCGTAGAGGGCGAAGTTGGTCGTCGCAAAGCTCCCGGTGCCGATGTCCGGACCCGCCTTGAGCTTCGCGGTGAGGGCCAGGTTGGGCTGCAGCAGGTACTCGAACCCCACTCCAAAGAGCAGCGGGATGTCGAACTGGCTGAAGTCGCCGAAGGTGAACCAGAACGGGACGTCGAACGAGACGTTGGCGGTCATCTTCTCGTCGATCGGGATCCCGACCTGCACCCCGATGGGAAGCGACATGCCGCTCTTGCTCGCTCCGTTCCTGCTGAAGTTCAGGTAGCCCGGGTCGAAGGTGCCGGCCACCTTGATCTTTCCTGAATCCAGAAACATACGACGCAGCGTGAGCTGGATCTTGAACTCGAAGGCCGAGTAGTTGGTCACACCCTCGACCGCGTAGTTCAGCCAGATTCGCCCACCGATGTCGGTCTGCGAGTCGAGGCCGTGGATGAAGTCCCCGGCAAACCCGGGGTAGCCCACCTGCGCCCGGAGCACGTTGGCGCCGGCCCCGACCGTCTGACCGGAATCCACGGTCCAGTGGGGCGACGGAGCCGGGGTGTAGCCGTCGCCCTGAGCCCGGGCCACTCCTGCGTTGCACAGCGCGAGCGTCGCCGCCGTCCAGATCACTGCGTTGAGTCTAGTCCTCACATGTCCTCCCCTACGTCAGCCACGGTCATTCCACCGATTCCCGGCCTTGCAGGCCCGGTCCGCCGGCCAGGATGCGAACTCGGCCGGACATCCCCTCTGATCGTGCGGCGGACCGTAGGCTCGGGCCGGGCTGGAGGTACAGCGAGAAACGCGCCGTTTGACCCCTCCCCTTCGGACGTCAGAATTTGTACGCCGCGCCAACCAGTGCGTACAGGGTGAAGGAGCTGCCGCTGGCGTCGCCCGTACCCCAGGTGGGGCCCATCTTGAGCTTCGCGGTGACCGCGAGGTTCGGCTGGACGAGGTACTCGACGCCCACCCCGAAGAGCAGCGGGATGTAGAAGGCGTTCACGTTCCCGAAGGTGAAGAAGAGTGGCAAGTCGAGGGAGGCGTTGGCGATGAGGAGCTCGTTGATCGGGATGCCCAGCTCGAGCCCGACGGGGATCTTGATCCCGAACTGCCCCGGTGAGGCGCCCCAGAGGATGCCCGGATCGAACCTGCCGGCGAGCTTCAGGCTGTTTCCGAAGACGAGCAGCTCCTTGCGGATCCCCACCTGGGCGGTGAACTCGAACCGCGTGCCCTGCGTCAGACCCTCGAAGGCGTAGTTGAGGCCCACCTGGGCATTGACGTCGGTGGTGCTGTCCAGTCCGTGGATGAACATCACCTCCAGGCCGGGGTAGCCCGCCTGCCCCGAGACGACGTTGGCCCCGGCGCCCACGGTGTTCGCCGACTGGACCGACCAGCGCTGCGAGCCCGTGGCCGGTGTGACCTCGGTCTGGGCCCGGGCCGCTCCTGCGATGCACAGCGAAAGTACCGCCGTCCACACTCCAATCCGTATCGAAGGTCGCACGTGTCGTTCCTTTCCAAGTTGATGAGGCTTCGGTTTGTTCAGCCCCGGGGCTGACCACGTGCGGTGGCCAGCTCCAGGAAGTCGCGCTCGAGCTCGGCCAGCCGCTCGTCCCCGCGGGCACGCGCCGACGGTACGTCCTCGCCGGGGGAGAGCCGCTCCGGCAGCTCGAAGTAGTACTTGATCTTCGGCTCGGTTCCCGACGGACGGAGCGTCACCTGCGCGCCGCCCTCGAGCCCGTAGGCGAGCACGTTGGAGGCGGGGAGCGAGAGCGGCTCGGTGTGGCCGTGGGTACTCCGGATCCGCGCCTTGTAGTCCTTGACCCACTCGACCGTGCGCGGGCCCACCTGCCCCGGCGGATCGCGTCGGAAGGCGTCCATCACCTGGGCGATGGTCTCGGCCCCGCTCGCGCCCGGGAGGGTGAAGCTCCGCTGGTGCGACACGTAGACCCCGAACTCGCGCTGGATCTCCTCGAGCACGCCGACCACCGTCGTCCCGCGCGCCCGGGCCCAGCCGGCGAGGTCGGCCATCACCAGCGCCGAGCCGATGCCGTCCTTGTCGCGGACCAGCGTCCCGACCGTGTAGCCGAGCGCCTCCTCGTAACCGAAGACGAACTCCGCGCCATCGCGGGCCGCGCGCTCCATCGCCCGGTTGGCGATCCACTTGAAGCCGGTGAGGGTCTCGTCGTACAGCGCGCCCAGCCGGCTGGCGATCGCCGCGAGCTGGGTGGAGCTGACGATGGTGCTCATCACCAGGGGCCGCTCGCGCTTCGGCCCCTGGGTCAGCAGATAGTGCCCGAGCAGCACCCCCAGCTCGTTCCCGGTCAGCGCACGCAGCGCACCCGAGGCCTCGCGGGTGAGCACGGCGAGCCGATCCGCGTCGGGGTCGTTGGCCAGCACCAGATCTGCCCGGGTGCGCTCGGCGAGCGCGCGCGACAGGTCCATCGCTCCGGGCTCCTCGGGGTTCGGAAAGCGCACGGTGGGAAACGCAGGATCCGGCTCGAGCTGCTCCGGCACCGGGTGGACGCTGGAGAACCCGGCGCGCCGCAGCGCCTCGAGCGCCAGGGGGCCGCCCACGCCGTGCATCGGCGTGTAGACGATGGCGAGGTCGGTGCCCTCGCCGGGGTGAAGCCTGAGCGCGAGCACGCCCTCGAGGTACGCCTGGTCGAGCTCCGGGCCGACGCTGCGCACCAGTCCCTGCGCGCGGGCGGCCACCAGATCGGCGAGCGGGATCTCGCGCGCCGGGCCCACCTGGGCGATCGCCTGGGCGATGCCGACGTCCTGTGGCGGGACGATCTGGGCGCCGTTGCCCCAGTAGACCTTGTACCCGTTGTACTCGGGCGGGTTGTGGCTCGCGGTGACCATCACCCCGGCGGCGGCCCCGAGACGCTCGACGAGGAAGGCGCAGAGCGGGGTGGGGGTGAATCCGTCGCGGACCAGGGCGGGGATGCCGGCGGCGGCGAGCACCGCGGCAGTGTCCTCGGCGAACTCCCGGCTCATCCGCCGCCCGTCCCTCGCGACGACCACCCCCCGGCGGGCGACGTCCGGGACCGTCGCCAGGAGGTGCGCGGCGAGCCCCGCCGTCGCGCGGCGAACCACGGCCCGGTTCATCCGGTTGGGGCCGGCGCCGACGACGCCGCGCAGCCCGGCGGTCCCGAACTCCAGGGCGCCGGCGAAGCGGTCCTCGAGCTCGGCGAAACCTCCGGACGCGAGCAGTCCCTGCAGCTCGGCCCGGGTGCCTTCGTCGGGATCGGCCGCGCTCCAGGCGTCGACCTCGCGGATGAGTGCGTTGCGGTCCATCGCTATCGAAAGTCGGTGAGTCCCCGGCGCGTGGGGCCCCGCTGCGGGCCGTCGCGCCTCGCCTGGCACGCCACGCACAGCTCGGCGTAGGGCATGGCCTTCAGGCGGGCCCAGGGGATGTCCTCTCCGCACTCCTCGCAGGCACCGGCCTCGTCGGGTGCGCGGTCCAGCTTCTCCAGCGCCCGATGCGCGCGCCCGATGGCGTCTCCACTGGCGCGGTTTCGATCCGAGGCGATCGCCTGGAGCATCTCGTTGAGCGGTTGCTCGTCCTCGTCACCGCCCACCTTCGTCTCGTCGGTCCGGTTGGGAGCGATCCGGCGGACGGCCCTCGCCGAGACGTCGCTGACCAGCGCCTGCAGCGCCCGGCGAAGTGTCCTCTTCTGAGCGACCGTGAGAGCCATGGTCCTCCCGGGCCTTCGCTTGTAGCGCGCCCCGCCCCGAGGTCCAGCGCGGAAGTGGTCTCACGCCGTGGACCGTCCGGAGCGTCCCCGGATGAATCCAATGACGAACAGCACCACCGCGGCGAGGAGCAGCAGATGAATGGCCCCCACCGTCACCTTGAGAGCGAGGCTGGCCAGCCAGATGACCAGGAGCAGGGCTCCGATCCCGAACAGCACGTGACACCTCCTTCGACATGCTGCCGACCAAGGTGTGTTCGCCCGGGGAGGCCAGCAACCGCCGACCGGCGCCATGCGGTCAGCCGCTCCCCCGCCAGGGGCCCGCCCTTCACTCCTCGGCGAGGAGGGCGAGCGAGGACGAGGCACCGAGCCGGCTCGCTCCTGCAGCGATCAGTGCGCGGGCCTGGGCCGCGGTGCGGATGCCGGCCGAGGCCTTGACGCCCAGCGCGGGGCCCACCACCGCCCGCAGCAGCGCCACGTCCTCGGGCCGGGCACCCGGGCCGTTGAAGCCGGTCGACGTCTTCACCGCGTCACAGCCGGCGGCGAGCGCGAGCCCGGCCCCGAGCACCACCGCCCGCGGCGGGAGGAGGCCCGTCTCGAGGATGAGCCGCACCGGCACCGGCGCCAGCGCGGTCACCAGCGCCAGGAGCTCCGAGAGCACCGGCTCCGCATCACCCGCCCGGAGTGCGCCGAGCGGGGCCACGACATCCACCGCGCGGGCGCCCTCGTCGGCGGCGCGCCGCGCCTCGAGCAGCTTGATCTCCGTGAGGTGCGCGCCATGGGGGAAGCCCACCACCGACACCGGCTCCACCCCGCAGTCGCCCAGCGCGCGCACCAGGGTGGCCACGTGCACCGGATGAACGCAGGCCCCGCCGAGCCCGTGCTCTCCCGCCTCGGCAGCGAGCCGTTCGACGTCCTCGCCCGTCGCGTCCGGCCGGAGCAGGGTGTGGTCGAGGTAGGGGGCCAGTGCACCGGGGCGGGCGAGCGCGGCGGCGGCCTGGGGCCCCCAGGGGCGCTGCGGGGCGGGCCCACCGGGGCGGACCAGGCCGACGGCGCTCGCTGCGGGAGGCGCCCCCGTGCCGCTCCAGCCCAGCACCGCCTCGAGCCACGCGTCCAGGAGGGGCGACGGCATCAGAGCGCCGCGGTGAGCACCAGCGGAATCTCCACCTCGACGTCCTCCCCCTCGAAGGTGGGGAAGACCAGGCGCCTGGCCCTCGACTTGAGGCAGCTGCCGAGGTCCGACACATCGATCTCCTTCCGGTCGAGCCGCGCCTGCTTCACGGTGCCCGAGGCGCCCACGGTGGCCACGAGGTTCACCTTGCCGCCCCGGAAGTTGGGCGTCCGCTTCAGCTGCTGCTCGATGCAGGCCTGGAACGCGGGGCCACTCTGCGCCACCACCTTGGCCAGGGCCTGCTGGTTCGGGCCTCCACCGGCCGCCGCGGGTGCGCCGGCGTGCGAGAGGCTCGGCACCGCGGTGGGCCCGACGTCTGCCTTCCGGGTGTCGCCGTAGAGCTTCCTGAGCTCCGGAGACGCCGGCGGCTCGGGCTTCGCCGCCACGGCCGGGGTGGGCGGTGCGGCCGGCTTCGGCGCCGGTGCGCGGACCTCGCGCGGCGGAGACGCAGGAGGCACCGGTGCGGCCGTCTTGCCAAGCAGGAGGTCCTTGAGCCCGCGGACCCTCCTCGCCGAGAACACCGGCTCCTTGACCGAGGCACCGGTCGCCGGGTCGACCCGGGGGACCTCGAGCGGCAGGACCTGGAGGCTGGAGAGCGCGTAGAGGCCGCCGGCGGGGATGGCCAGCACCAGGAGCACCGCGAGTGCCACCTTCCAGGCCGGGTTGCGCCGGATCAGACCCGAGGCCTCGAGGTCGTCGTCCACCGACCGGCCCGGCCGGCCCGTGGCACCCCGCCCTGCCGGAGCCTTCATGCCCCCGCCCGCGGGTGCCGTCGCCGGTCCGGGCAACGCCGCCTTGGGGGCGCGGTGCCCCGAGAGCATCTGCTCCACCGCACGGGCGTCCATCGGACGGGAGACGGTCAGGTCGAGGTCACTGAAGAGCTGCGAGAGGTCGGCGGTGTTCGCCGGCCGGGGCGGGCGCGTGGCGGCGAGCGTCTGCTCGAGCCGGGGGAGCGTCTCCGCCCGGCGCCACTCCGCCATCCCCTCGCACCAGACGAAGGTCTTGGGGGTCACCTCCCCGGCCCGGATGAGCTGCTCGAGCGGGGCGAGGGCCATGGGGCCCACCTGTGACCCCCGGACCATCGCGAACCAGCTCGGCTCGGCCGGGGCGTGGCTGGCCGGTACCGGCACGTCGATGGTCGCCTGGCAGCTGGGGCAGGACACCCGGAGTCCGGGCGACGGCTCCCCCTCCAGCAGCAGGGGCTGTCCGCAGCTGTCACAGAAGAAGGTCAAGGCCGCGGAGGCATCGTACGGCTTTCCAGCGTTGACTTGGGAGGCACCGGACGCCTACATCGCCGCCTCGTTTCCCCTCTGCGACACGGAAAAGGTGCGTCGATGCCGGCGAAGGACCTCGGGGCCAAGCACGTCTGCTTCAAGTGCGCGACCAAGTTCTACGACCTGAGAAAGCCCGAAGCGATCTGCCCGAAGTGCGGGGCGGACCAGAAGGACAGCCCCGCCAACCGCCCCACGCCCGAGCCGCGCCGGGGCCGGCTGGCCGCGGTGCCCCGCCCGGTGGAGCCGGCGCCCCCCGAGCCAGTCGAGCCGGAGGAGGCCGAGGAAGCCGAGGACGTCGAGACCTTCGACGACGACGACGCCGTCACTCCCGACGACGAGGACTGAGCCGGCGAGGGCGAGGCGGGCGCGCTCGGGGCGGCCGCAGTCAGCTCGGGGACGCGCGGCGCCGCTCCAGCCAGTCACGGACGGCGTGCCCGGTCCCGAAGGGCCACGGCCGGAGCCGGTCCGGATGGATGCGCTTCAGCCCGGCGAGCTCGGCACCGAGCCGGACCTCACCCTGGGCCTCGAGGTGGTAGGCCAGGATGAGCTCGTTGCGCTCGGCGAAGGTGTAGACGCCGATGGGGCGCACCACGCGGGCCTCGAGGCCCAGCTCCTCCCGGACCTCGCGGACGACCCCCGCCTCCGGCTCCTCGCCCCTCTCCAGGAACCCGGTGACCAGGCCGTACCACGTCTCTGGCCACCCCACCGACCGGACCAGGAGGACCTGGCCCTCGTGCTCCACCAGCCCGGCCACGACCGGCAGTGGGTTGTCGTAGAAGACGAACCCGCAGTCCGGGGCGGGGCAGGCGAGGCGCTCCGGCCCGCCCATCTGGCGCAAAGCCAGCGCCGTGGCACATCGAGGACAGAAACGCATCGCTCCCAGGAGATAGCAACGCGAGGGCGTTGGCACCGCGAACGCTTCGTTGCTACAAGCCCGCGGCGCCGGCATCGGCAGGGAGGCAGCAGAGCTTTGCAGGAACGATTGAAGGCCCTGGCCGATCTCCAGAAGGTGGATCTGGAGATCGTGGTACTCCGAAAGTCTGCCGAGGTGTACCCCAGGCAGATGGGGGAGCTGGAGCGCGAGCTGTCCCTGGCCAAGGGTGAGGTGGAGGCCGAGCGGACGAAGCTCCTCGACGTCGAGCGGCAGCGACGGACCCTCGAGCAGAACATCGTCGAGGAGAAGGACAAGGTGCGGAAGTGGGAGACGCGCCTGTCCGAGCAGCGCTCGACGCGCGAGTACGCCGCGCTGGCCCGCGAGATCGACATCGCCAAGAAGGCCAACGGCACCATGGCCGAGGAGCTGCTCGAGCTCGGAAAGATGCAGGCCCAGCTCCGCGAGCTGCTGAAGGGCAAGGAGCAGCAGTACGCGGTCCGCGTGGGCGACGTGGGCGGCAAGCTGAACGAGCTCCGGGCCAGGGTCGCCGGCTTCGAGGGACAGGTGAAGGAGCTGGAGGGGAAGCGCGCCGACGTGGCCAAGGCCGTTCACCCACCGCTGCTCTCCCGCTACGAGACCGTCCGCAAGCGCCGCACGCCGGCGCTGGTGACGGTCATCGCGGGCACGTGCCAGGGCTGCAACATGAGCGTGCCGCCGCAGCTGTACAACAACCTCAAGACCAGCCTGCAGACGGACATCTGCCCGTCCTGCCACCGCATCATCTGCGCGCCGGAGGCCATCGAGCCGCCGCCGGCGAAGAAGGGATGAGCGGGCAGCGCCCCTCTCTCCCCGAGCTCCTCCGGGTCATCGCGGAGGAGGAGAGCCTCGACTGCACGCTGGCCCGGTTCCCCGGGCTGTCCCGGACCGATCTGGTGGGCGTCCTGCTCGGGCGGCCGGCCCCGTCGCACCCTGCCCCGGCCCCGCACGCCCCCCGGGCCGGCACGCAGGTCCAGTCGCACCGGAAGCTCCGGGTGGCCTCGGATGGCGCCGCGCGCGGCAACCCCGGCCCCGCGGGCGCCGGCGCGGTGGTCTTCGACGAGCACGGCCAGGTGCTGGAGCGCCTCGGCAAGTTCCTCGGGCGCCAGACCAACAACGTCGCCGAGTACCAGGGACTGCTGCTCGGGGTCCGCCGGGCACGCGAGCTCGGGGCCGAGGAGCTCGAGGTGGTGGCCGATAGCGAGCTCATCATCCGGCAGCTCTCGGGTGCCTATCAGGTGCGGGCCCCGGCGCTGCGCCAGCTGCACACCGAGGCGCTCGCCCTGCTCAAGGGATTCCGCCGGGTGAAGCTGATCCACGTGCCGCGCGCGAAGAACGTCGAGGCGGACGAGATGAGCAACCGGGCCATCGACGAGCGCATGCCCTGAGCGTCGGGCCCGTGCGCCGCTGAGGCACGGCGGTCCGCAACGGGCAGTCCGCCTGCGGAGACGGAAGCACCAGTCCTCGCCGCGGGGCCTTTGGCAATGCGTCGACCGCTCGCACGTCAGGCGGGGAAGCACGACATCCGAGACCCATGTTCACTCGAATCCGACAGCTCGTCCGCGCGCACCCGGTCGCGACCTTCTACGCGCTTGCCTTCCCTCTCTCGTGGCGCGCGTACCTCGTCGCCTGGGTTCATCCAGGTGGGGAGCTGGGGCTCGATCCGTACGGGCCGCTCATCGCCGCGGTCGCGGTGACCGCCCTCGCCGGCGGTGTCCGCGGGCTCCGGGAGTGGGCGCGGGGACTGCTGCGGTGGCGGGCCGCGCCGTGGCTCTACGCCTTCGCCCTGCTCTTCCCGCTGCTCGTGACCCTGCTGGGCATCGGCGCCAACATCGCGCTCGGAGCCAGGCCGCCGCCGGCCGAGACGTGGCGGTCCTGGCCGTCGCTCTTCATCGTCTTTCCGCTGGTGATGGTGCTGGGCGGACCGCTCGGGGAGGAGCCTGCGTGGCGCGGCCTGGCGCTGGCCCGCGTCTCGGAGCGCCGGTCGATGCTCCAGGCGAGCCTGCTGGTCGGCGTGGTGTGGTTCGCCTGGCACCTGCCGCTGCTGCTCGCCCGGCCCGGCGAGCTGGTCCCCGGGTTCATCGGCATCCTCTCCGCCTCGGTGGTGTTCGCCTGGCTGTACCAGGAGTCGGGCAGGGCCGTGCTCCTCCCTCTGCTGATGCACACCGCGCAGAACACGTTCGGCGGCGAGCTCGCCGGGCCGATGTTCAGCGGCGCGGACGTGACCCGGCTGTCCTGGCTCCGCGGTGGCTTCTACCTGGTGACGGCGCTCGTCCTGGCGCTGCGCGACCGGCGGTTCCGGACCGCGCCCGGCGCGGCCGCGCCCGGGCTCGCCCCCTCCCGGACCCTCGCCTGAGGCGAGCCCAGTGGCGCCCCGACCCTCCCCGCGGTAAGTCCCCCCTGCCGGAGTGGCCCGGGTGAACGCCGGCTGCTGCAGGACGGGGCAGCGGGAGGAAAGTCCGAGCTCCAAAGGGCAGGGTGCTGGTTAACGGCCAGTCGGCGCGAGCCGAAGGACAGTGCCACAGAAAATAGACCGCCACGCGACGCCGGCGACGGCGCCACGGGGCAAGGGTGAAACGGTGCGGTAAGAGCGCACCGCGGCCAGGGTGACCTGACCGGCACGGCAAACCCCACCCGGAGCAAGAGCCAGCAGGGAGCGTTCCATCCCACCCGGGATGGAGCAGGGCTGCCCGCCCCAGACTCCCGGGTTGCTCGCTGACGAGGCCCCTGGGCAACCAGGGCCCTAGAGGAATGTTCGCCGCCCTCGCGGAGGAGACTCCACGGGGGAACAGAACTCGGCTTACAGGGCCACTCCGGCTTTTTTCTTCTCAGCCCGCGACCGGCAGCTGCACCAGGAGCACACGGTCGCTCCCGTCGGTGCGGACCGCCTCGGGGTTGCGCACCTTCATGCGGGCATTGGTCGTCGGCAGCCAGAGCCCGACGAAGATGTTCACCGCTTTCGCCCGCCAGCCCGGGGGGAGCGTCAGGGCGAACTCGTCCTGGACCAGCTCGCCGGCCTTCCAGGTGCTGGTCGGGACGCGCAGCGCGTGGTCGGCGTTCAGCCGCTCGCCGCGACCCTCGGCGTCCTCCACGTGGACGAACACCTGCCAGTCGTCGGTGGTGGGCTTGATGGCCCGGAACACCAGGACCACCCGCGTGGCGTCCCCGGGAGAGACGGACGGCGGGGCGAACGTGGCGCCCACCAGCTCGGCCAGGTCGCCGAGCACCGCCCCGTTCTTCACCGGGACCGGGGCCGTCTGCGTGCGCGCGGCGGGAGGGCTGGACTTGCTGGAGGTGGGCGCCTCCACGATGCAGGCCGGGAGGATGCCGAGCAGGGAGACGAGGGCGAGCGCGTGACGCATGCGTGTGGAGCGACTCTTAGCGCACAATGGCGGTGTCGACGGAAGCGCCAGATGACGTAAGAGGGGCGGCGCATGTCGCCGTCCGAGCTGCTGGCCCAGATTCCCACCCCGCCCCCCGAGCTGCTGTTCGGGCTCGACCTGCACACGGTCGAGCTGCTCGGAGGAGGACTCCTCGTCGTCGTGGCGGCCTCCGCCGCGCTCGCCCTCCGGGCCCGCGCCCGGCGCCGGGCCGAGCCACCGCCCCCCGCCCCCGGGTTGCCGGCACCCTCTCCGGTCCGGCCGGAGATCGTCCCGAGCGAGGACGAGGCCCGCGCCCGCGAGGAGGCCCTCGCCGCCCGCGCCCGGGCAGAGGCGCTCGCCCGCGAGCGACACGAGCTGCAAGAGAAGGCGCGTGCCGAGGCCGAGACCGCCCAGCGCGGGCGGCTGGAAGCCGAGGCCCGCGCGCTCAAGGAGCGGGAGGAGGAGGCCAAGCGCGAGGAGTACCGCGCGAGGAAGGCCGCCGAGGCCGAGGCCCGCGAGCGCCGGTCCCGCGAGGAGGCCGAGGCGCGGCGGCTCCGCGAGGACCAGGAGGTCCGCTCCCGCGAGGCAGCCGAGGCGGAGCGCCTGCGTGCCGAGGCGGAAGCCCGCGCGCGCACCGAGGCCGAGGCGGGCCGCACCCTGGCCGCCGGCCTGGAGCGCACCCGCGGCGAGGGCTTCATGGCCCGGCTGAACGGCCTCTTCTCCCGTGGCGCCGCGGTGGACGACGGGGTGCTGGCGCAGCTGGAGGAGATCCTCTTCAGCGCGGACATCGGCGTGCGGACCGCCTCGGGCCTGGTGGACACCGCCCGCGACCGGCTGAAGCGCCGCGAGCTCGGCGACGTGGGCCGGGTGAAGGGCCTCATCCGCTCGGAGGTCGAGCGCATGGTCACGCTCCCCCGCTCCACCTCGCTCCAGGGCGGTGGTCCGCCGCACGTGACGATGGTGGTCGGGGTGAACGGCGCGGGGAAGACCACCACCATCGGGAAGCTCGCCGCGCGGCTCACGAAGCAGGGCAAGAAGGTGGTCATCGCCGCCGGCGACACCTTCCGCGCCGCGGCCAGCGAGCAGCTGGACATCTGGGCGGAGCGTGCCCACGCCACGCTGGTCCGCGGCCCCGACGGCTCGGACCCCGGCGCCGTGGTGTTCGACGCGGTGAAGCGGGCCATCGCCGAGGGAGCGGACGCGGTGCTGGTCGACACCGCCGGCCGCCTCCACACCAAGACGCCCCTCATGGAGGAGCTGAAGAAGGTGAAGCGGGTCCTGGGCAAGGCGCTCCCCGGGGCACCGCACGAGGTGCTCCTGGTGCTGGACGCCACGGTGGGCCAGAACGCCATCGCCCAGGCGAAGCAGTTCCAGGAGGCGGTGGGGGTGACCGGCATCGCGCTCGCCAAGCTCGACGGAACGGCCAAGGGCGGGGTGGTCATCGGCATCAGCGACGAGCTGAAGATCCCCGTCACCTGGGTGGGCGTGGGCGAGAAGGTGGCGGATCTGAGGCCCTTCGATCCGCACGAGTTCGTGGAGGCGCTGTTCGAGGCGGCCTGATGCGGGGCACGATCCTCAGCCGGAGCCGGGCGAGCGGGTCCCGCGGGCGCATGCTCCGGGCCTCGAGCGCGCTGGCGCTGCTCGCGGCCTGCGCCGCACCGCCTGCTCCGCCCGTGGAGACCGCGCCGGCCGCCCGGGCCCTTCCCGAGGGCTGCGGGGACGACTTCGCCGGCCAGTGGGTGCTCGCCTCGGACCCGAGCTGGGCCTACCGCGCCACCGACGACGGGGGCACGGTCGTCCTCGACGTCGAGCGCCACTGGGGAGACGGTGGAACGCCCGACCGGACCAGCAGTGCCCGCGTGGTGCTCCGGCGCACCCCGGGTGGGCTCACCGGGGAGGCCCGCGCGCCGAGGATGGGCCCGTCCGGCCCCGGCTGCGAGGCGAGCCTCCCCGTCACGCTCGTCGGCTGTCCCGACGGCGGGCTCCTGATGAAGACGGTGGAACGGATGCGGGTCGACGGACGGTGCGCCGCGGTGGACGCTTCCCCGCCGGAGACGCGGAGCTACCTGCTGCTGCGGGCGGCGGCCGACGCCGGCTGAGCCCGCGCTCAGGCCGCGCGCTGGGCGGAGGGTGCGGTGGCGACGGCCGGCGCGAGCGCGCGGCGGTCGATGGACCGACCCTGGAACAGGCTCACCGCGCCCACGTACAGGAACCCCACCTGGAAGAGGACCAGGAACGGCACCGAGGTCCAGATGCCCGCGTCGATGGCGAACCACAGCGCGGCGGAGAAGTAGAGCCCGAAGCCCAGCTCGATGAGCGGCATCATGCTCCGCACGCCGCGGTAGCTGCGCTTCACCGTCGAGCGGATGCTCTTGCCCTCGCTGCCCGTCTTCGGCGTCCGGGCGAACGCGCTCTGCTCGTTGAGCAGCGCCTCGATGACCGCCTTGGCGTTGTTGATGGCCATCCCGATGCCGAGCGACATGATGAACGGCAGGTACTTCACCCGGGCCCAGCCCTTGAGCCCCAGCTCGCGCTGGGTGGCCACGTAGAAGAAGCAGACCGAGATGGTGGCCGCGAGGCAGAAGGGCAGGTCGAGGAACAGCGTCGAGTACAGGCCGTGCTTGAAGCGCACCACCATCGACAGCGGCATCAGCACCGACAGGAGCACCATCAGGAGGTAGGCGATGTTGTTGGTGAGGTGGAAGAACGCCTCCCGCTTCACCGCGAACGGCTGGTTCGAGCGGAGGATGGTGGGGAGGAGCTTTCGCGCGGTCTGGATGGAGCCCTTGGCCCAGCGGTGCTGCTGGCTCTTGAAGGCGTTCATGTCCACCGGCACCTCGGCCGGGGACACCACCTCGGGCAGGAAGATGAACTGCCAGCCCTTCAGCTGCGCGCGGTAGCTGAGGTCCAGGTCCTCGGTGAGCGTGTCGTGCTGCCACCCGCCCGCATCACCGATGGTGCTCCGCCGCCAGATGCCGGCGGTCCCGTTGAAGTTGAAGAAGCAGCCCGAGCGGTTCCGCGCGGTGTGCTCGATGATGAAGTGGCCATCGAGGAAGATGCTCTGGGCCTGGGTGAGGATGGAGAACTCGCGGTTGAGGTGCCCCCAGCGCACCTGGACCATGCCCACCTTCGCGTCGGCGAAGAACGGCACCGTGCGCTCGAGGAAGTCCGGCGTGGGCACGAAGTCCGCATCGAAGACCGCGACGTACTCGCCCTTGGCGGAGAGCAGCCCGTTCTCCAGGGCGCCCGCCTTGAAGCCCTTCCGGTTGGTCCGGTGGATGTAGGTGACGTCCTCGCCGGCGCGCCGGTGGCGCTCCACCGCGGCGCGGGCGATGGCGCAGGTCTCGTCCGTCGAGTCGTCCAGCACCTGGATCTCGAACAGCTCGCGCGGATAGCGGATGCGGCAGACGGCCTCGATGAGCCGCTCCACCACGTACATCTCGTTGAAGACCGGGAGCTGGATGGTGACCCGCGGCAGCTGGGCGAGCGAGCCGTTGGGCGTCGGGATCTTGAACTTGTGCCGGTAGTACAGGAACGCCATCCGGTATCGGTGCGAGCCATAGATGGCGAGCACGCACAGGACGGCGAAGTAGACGCCCAGGAACACGATCTCGACGCTGGTCATCGCTGGCGCTGGCCCTCGTCCCCACGCCCGAGTGTCAGGCTCGCTGGGCGGCGCGGGACAATAGGGATCTGACCACACGGTGTCAAACGATTCCGACCACTTACAAACACCTTGATGGCGGATGACACGTCGTGTCAATGATCGTGCCCACTTGGGCAGCGGGCGTCAGAAGTGGTGGAAGATCGTGTACTGCGCGGGCGCGTCCGCGTCCCCAACCCGGACGTCCACCACGATGTCGTGGTCGAGCTGGGCGTAG
>JADGQZ010000125.1 GCA_017881345.1 Myxococcaceae bacterium | reverse complement strand
GCGCTCCGCCCCGTCTATTACCTTCCCGGCGTCTTCGATCGGCTCCCCTACCCAGGAGCGGTGAACGGCTCGCTGTGGAGCCTGCCGGCCGAATTCGCGATGTACCTGCTCCTTCCATTGCTCTGCGTCCTCGGTGCAAAGCTCCGCTTCCGCTGGGTTCCTGCGGTCGCCACGGTGGGGCTCTGTTGCTGGAGCCTGTACTGGAACCGGGCCGGGATCGCGCACCGGCCCGTGGTGTTCTACGCGACCGGTCTTGCCTCGACCCTCGACGCCGCCCCCTACTTCATGCTCGGAGCCTCGTTCCAGATCTACGGGCTCCGCCGCTTCCTGTCGCCGGCGGTTGCCCTGGGACTTCTCGGCATCGGTCTCTTCCTCCAGCCCTCGTCGGCGCTGACCATGGAGCTCGGGCTGTTCCTCCTCGCTCCCTACGCGATCCTCGCATTCGCCCTGACGCCGGCCCCGGGCTTCTCCCGCGCAGGTCGGTTCGGAGACTTCTCCTACGGTCTGTACCTCTACGGCTTCCCACTGCAGCAGACCGTCAACTTCCTCTCCCCACGACCTCTGACCGCTCTCCAGAACGCCGTGCTGGCCTTCTTCCCGGCGCTCCTGTGCGCGGTGCTCTCCTGGCACCTGGTCGAGAAGCCGACTCTGTCGATCAAGCCAGGCCGGCGCCGGACCGTTCCCGCGGCCGCGCAGGGTGAGCCGGGATGAGCGGCTGCTGTCTGGTGACGGGTGGCGCCGGGTTCATCGGCACCGCGGTCTCCCGCATCCTCGATGCCGAGCTGGGCGAGGTGGTCGTCGTCGACGTTCTGCATCCCCAGGTCCATCCCACGCGGTCTCGACCCCCGGAGCTCGATCCGCGCGCAGAGCTGATCGTGGCAGACGTCTCCGAGGCCTCCACCTGGGAGGAAGTCCTCCGATCGCACCGGCCGACACGCATCCTCCACCTCGCTGCGGAGACCGGTACGGGTCAGTCGCTGACCGAGGCCTCCCGTCATGCCGTGGCGAACGTGGTCGGGCTCACCAGGATGCTCGATGCCCTCGCGGCGACCAGGCTTCTCCCGGAGCAGGTGGTGCTGACCAGCAGCCGGGCGGTGTACGGCGAGGGCGAGTGGGAACGCGAGGACGGGACACGCTTCTATCCGGGCCAGCGCGACCAGCAGATGCTCGCCCGCGGACAGTGGGACTTCCCCGGCGCCCGTGGCCTGGCTTTCGAGGCGAGCAGGACCACCCCTCGGCCCACGAGCGTCTACGGCGCCACCAAGCTCGCCCAGGAGCAGATCCTCCGCGCCTGGACCGAGAGCTTCGGAGTCAAGGCGAGCATCCTCCGCCTCCAGAACGTCTACGGCCCGGGCCAGTCGCTGACCAACCCCTACACCGGGGTGGTCACGCTCTTCGCCCGGCTCGCGCGGGAGGGCAAGCCGATCCCGCTCTACGAGGACGGCGAGATGCTGCGAGACTTCGTGTACATCGACGACGTGGCGCGCGCGATCATGCTCGCCTTCGAGCGTCCACCTGCCGGCCCGCGGATGCTCGACATCGGCAGCGGGACCCCGATCACCATCCGGCAGGCGGCCGAGATCATCGCCCGGACTTACGGGGCGCCGGCGCCGGTGGTCACCGGAAAGTACCGCCATGGTGACGTGCGGCATGCCTCGTGCGAGATCGACCAGGCGCGGGCGGAGATCGGGTACGCGCCCCGGGTCGCGCCGGAGGAGGGGCTGGCCAGTCTCTGCGAGTGGGTGAATGCACGTGTCGAACGATCCTGAAAAGCGGCCCCCGACCCTTCGGGTCCAGTCGGTGCTGTACGCCAACGAGCCGGCCCACGTTCGCCTCTCGATCGCGCACCTCGAGCGCGCCGCGGATCTGGCGATCGCCGCGGGTGAGCTCGCCTCGGTGCGGCTGGTCTACGGGGACTGCTCCCCCGAGCCGGTCTTCGAGGAGGACGACCTGCGGCAGATCTCCTCCTCGGCGCTGGCGGTGAGCCGGGTGGAGCACCGCTTCTTCGGGCAGAACCTGGGATCCGCCCGGGGGCACAACCGGCTCCTGGAGGACACCATCGAGGATCTGGTGCTGATCATGAACCCGGACGTGATGCTCGCTCCGGACACGTTGATCGAGCTGCTCCGTCCCTTCCGCCATGGCACCACCGGACTGGTCGAGGCTCGCCAGCTGCCGGTCGAGCATCCGAAGGACTACGACCCGGTGACCGGCGAGACCGGGTGGGCGACCACCGCCTGCGCGCTGGTGCCGAGAAGGATGTTCCAGGAGCACGGTGGCTTCGACGCCGACTCCTTCTTCCTCTACTGCGACGACGTCGACTTCTCCTGGCGGCTGCGGCTCGCCGGCCAGCGGGTGATCTTCCAGCCCTCGGCGGTGGTGTTCCATGACAAGCGGCTGACCGACGACGGCAAGTGGAATCCTTCCTCGGCCGAGCGCTACTACTCGGCAGAGGCGGCGCTCTTCCTGACCTACAAGTACTCCCGCGATGACCTGGTGGAGAGCCTGCTGGAGACGTTCTCGCGTTCGGAAGTGGAATATCTGAGGCGGGCGGCCAACACCTTCACCGAGAGGCGTGCCAGTGGTCGCGTTCCGCCCCAGCTCGACCCGGAGCACAGGGTCTCGGAGTTCAAGGACGGCCTCTATGCCCGACACCGCTTCGCCCTCTGAAGCTGCCGGCTGCTACGACAACCCCTACTACTCCGACAACGTATACGGACACACCCGGAGCCTGCTCGAGGACCTGGGGATCGCGCGGGGAGGCGTCCATCTCGATCTCGGGTGCGGCTACGGCCGGATCGCCGAGGCCCTGAGGGACGAGCTCGGCCTGCAGTACCTGGGGATGGACATGGACGAGGGCGGACTGGCCTCCCTGCGCCAGCGCGGGTTCGACGCCCTGTCCTGCGACCTCCGGGATCCCGCGGTGGTCGAGCGAAACGTGCGTGAGGCGCTGGGGAGCCGGCGCCTCGGCTCCATCTCGATCATGGACACGCTCGAGCACCTGCCGGAGCCGCCGAGGCTGCTCGAGGTCGTCTATCGCCTGGCGCGGGAGCACGGCGCGGCCCTGACCATCTCCGTGCCCAACGTGGCGCACCGGGACGTCGGGTTCAAGCTGGCGTTCGGGCGGTGGGACGAGACGGGGACCGGCATCCTCGACGTGACCCACGTCAGGTTCTTCACCGAGGAGAGTCTGCGGCAGATGATGCAGGCCTCGGGCTGGCACGAGACCAGGCGGAGGGACGTGCTCCTCGAGAAGAGCGACCAGCACTTCCCCCGCTTTCACCCCGCGCTCGCCGGCGAGACGCCGCTGGGCCAGGTCCTCCGGTACCTGCGCGATTCGATGGACGACAACGGGAGCGTCAACCAGTTCGTCCGTGCCTACCTGCCCGGCCCGAGGAAGAGCACCGTGGACGGTCTCGACCGGGACCGGACCACTCCCTTCCTCTCGGTGGTGACGCGGACGCAGGGACGGAGACTCGACACCCTCCGTGACGTGCTGCTCTGCCTGTCGTCCCAGACCAGCCAGGATTTCGAGCTGGTGGTGATCGGTCACCGGCTCGATCAGTCGGCCCAGCTCGCGGTCGAGCGCGTCATCGAGGACGTGCACCGCGCCTTCCGCCCCCGGGTGCGCTTCGTCCGGGTCGATCACGGAAACCGCACCACCCCGCTCAACGTGGGATTCTCCGAGGCCCGGGGCGACTACGTGGCCATCCTCGACGACGACGACTTCGTCTTCGCCGACTGGGTGGAGACCTTCCAGAAGCTCGCCGAACGCTCCCCGGGCAGGGTCCTCCGCGCCGGGGCGGTCGCCCAGGCGGCCGAGCCGGTGAAGACCCTGGAAGGCCGTCCGGCCGTGCGCGCCGTCGGGACCTTCGAGCGCCGGTACGCGAAGGACTTCGACCTCTTCCAGCACCTCGCCGAGAACCAGACGCCGCCGGTGTCGGTGGCCTTCCCCCGCTCGGCGTTCGCCGATCTCCGGATCCGCTTCGACGAGCAGCTCACCACCACCGAGGACTGGGACTTCCTGCTCCGCACCGTCGCGGTCTGCGGGCTCGCCAACTCCCCCCGGGTGACCTCGATCTACCGGCAGTGGAAGCTGGGCGAGAGCTCGTTCACCGTTCATTCCCCCGAGGAGTGGGTGGCGAATCACCAGCAGATCTGGCGCAAGCTCGACCGGATCCCCCTGGTGCTCCCGCCCGGCTCCGCCACCCGGCTCCGGCAGCTCTTCACCGAGCGGGGGACGGGCGGCGCGATCGTGAGCGACGCAAGGGGGAACGAGCTCCGCGAGCGGGCCCGGGTCATCCTCACCTCCCGCTCGTGGTCCCTGACCGCTCCGGTCCGGTGGATGCAGCGGCTCTTCGGACGACGCAGCCGCGAGTTCCCCAGGCTCTGGGAGATGAAAGGAGCCGAGCTGGAGCAGCTGATCTCGGAGCTCGAGCGGTCCCCGTCCTGGCGGTTGCTCGCTCCGATGCGGGCGATCCGCCAGCGCTTCCGCCGCTGAAGCGTCCGTCCCCTCCAGGAGAGTCCCTTGTCGCCCAGCTCCCGAGAGTCCGCCTCCGAGGTCGCCCCGCCCAGCCCCTGGGAGGAGGCCTATGCCCGCTTCGAGACCCCCGCGGAGGAGCGCCGGAAGTTCCTCCGGCGGCTGCACCTGCTCGGCGCGGAGGAGTGGCCGAAGCAGTCGCAGATCGTGGAAATCTTCTGCGGCCGGGGGAACGGCATCCATGCCCTCGAGGCACTGGACTTCCAGCGGCTGGAAGGGGTCGACCTCTCTCCGGCGCTGCTCGCCCAGTACCACGGCCGTGCGGTGACTCACGCCGCCGACTGCCGGCACCTTCCCTTCGAGGACAGCTCCCGGGACATCCTCATCGTCCAGGGCGGGCTCCACCACCTCGAGGGACTGCGGGATGTGGAGCAGACGCTCGGAGAGGTCAGCCGCGTGCTCCGCCCCGGCGGACGGTTCGTCGCGGTGGAGCCCTGGCGAACGCCGTTCCTCGACCTGGTCCACTGGGTGAGCGAGAAGCCGCTGGTCCGGAGGCTCTCCAACAAGATGGACGCTTTCGCCACCATGACCCACTACGAGCGCGACACCTACGAGCGCTGGCTCGCCTCGGCGGAGCCCATCCTCGCCTTGCTGGCCAAGCGCTTCACCCCGGAGCGGCAGCGCATCGGGTGGGGGAAGCTGATGTACGTGGGGACTCCCCGCCGGAGGTGACTACGCCGCCGGTGAGGAGGAGCGGAGGTAGGACAGCCGTTCCTGGAGAAGATCGAGGGAGAAGTCCACCACCCGCGTCACCGCCAGGATCAGCGCCACGCCCACCGAGACGCCCATGGCGATGAAGCGGGACCAGTGCTCGTAGGTCGCCCCGGTCCGGACCAGCTCCAGGAAGCTCGGAGCGACCAGCGCCGCGCCGAGCACGAGCAGCGCCACCACGGCCACCCAGAAGAACCACCCCCGGAGCGCCCACCGGAACGCGCGGTGGAACCCCGACGTCTCGTCCCCCAGATGGAGCACCATCTCCACGATGCGGCGGACGAGGTAGCTCGCGCAGAGGAGCAGGACTCCGCTGTGGGTCAGGAGATCCGCCACCACGAAGCGGTAGATCATCCACTCGAAGAGCCGGCGGTGCTGGACGTAGTACACCGCCGGCGAGACCAGGAGCAGCGCGGCGACGATGACCAGCAGACCGCCCACGAAGCCCAGGGGACGCGACGGCCGGTAGAGGAAAGCCGCCTCGACGATGACCCGGAGGAAGCGCAACCCGTCGCGCACCACCCGCAGCTTCGATTCCCCCGCTCGCTCGTGGTACGGCATCCCCTCCTCGAAGATGCGCAGCTGCGGCGAGAGGATGGCCCGCGCGCTCATCGCCGGAGTGAAGTGCATCCCGTCGGGTAGGGGGAACAGCTTGGGGAGGCTGGAGCGGCGCACCACTCGCATCCCGCTGGCGGTGTCCCGGACCTTCGAGGAAGAGAAGAAGCTCAGGAGGACGGCGAAGATGAAGTTCCCCACCCTGCGCAGGAGGGGCATCTTGCTCTCGCGGGTCATCCGGCAGCCGAGCACCACGTCGGCATCACGGGACTCGATGAGGTTGCAGAGGTTGACGAAGAAGTTGGGATCGCAGGTCCCGTCGGCGTCGAGGAAGCTGAGGAGCTCGGCGTCCGAGCTTTGCCAGGCGCTCTTGATCGCCGCCCCGTAGCCGCGGTTCTTCTCGAAGACGATCAGCCGGATGTCCGGCTCGTAGCGGCGGGCGATCTCCACCGTCCGGTCCGTGGATCCATCGCTCACCACCACCAGCTCGACCTCGGTCACCGGCGAACGCTCGACGATGTTCTTCCGCGCGGCGAGCGTTCGCTCGATGATCGAGGCGATGCTGTCCTCCTCGTTGAGGGCGGGGATGGTGACGAGGAGCTTGAGGCGTGCCCCGGGTGAGCTCAAGGTTTTCTCTCCTCCTGGAAGGTCACTGCAGCCAGGTACAGACCCCGCTGCCCGCGGACAGGTTCTCCGGAGCACCGGGGGTGAAGCCCTCCACCCGCACCCGGTAGGGGTGCTTCGCGGCGAGCTGGGGGTGGAACTCTGGGGCGTAGAGGAACGCGGCCTGAGGATTGCTCCGGAGGCAGACCGTCTCCGCGTCGTGGACGGTGCGCTCCAGAGCCGGGGCGACCCCCAGTGCCTTCTGGTAGTAGGCGAAGTTCTCCCCGCTGGGGAGGAGGTGCTGTGCCCCGGTGATGGAGACGACCCAGACCAGCGTGGCGGCGAGGAGCAGCCGGTACACCGCGAGGAGGGTCCTCTCGGTGCTCACCAGGATGAACGTGCTCAGCACCAGGCACATCATCCAGTAGGACGCGTAGCGGAGCTCGTGCGAGCCGGGCATGAACGCCGAGAGCAGGCCGGTCAGCCCCAGCATCACCGCGAAGGTGGGCACGAGCCGGTCCTTGCGCCCACGAGCGGCCAGGACGAACAGGCCCAGGGCCACGATGACCAGGAGCCCCATGTACCCACCCACCCGCATGCTCATCGCGTCCGCGGGCACGTTCCCGTTCCCCATCGTGTAGGGGAGGGGCCGGTAGTCGAACGCCCGGAACTCGAGCACCGAGAGCAACCAGCGCAGCGGCTGCGGATAGTGCGCCGAGTACAGCGGGTCCGGCCAGAGGCCGCTGGGGGGCAAGGGTCCCGGAAAGAGGTCGTGGCCCAGGACCCGGACCCTGATGGGGTAGAAGGGATTCCCCCGCCGGATCCAGTTGGTCAACGGAGCGGCGAACACCAGCGGAATGGCGATGGCGATCGCGGCCGCGGCGGCGACCGGGTGGGCGCGCGCGGCCTCGAGCGCCGGGGCGCGCACCTTCCTGCGGGATCCGACTGCCACCAGGACGCAGGCCACCACCGCCGCCACGCCCACGTGGACCACCATCTGCGGCTTGAAGTTCGCGGCCAGCGCAGCAGCGAGGGTCGCCACCGCCGCCTTCGCCGGCCCGAACTCCAGCGGACGCGCCGCGGCGTCGCACAGCGAGAGCACGAGCACGGTCATGAAGACGTTGGTCGGCAGGTCGATCTGGTTGCGACAGACGCTCACCTGGACCGCGGGGATCGCCAGGAGCGCGATGACCCCCCAGGAGAAGGGGATGCGCCACACCCGCCAGACGTAGAGCGGCAGGCAGACGAAGCTCAGCAGCGCCACGAGATTGGCGGCCTCGGGGCGCCCGAGGACCGACCAGAGCCCGCCCTTGAGGTACGAGGGAAAGGCAGGGAAGCCGTCGTAGTAGAAGCGAAGCATCCCGGTGAGCTCGTACCGGGCCGGATCCACGAGCCCGCTCTTCAGCGCCGCGAACGGCAGGTGGTAGGCGATCGAGTCCCAGGCGATGTCGAAGTCGAGCAGCGCCTTTGCCGCCGCCGCGCCGAGAAGCACCACCGTCACCCCCGCGGGCAGTCGTCGGAGGAGGAGGCGGGCCCACGCCCCGGCCCGGGACGGAATTGCGCCCGGGGTCTGGCTCACGGCGGGCAGGGCAGCATCGGGTTCGCTCAGGGCAGGCCTCTTGGCTCCGGGACTCCCCGGGCGGCGAGCGTCCGGTCACCACAATCCGCCGTGGGGACACCGCCCGGACGGGTGGGCTCTCTACCAGAGAGCTGCGCCCAGTTGGAGCGTCCACCCCACCGGCGCGCCCCGGGGGCCGACCCCGAGAGCGGGTGTCTTGACTCCCCCCGGAGCGCATGAAACGAAAGTCGCATCCCCATGAATGTCCTGGTGACCGGCGGCTGCGGGTTCATCGGCTCGAACCTGGTCCGCCATCTGCGCGCCGGGCGGCCGTCGTGGACGGTGGTCAACCTCGACCTGCTCACCTACGCCGGCAATCTGGAGAACCTCTCCGACCTGGAGGGCGACGCCGGTCACGTCTTCGTGCGCGGGGACGTCGGGAACCGCGAGCTGGTCGAGTCCCTGCTGGAGAAGCACCGGATCGAGGCGGTCCTCCACCTTGCCGCCGAGAGCCACGTGGACCGCTCGATCCTC
>JADGQZ010000124.1 GCA_017881345.1 Myxococcaceae bacterium | reverse complement strand
TGAGCCCGGGCAGGGTGGGGAACTGCTCTGGACCCGCTTTGCACTCGAGCGTGGCGCCGGGGCGCGGCCGCGAGTACATGCACTCGGTGGTGGCCGGGTGCACGGAGTCCCGGGTATCATGCTCCGACTCGCGCCGACCACCGTCCAACCGAGCGGTCGCCCCACCGCGAAGTGGAGGGTGACCGTGTACGGCTTCGCAAACGAGGTGGTGGTCCGAGGCCCGCCTCCTCCCGAGCAGCCGTGCGTCACCGCCTCCAGAAAGGCCAGGTCATGAACGCGTCGTTCCGGGAGCTGAAGGAGCGGATCCGCAGGCTGTACGCCATCCTCGAACGCCGGGGAGCGAGCGAGGACGTCGCGTTCGCACAGGCGCTCTCGTCCCTCGATCGGGTCGCCAAGCGTGGGAACCGATCGCGCGAGCCGACGCCCGAGCTCCTCTCCCTGCTCGAGCGGGCGGAGTCGTTCGGGCGCAGGCTGGAGTAGAGGTGCAGGGTGGTCCGGCGCCGCGGCGCGCCGGCTAGATGGTGCCGTGGCCCTTTGAGGTGATGCTCCAGCGCCGGCCGTCGTAGGTGAGCATGCCGAGGTTCACGAGCCGGCCGAGAGCCCTCTCGATGTCCTCGCGGCCCGGGCGCCCGCGCAGCAGCGCGGCCGAGCTGGGTGCAGGCTTTGCGGCAGGAGCATCGCTCGCGGGGTCGACCCCGCCTCGAACGCGATAGCAGATCCAGTCCAGGCACTCCTGCTGCGGCGCGATGTCCAGGATCGAGCGCTCCGTCTCTTCGCTGACCGGCGCAACCACCTTGTTGATCATGTGTTTCCTTGCCCTGCCCTTTCGTCCGCGCGTTCCGGGACGCCCCGCCACCGGTCCACGCCCGTCCAGGGCGCACACGCACCCTGACGGAGATCACGAGTATCTTGCTCCCTTCGCGCGGGCGACGCCACAGACGACGGGTCGCTTGCACGCGCGGTAAGGGAAGCTGCGCCGGCGGGAAGAGGCAAGGCCGGCCAGGCGGGGCGCCACCAGAGGAGATACGAAAGCCCGGCCTCGTCGAGACCGGGCTCTACGGAAACGAAGCGACGTCGCGAGATCAGGCAACCGGGCGGACGTTTGCCGCCTGGAGGCCCTTCGGACCCTTCTTCACTTCGAACTCGACCTTCTGCCCTTCCTGGAGAGAGCGGAAGCCCTCGCTCACGATGGCGGTGTGATGGCAGAAAACATCCTCGCCGCCGTCAGCCTGGGAGATGAAGCCGAAACCCTTCGCGTCGTTGAACCACTTCACGGTACCGGTGGCCATTTGCTGAGTTGCTCTTTTCTGTCTGAATACGCGCGGCAGAAAGTGCCGTGCGCCTGCTAGCGCGCCCCCGACAGGGAGCGCAGGTTACCCTTAACCCAATCGCCTTGGGAAGTCGAGCCGGGGCCCCCGATGACCCCGGGTCGGTGGGCGCCCGCGCACAGGGGCTCACGCGCCTGCTGGGGCGGCTGTGCCCGCGGAGACGGCGGCGGGCCGGAGCCGTTCCACCCCAGCGCGTACAGGTGTTGGAAGTGCGCGGCGACGGCGCCGCGGAGCGTCGGGTGCGAGCGGTACGGAATGCCGTGCGCCAGGCAGGCCGCCTCGACCACTCCCGCCAGCGCCGGATAGTGCTGGTGGCACACCTCCGGGAACAGGTGGTGCTCGATCTGGAAGCTCAGGCCGCCGACGTACCAGCCCAGGAGACGATTGCGAGGCGCGAAGTCCGCCGTGGCGCGCACCTGGTGCTCCGCCCAGCCGGTCGCCATCCGCTGCTCTCCCGGGAAGGCCGCGTGGAACTCGGTCTCGGGGACGGTGTGGGCGAGCTGGAAGACGATCGAGAGCACGAGCCCGAGGACGAAGCTTCCCAGGAGGAAGAGCGGCGCGATCCACGCGCTCCGGAACACCAGCCAGGGAACGAGAAGCGTCCAGGTGACGAACACCGCCTTGCCGGCGACGACCGTGGCGAGCTGCCGCCCGGTGGGGCGCGGGAACACCACCGATCCGATGCGCCCGCGGGCGAGGTCGACCAGGTCGTCCACGAACCACCACTTGATCGCGAGGACGCCGTAGAGCGGCCAGGCATAGAGGTGCTGGAAACGGTGGAATGGCCGCAGCGGCTGCGAGGGCGCGAGGCGCAGGAACGGCCCGGCGTCGATGTCGGCGTCCATGCCGTCGATGTTGGCGTAGGTATGGTGCAGCGTGTTGTGCTTGAAGCGCCAGACGTGAGAGCTCGCGCCGATGAAGTCCAGCGCCAGCCCCCATGCGCGATTGGCCGCCGCGGTCCGCCCGTAGGCGCCGTGGTTCGCGTCGTGCATGATCGAGAATCCGATCCCGGCCGTGGCGAGCGCGAGCGAGACGGTCAGGGCGGACGCCACCCACCCGGACGTGCCTCCGAGCGCGAGAAGAAGCGCGTACGAGGCGCCGAACCAGGCCAGGATGATCGCCGTCTTCAGGTGCATGGCCGCGCCGCCGGAGCGGGGAAGGCCGGCACGCTCGAAGTGCGCGGCGGCGCCACGCTTCAGGTCGGCGTGGAATCCCGTGTCTCGAGGGAACCGAAGGCGGACCGCGGGGGAGGAGCCGGTTGTCATGGCCGGGATCTGCCGGCCGCGCATCACCGGGGTGTCACGGCGGGCGCACCGCACCGCGGATTCCGCGAGCGATCGAGCATGCAGCCGCCTGCGCTGCCTCGGCCGGCGGACGTCCCGTCGTCACGCCCTCGCCATTCTCGCGGGTGCCCGCTGCCCCGCGTCCACCATCCGGGCCGGCAGGTCCGGTGCGCTCGCGTTTCGGGTGCGGAAGGGGCCGCTCAGCAGCCGGAGCAGGTCCCCCCAGCCCATGTGCCGGCTGAACGACCGCAACAGGCCCCAGGTGCGCAGCGGGCGCACCAGGATCCGGTGAAGCAACAAGGAGACGTATCCCTTCATCCGCAGCCCGTTCACCTGCTCGTTCGGGACGGTGTCGGGGTCGATGTCACAGCACTTGAAGGTCTTGTCCCAGTCGCGTCCCTCATCGAGGATCCCGCTGTCGACGTACGCCTTCCAGAGCGGCGTCCCGCGGTAGACGGCCAGGCGGTTGAACCCGAAGGTGTCGATCTCGAGCCGCGCGGCGAAGCGGAAGGTCTCCTTGATGTCCTCGGCGGTCTCGCCCGGGCAACCGATCACGAAGAAGCCGTGGACCCGTTCGATGCCGTGCTTCTTGGCCTCGCCGACGGCGTGCTTCACCTGCGCCAGCGTCTGCCGCTTCTGGAGCCGGTCCAGCGTCGCTTGCGTGCCGGCCTCGACGCCGAACGCGAGCATGTCGCAGTTGGCCTGGCCGAGTAGCGGGAGCTGCTCGACGCCGACCGAGTCCACCCGTCCCTCGCAACCCCAGCGGAACTGGAGCTTCCGCTCGATGATGCCGTTGCAGATGTCCTGGATGCGCTGGCGCTTCAGCAGGAAGTGATCGTCGGTGAGGTAGATCGAGCGATAGCCCTGGTCGGAGAGCTCCTGCATCTCGCCCAGCACGTGCGCAGCCGAGCGGTGCCGCCACCTCCCCTCGGCCAGCGAGGGGATGTCGCAGTAGATGCAGGTGTACGGGCAGCCCCTCGAGGTCTGCATGGTGCAGAAGCGATCGAGCGACAGCACCGCAGGGACGTCGAGCGGCAGGGACTCGACGTAGTCGATGGGGAGGCTCGTCCGGTCCGGGTAGGGGAACTGGTCGAGGTCGTGGATCAGCGCGCGCGGCCGGTTCTGGACGACCGCTCCGCCACGTCGCCAGACCAGCCCGTCCACCGCCTCCAGCTCGGTCAGGTGGTCGAGGTAGTCGGGCAGCAGCTCCTCGCCCTCGCCCATTCCGACGTGATCGACGTAGGGACAATCGGGGAGGATCCG
>JADGQZ010000123.1 GCA_017881345.1 Myxococcaceae bacterium | reverse complement strand
GGATGGCGGCGCCGAGCGCCGGCGGAGACGCGGGCGGTACGAGGAGGCCCGTCACCCCGTCCCGCACCAGCTCGGGGATGGCGCCCACGCGCGTGGCCACCACCGGCCTGCCGCGGGCGAGCGGCTCGGCGGCGGCGAGGCAGAACGCCTCGTCCCACCGCGACGGGACGACGCACACGTCCGCCGCCGCGACGCACTCCGCGGCATCGGGCCGCGCCCCGGTGAGCAGCACACGTGCGCCGGTCTGCAACCGGGCCCGGAGCGCCTCCAGCCGCCCGCGCTCGGGTCCGTCGCCGACGAGGACGACGTCGACGTCGGCCGGGAGGCCGTCCGCGGCCTCGAGCAGATCGTGGAAGCCCTTCTCGGGGGTGAGGCGTCCGGCCGCGGCCACCATGCGCCGGCCCGGATCGAGTCCCAGCGCCGAGCGCACCTCGGACGCGGGCCGGAGCGTGTCCGGGACGGGGACCGGATTGGGCACCACGTGGATCCGTGCGGCCGGGACCGCTCCGGCCGTGAGCTGGCGCCAGGCGACGTACTCGCTGACCGCCACCACTGCATCCGCCGCCGCCCACGGCACCCGGGTCGCGAGTCCCTTGGCCAGCCCACGCAGTCCGGTGTGCACGGTGCGGGCGCCCGAGCTGTGGTCGTGCACCACCACCCGCCGCACCCCGGCCGCGTGCAGCACGGCGTTGGCCGGCGAGACCACCGGACGGTCGATGAGCCAGACTGCGCGGACGCGCGCGCGCCGCACCAGCTCCACCGCGGCACGGAGGGACGCCGGGGAACGCAGCGACAGGTCGAGGCCGATCGGCTCCGCCGCGCTCCCGGCGAGCGCCTCCGGGCGGGTGTCGAGCAGGGGGTAGGCGACCAGCGTCCGGATGCCGTCCCGGGCGAGCGCGTCCGCGACCCGGGCGAAGAGCCGGCCGATGAAGGTCCAGGCGTACCCGGTGCTCGCGGGAAAGTTGGCGACGCAGAGAAGGCAGTCCACGGACGGCAACAATCTAGGGAGGATCGGGCCAGCGTGCCGGGCGTACGGTCTCTTGGCCGACAGCCCGCTCACCCGGGTGGCTTGCCGCACCGGCCGGCGACCCTAGCTTGGCTCCGCGTGACGGGCGTGCTCACGGTGTGGTCGAGGGACGTGTCCGAGCAGCATGGGCGGAAGCAGGCGTGGTTCCGTCACCAGGCGACCTCCTGGCTCCACCGGCTCGGCCTCTACTCGGACCTCCAGTCGTTCGACGCGAGTCGGGTCCTCCGGCTGGTGTTCGTCTGTGCCGGAAATGTCTGCCGGAGCCGGTACGCGGAGGCGCGCGCGCGGGCCCTGGGCATGGAGGCCGGGTCGTTCGGGCTGTCCGCCGACGGGAGCTCGCCCCCGGATGCAGCGGCGGTCGTCGCGGCGCGGCGGCGCGGGCTCGAGCTGTCCCCCCGCGCCTCGCGCCGGGCGCGCGATGTGCGGCCCACCGCGGGCGACCTGCTCGTCGCCATGGAGCCGCACCAGGCCCGGGCGCTCCGGCGAGCGCACCCGCGGGCGCAGGTCACGTTGCTCGGGCTGTGGTGCCGCTCACCGCGACCGGTGCTCGCCGATCCGTACGGGCTGTCGGACGCGTACTTCGACACCTGCTTCGGCGTCATCGACGAGGCCGTGGCCGCGCTGGTCCAGACGGTGGAGCGCCGGCGTGCGGGCGTCTGATCCCGTGCGGGCCAGCACGCCGGTCCTCGTGCCCCAGGCCGGCTCGCTGGGGTCGGTCGGGGTCATCCGGTCGCTCGGACGGGCAGGCTATCCCGTGCACGCCTGCGCCGAGTCGCCCGACGCGCTGGGCCTGCACTCGCGGCAGGTGCGCAGCGCGCGGGTCCATCCGCCGCCCGCCTCGCCCGACTTCATCCCCTGGGTCCGGGAGACTGTGCGGGCGCTGGGCATCCGGGTCATCGTCCCGTCCGAGTTCTTCCTCCTCGGGCTCCGGCCGGCCCTCGCCGAGTTCCAGCACCTCCTGCCGTTCTTCGATCCAGCGCTGGTCGAGCTCGCCTTCAGCAAGGCAGACCTCGTGGCCGCGCTCGAGGGCGACCCGCACCTGCCGCCCAGCCTGGTGGTCGAAGGACGGGTGCCGTCTGCGGCGGAGCTCGGTGCGCTCGGTACGCCTCTGTGGCTGAAGGCCGACGGGGTCCACGGGCGGGCCGGAGCGCCCAGCCGCGTCCTGCGTGCCGAGACCGTCGAGGAGGCGCGGGCCGAGATCGCACGCTGGCTTCCGCACTACCGGCGGCTGCTGGTGCAGGGGAACGTGCCCGGAGCGGGCGTCGGGGTCTTCTTCCTCATGGTGAACGGGCATCCGCGGGCCCGGTTCGCGCATCGCCGCATCCACGAGGTCCCGCACACCGGCGGCGTCTCCTCGTTTCGCGAGAGCGTGCGCCTGCCGGACGTCGAGGCACACGCGCTCTCGGTCCTGCGCCGCATCGGGTGGAACGGCGTGGCGATGCTCGAGTACCGCCGCGACGCGCGCAGCGGCGAGTTCCGGCTGCTCGAGCTGAACGCCCGCTTCTGGGGCTCGCTCCATCTGGCACTGGCGGCGGGAGTGGACTTCCCGCGGCTGCTGCTCGACGCGTGGCTCGGGGCCCGCGAG
>JADGQZ010000122.1 GCA_017881345.1 Myxococcaceae bacterium | reverse complement strand
CGCCACGGGTACTCGGTGCGGGCGGTGGGCGTGCAGCACCGGATCAACGCGCTCGGCTACGTGCTGGAAGAGGACGTGCGCGCCGGCCGCTTCAACCTCGAGCGGGCGCGCGCACTCGGCGTGCGCGAGGGCCCCGCCTTCGGACGGCTGCAGCGCGGCGAGTCGGTGGTCGCGCTGGACGGGAAGCCGGTGGCACCCGCGGACGTCATGGGCCCGACCCGGTCGGGTCGGAAGCTGGTGCTCTCCGGCGATACCCGGCCGTGCGAGGCGATGGCCGAGGCCGCGCGCGAGGCCGACGTCCTCATCCACGAGTCCACGTTCAGCGACGACGACCAGGCCCGGGCCCTCGAGACGCGTCACTCCACGGCGCGGGAGGCAGGGCGCATCGCGCACCAGGCCGGCGCGCACCGGCTCATCCTCACCCACCTCAGCTCGCGGTACGACACCGACTTCGGGCGTCTCCTCACCCAGGCACGCGAGGAGTACGCGGGGCCGGTGGAGGTCGCACACGACGGGCTCACAGTGGACCTGCAGGTCCGCGAGTAGTCGCTCCGGAGGCAACAGGATCCGCCATCGAGGGGCGCCGGGTGCAACCGCCGCCCGACGCAACTCCGCGCCAGCACGGGGAAACCGGGCTGGCACGTTCGACGCAGTCCCTGGTGCTCGTTCACCCGGGACCCCTCCCGGGGAATCTCAGGGAGGCTGTCATGCGCCGTTTTCTCGTTGCGAGTGTGGTGCTGTTCATCGCCGCGTGTGGTGGTGGTGTTCGTTCCGACGCGAAGCCGGAAGGTGCCCAGCGGAACGACATCCCGAGGGACCGCGAGAGCGCGCTGCTGATCGAGAGCCTCTCGAAGACCTTCGGGTCGGACGCCGTCGATAGCTGCCTCGCGGCCTGGCAGGACGCCCGCGACGTCCATGCCGATGGCGCCGGTCCGGTGTCGAAGCCTGGCGCCGGGTTCCGCGTCTTCCTGTCGCAGTGCGTGGGCGCGCCGGTGCCGGCCGACCTCCGGAACACCGACCCGAGTGCCGTCCGGTCGCAGAACACCCGCGCCAGCAGCGACATGCGGATGGACCGTGCTGGCTCGACCGCCGACGTGCGGATCGAGCGCGAGCCGGCCCTGCGCGGCACCTTCGCGCAGTAGCTCCCTCAACAGACCCAGCACCCAGTAGCATCGAGGGCCGCTCCCATGGCGGCCCTTCGCTTTTCATGGCCCTGGGCCCTCGCCCTGGCAACGGCGTCGACGGTGGTGGCGCTGCTCGCCGGCGGCCTGCCGGGCCTGCGGAACGCCGAGGACGCCACCTACGACCTCCGCCTCACCACCTTCTCCACGCCACCCGACCGGGAGAAGGATTTCGTCATCCTCGGCGTGGACGACGCCACGGTGCAGGGCCTCCGGGCCAACGAGAGCTACGCCCGCGCGTGGGGGAACTGGCCCTACGCCCGTTCGCTCTGGGCCCGGGTGCTGACCCACCTCGAGGCGCTGGGCGCCCGGGCGGTGGTGCTCGACTTCACCATGGACGAGCAGAGCACCGACCCGGGCCAGGACGCGCTCCTCCGGGAAGCCATCGCCCACATGAGCATCCCTGTCGCGCTCGGCTACGCGGTGAATGTCCCCTCGCAGAACGGCGAGCCCCTGCCGCACGTCACGCCCCACAACTGGACGGTGCTGGCCCGGGCGCCCCGCCCGCGGGTGAAGCCGCCCGCCAGCGACCCGTTTGCCCCGCCCGAGGGAACCGAGGCCGCGGCGACGTCCGAGCTGGTGGCCAGCGTGCTGTCGTTCCCGGTGCGCGAGGCCTGGCCGCTCCCCGACCTCGCGGTGGACACCCCCGGCGCACCGCGCACCCCGCGGCATCCCGTGGCGCCCATCGCCGCGCTCCTGGACGTCGTCCCCGCCTTCGGCCTCGTCTACCCGGAGGCCGATCCGGACGGAAAGCTGCGGCGGACCCGCTTCGCCTACACCGATGGAACGAACGCCTACGTCACCCTCGCCGTGGCGCTGGCCGCGGATCTGCTCGGCGCCGACGCGCTGGTCCTCTCACCCGGGCAGCTGCGGCTGGGGACGCGGACCCTGCCCATCGACGCCGATGGGAGCGCTGCCCTCGACTACCAGGGGACCATCGGCCAGCGCTTCGATGCGCGGAGCCTGCTCGCCGTGGTGGACGACTCGGTCCGCCGCGAGCACCGGCAGCCGCCGCTCCTCGGGCCGGAGTTCTTCCGCGGCAAGGTCGTCCTCATCGCCGGCTTCGCCGTCGGCACGTTCGACATGAAGGCCACGCCGTTCGACGGGGCCACCGTGGGCGTGGTGAAGCCCGCGACCGAGCTCGCCGGCCTCCTCGGAGGTCGGTTCATCACCCGCGCGCCGGTGTGGGCGACGGCCCTGCTCGCGTTCCTCGTCGCGCTCGGGTCGGCACTCCTCATCCTCGGCACCCGCAGCGTCTGGGTGGAGGCGGCCTGGCCGCTGACGGCGCCGGTGCTGCTGTTCGTCGCCACCGGCTGGCTGCTGGTCTCGGCCAAGCTGCACGTGGCCCTGGTGGCCCCGGTGCTCGCGACGTCGATGGCCAGCCTCGCCGCGGTGGCCGCCAACCACCTCTTCGCCGACCGCGAGCGGGCGCGGGTCAAGGCGATGTTCAGCCGCTATCTGTCGCCCCAGGTGGTGGACCAGCTGGTCGCCCAGCCCGAGCTGCCCCGGCTCGCCGGCGAGCAGGTCGAGGTGACCGCCTTCTTCTCCGACATCAAGGGCTTCAGCACGTTCAGCGAACGCTTCGCCCAGGACCCACAGGGTCTGGTCCGGGTGCTGAATACCTACCTCACGCGGGTCAGCGGCGTGCTGCTGAAGCACGGCGCGTGCCTCGACAAGTACATCGGCGACGCGGTGGTGTGCCTCTTCGGCGCGCCGCTCCGGACCGAGGACCACGCGCTGCGGGCCTGCGCCGCGGCGCTCGAGGTGCAGACGGAGGTGGAGCGCATCCGCACCGAGTTCGCCGCCCAGGGTCTCCCGGACGTCTACACCCGGGTGGGCCTCAACACCGCGGTGATGTTCGTCGGCAACTTCGGCAGCGAGCAGCTCTTCAACTACACCGCCATGGGCGACGGGATGAACCTCGCCTCGCGGCTCGAGGGCGCCAACAAGCCGTACGGGTCGCGGATCCTCATCGGACCGAGGACCCAGGCGCTGGTGGCGCAGGCGTTCGAGACCCGCGAGCTGGACCGGGTCCGGGTCGCCGGCAAGCACGAGGCGGTCAGCATCCACGAGCTGCTCTGCCGGAAGGGGGAGCTGCCGCCGCTCAGGCAGAAGGTCTGCACGCTCTACGCCGAGGGGCTCGGGTTGTGGCGGGCAGCCCGCTTCGCGGAGGCGAGGGACGTCTTCGCCGGCGCGGTCGCGCTGGACCCGGACGACGCGCCCTCGCGCGCGCTGCTGGCGCGGTGCGACAGATGTCTCGCCGCTCCACCCATCGCTTTCGATGGAGTCGTCGACCTGGACAAGTAGACTCTCGCCGGCTCCGGAGGGATTCCCTGATGCAACAGGCGGCAGTGGTGCTCGCGCTGGTTCTGCTGGCCGGCGCGGCGTGGGCGCTCGTCCCGGGCGATCGGGTGTACGTCCGGGGCCGCGACGTGGCCGTCCTCCAGAGCACCACCCCCGGCGCACCGACGGTGGTGAAGCTCCAGCCAGGGGACGCCGTCATCTGGCGCGGTGCGGACCCCAAGAAGCCGAGCTGGCACCGGGTGGACACGAAGGGGAAGAGCGGCGTCGTCTACTTCGCCAACCTGTCCGCCACCCCGCCCGAGAACGAGCTGGTCAGCACCCCGGCCGGGGTGAAGAAGCTCGACGCCCAGGCCTTCGCCAGCTCCGGCGCCGCGGGCAAGGCGCTCACCGAGGGCGCCGTCCGCTACGGCGATCAGCCCGAGAAGAACCAGGGCAACCTGCGGCCCACGATGAAGGAGGCGGTCCGCCAGACCGAGACGCTGGAGGCCATCGCCGCCCAGCGGACCTCCGCCGAGCTCGACGCCCAGGCCGCCCGCATCGCGGGAGCACGACAGTGAGGCGGCCGCTCCTGTCGCTCGGCGCCCTGGCGCTGGTGGCCTGCAGCGCCGCGGCGGGCCTCATGAGCGGCAATCCCACCAGCATCGCCCAGGGCGTGGCCGACTCGACGAGCTCGGTGGTGGGGCTCACCCAGGATCTGTCCAAGTGCGACCAGCTCGGCGCGGCCGCGGTGACGTTCGAGGAGGAGCGGACCATCGGCGGGGCGGTGGCGCTCAACTGGGTGCAGCAGAACGGCGGGCTCCTGGTCGACGTGCCGGCCGGACAGCAGGCGGCGCTCGCCGACCCCGCGCGGCTGGGGGTGACGGACACGCCGCGGAACCAGCTGCACCGTTACCTGAACGTCGTGGGGAAGAACGTGGCCGCGCGCTCCGGCCGCCCCACGCTCCAGTGGACGTTCGGCGTGCTCGACTCGGAGGTCGTCAACGCGGTCTCGGCGCCGGGCGGGTACGTCTTCGTGACCCGCGGGCTGCTCCGCCGGGTGAACAACGAGGCCGCGCTGGCCGGGGTGCTCTCGCACGAGATCGCCCACGTCACGCACCGGGATTCCTTCCTCATCTACCAGCGCACCAAGGTCGACCAGTGCAAGACCCTGGCGTACTCCAAGGCCGGGCAGAAGGAGGGCGCCGCGATGCTGCGCAACTACGGCCCGAGCTTCGTGAGGAGCGCCATCTCCGCCCTGGACGCGTTCTCCGGTGGGCCGCTGGATCTGAACAGCGCTGCCAACGCGGCGCTGCTCACGCTGTTCAGCGACCAGTTCGTGCACAACTATCTCGAGAGCGGCTACGCCCGCGACCAGGAGCTGCAGGCCGACGCGACCGGCCTCGAGGTGACCGTGGACACCGGCTACAGCCCCCAGGGCTTCGTGAACTTCGTCGGCGGGCTCCCTTCCGGCCAGGGTGTCTTTGCTCACCATCCGTCGCCCAGCGACCGGGTCGCGGCGATGGCGTTGCTCCTCGGGAGGAGCCGGCTCTCGAGCGCGACTCCCAGCTCGCCGTTCTCGCCCCTCGCCCAGAACATGTCGCTGCTCCCGCTGATACCGTTGACCAGCGAGCTGGCAGCGGCGCGCTAGCGGCGGGCGGCCTCGGTCAGCGCCCGATGGACGGACTCCAGCGCCTTCCGCGCCTCGAGCAGCTCGGCACGCTCCGTGGTGAGGTCCGCCACCTGGCGGGCGAGGGTGTCCCGCTCGGCGCTGAGTGCGTCGACCGACCGGTGAAGCTGGACCGAATCGTCCCGGAAGCGCTCCAGCTCCCCGGCGAGACGCTCCTCCTCGGAGAGGCTGTCGGCGAGCTCGGCGTCCTTCTTGGCCAGCAGCTCGGAGACCCGCTCCCGTTCCTCGCGCTCCGCCGCAGCGTGGGTGCGCGCGTCCTGGAGCGCGAGGAGCGATTCGTCCCGCTCGCCCTCCACCGACTGGAGCTCCCGCTCCAGCTCGGCCAGCAGACCCGCGCGCTCCTCCATCTGGGCCGCGAGCCGCCGGGCCTCCTCGACGCGGCCGCGGGCCTCCTCGGTGGCGCGCTCCGCCGTGCGACGGGCCACGTCCAGATCGTGCTGGAGCGCGGCGTTGTGCTGCTTGGCGGCGTTCAGCTCGCCCTGCAGCTGCGCGATGCGTTCCACCGCCAGGACGCCGGCAGCGGCGACGCTCGTGGGGAGCGGCTCGGGGCGGGGATGCTCGCGCACCGTCCGGAGACGCTCACGGAGCCGCTCGCGCCGGGAGGCGTTGTCGTCCTGGGGCGGCGGAGGGGGAGCCACCGCGCGCCGGGCCACCGGCTCGGCGACGACCGTCGAGGGGGCGGGCGGGGCGACCGTCTCGGTCCGCACCGCGGGAGGCGGGACACGGCGCTCCGGGGCAAGCGACGCCGACGGAGACGGCGGTGGGCGACGGTCCGGCGCGGGGGCAGGAGGCGGGGCGGGTGCACGGGCCGCTGGCGCTGGCGGTCGGACAGCCGGCGCGGAGACGGAGGGAGCACGGGTCGCCGGACGGGCACCGACCTCGGCCGTGCTGCGCGGAGAGGACACGGGTCCTCCGTTCGTGACCGGGCCGCGGGGGAGAGCGGCCTGTGCGCCGCGGCCGGTTGCCCGGGCGCCGACCGCGACGGTGACGAGCTCCTCCTCCACCACGCGCTCCTCCCTCACCTCCGGTGCGCTGGCGGCCGCGGTCTCGCGCAGCGTCGCCTCGACACGGCTCCGCGCGGAGGCCTCCTCGCGCTCTTCCTCGGCGGCTCGCTCGGCGGCGGCGAGCAGCTCGCGCGCGGTGGGCGCGGAGGCCTCGGCGGTGCCGTGTTGACCGGCCACCTGGGCGGCGACCTCGTAGACCCAGGACTCGTCGGACGAGCGGGTGTCGGTCTCGGGTTCGGGCGTGGGCCCTCCGAGCTTCAGCCTCGGCTTGGCGCGGGACACATTCTGGTCGAAGGCTTTCTTCATCGGCTCTCCCCTACCCCGCCCGTGCGCCGTGAGCGGCGCGGGCCTTCGACTGCGCCAGCCGGTGGAGGACTTCTCTCAGGAAGGCATCCACGTCGTGGGCACCCTTGGAATCTCGCTCGGCGATGAACACCGGCACGCCCTCGCTCGAGGCCTGCGCGAACTTGGTGCACTGCCGCACCAGCGTGGTCAGGAGGTACTCGGGGTAGTGCTCGCGGAGCGCGGCCAGCGCTTCCTTGGCCAGCTTGTAGGTCTGGTTGAAGGCGTTGACGACGATGAACACGTGGTCCAGCACGTGGTTCAGGTCTTCCTCGAGGCTCTGCACCGTCTCGAAGAGCAGCTTCAGCCCGTGGAACGAGAGGAAGTCCGGCAGCACCGGGACGAAGAGGTCCTGCGCCGCCATCAGCGCGTTCAGGTTCAGCAGCCCGAAGGACGGAGGCGCGTCGAACACCACCACGTCGTAGCGGTCCCCGATCTCCTCGATGGCCTTGCGCAGCTTGAACTCGCGACCGGCCAGGGGCATCAGCGCCAGATCGACGGTGCTCATCCCGAGGTTGCTGGGAACGAAGTCCAGGTTGGGGAGCGGCGTGTGCTGGATCGCCTCGGACAGCGGCACCTTGCGGACCAGCACGTGGAGGAGCGTCTTCTCGAAGTCCTCGCCCTCGTAGCCCAGGCACTTGGTGGCATGGCCCTGGCTGTCGAGGTCGACGAGGAGCACCGAGTAGCCCAGCTCCGCGAGCCGGTAGGCGTACGAGGTCGACAGCGCCGTCTTCCCGGTGCCGCCCTTGAAGTTGAGGAACAGCTGCTTCCGCCGGCCGAGCGGCCGCGGGTAGATGCGGAGCGCCTTGCGCAGGGCCCAGAGGTCCTGGGCGGAGTAGCTGTCCTGCGCGAGCGCGGAGCGGAGCGCCTTCGGCGGGATGCCGAGCAGCTCGGCGGTCGTCTTCGGGGTGTAGATGGGTAAATCCATCCGGTCGTTCCTCGTGCTCATCAGGCGACGAACAGCTTCGCCCCGCGGCGGACCACTTGCCCGCGCGCCGTGAGAAGTGCTGCGGCCTCGATCACCCGCTCGTCGGTGACGCCGAGGTGCGTTGCCAGATCCACCACCGAGCGCCCGCGCATCGACGTCCGGAGCTCGGAGGCGATCTGCTTGCAGAGGGCCTCGTCGGCGTGGACGTTCGCTCCCTGCTCCCGCGGCAGCGCAGGGCGCGTCACCTCGATGCGGGCGCTGACGGGGGGCGCGTCGGGCACCGAGGGCTCGACGGCCGAGGCATGGACCGCGTCGGAGTCGCCCCACGCGGGGGTCTCGTCGTCCGGCGGGGCGGGCGAGCCATCGAGTCCGTCCCGGTCCGGCTCGGGCGCGGGAGGGCGCGAGGACAGCGCCCGGGCGCGCTGCGCGAGCGGGACGGGAGCCAGTGTCGTCAGCCGCCGGACCTCGCGCCGCCGCTCCTCGTCCGAGAGCATGGGGACGTGGCCCAGGTCGATGCCGAGGATCCCCGAGAGGCTCCGGGCCGCGGCGCGCCGGACGCCCAGGTCCTGATCCTCCAGCGCCGCGAGCAACCCGGAGCGGGCCTGCGGTCCCCCGGCGGCGCCCGCCGTCAGCGCTGCCAGGCGACGGACCTCCGGATCCGGATCGCGCGACATCTGCCGCTCGAGCTCCACCATCCGCTCCGGGCGGAGCGAGACGGCGAGCAGCGCGGTGCGGCGCCGGACCGAGGCGTCCGGATCGTGGGCAGCCCGGAGCAGGTGCGCCGGGGCGGCGTCCGGGTCGAGGTGGGTGATGGCCCGCAATGCGGCGATGCGGACCACCGCCTCGGGCGCGCCGAGCAGTGGCTCGACCACCGCCGACCCCTCGCGCGTCGCGAGCGCCCGGAAGGCCTCGAGCAACCCGACGATCACCGTGTCCTCCCGCTCGGCGTGGAGCGCGACGGCCAGGGCCGGGGCGGCCGCGCGGTCCCCGAGGGCGCGCAGGCGCTCGGCGGCACGGCAGCGGGCAGACGGATCCGGGCTGGACAGCTCGCGGATCGAGAAGCCGAACAGGCTCTCCTCCCCGTGGCGCGGGCTCGGCGGCACGGCGAGGCGGCCCTGCTCGAAGAGGCGCTCCGCCTCCCGGGTCACCGCGAGCATGCCGGCCGCGGACGGGCCGCCAGGGGCACCGGCCAGAGTGACCGAGGAGCCATTCGAGGGCGACCTCTCTCGCGGGGCATCTCCGCTCGCCGTGGCCGGCGACGACAGGGCCGAGAACCCCGGGCGCGCCGACTCGGCGCGTACCGCGCGCACCGTCTCGACGGCCGGTGCGGTCTCGACCTGCCTCGGGGGGGCTGCCACCTCGGCCGCGGGGACCCGCATTGCGATGGCCTCGGCACGGAGGTCGGCGATGAAGCCGGCGAGGTCGAAGTCCAGGCCTGCGTCCGAGGCACCCTGGATGCGCGCCGCCTCGAGCACCTTCCCCATCAGGCCCGCCCGCTCGGCACGCATCGCGTCGAGCACCCGGGCGGCCTCCTCACGCTCGCGGTGGGCCCTTCCAAGCTCCACCTCGAGCTCCGCCACGCGTCGGCGGAGCTCCACCTCGCGCTGGGAGGCAGTGGCGAGATCCGCGCGCAAGGCATCGGCCTCCGCCCGGAGGCTCGCCGCATCCGCCTGGAGCGCCTCGGAGCGTGCCTCGAAATAGACGATCTTCTCGAGGGCACTCCTGAGGAGCGCCTCTGCCCGTCCATCGCTCACCAGGCTGGGCAGTGTACAGGCCTGATCCGTCGTCGCCAGGTTTGTGCCACCCGCGACAGGAAGCTACCGAGCAGGCGTCGACGCCTGGGGCCCAGGTTCCGTGATTCCGGGACCCTGGGCCACGTTCCGGCCCGGCGAGGGCGCAGCGACGGGGGCGTAGGCCTCGGCCACCCCCACGGTCGTCTCTCCGACCTTCGGGGAGAGCCGCTCCACGAGGTCGGTCAGCGCGGTGCCGAGATCGGCCTGGGCGCCAGCGGCGCGCCGCAGCTGTCGCTCGGCCTTGCCCATGTGCTCGTAGTGCTCGCGGTCCCGGGCGGCCTGGCCCTGGGCGGTCCGGAGCTCGAGCGCGAGGTCGGCGTTGGTCCGGAGCGCGTCCAGGATGCGCTCGACCAGCGCCTGTGCGTCGGCGTCGAGGCTGCCCCTGGGGTACGACTTGAGGCCGAAGCGGCCCCCCACCCAGACGCGGCCGAGCTCGCCGTAGCCCTCGGCGGCTCCTCCGGGCAGATCCTCGAGCACCAGTGCGGGTGAGCTGCGCACCGGAAACGCCGGGGACATCACCTCGAACACCAGCGCCCCGTCGCTCCGCGGTCGCGCCACCGCGGCCATGCCGTCCAAAGGAAAGAACGGGTCGATGGCCCCCTCGAGCCCGGCCTGGAGCCGGGTCCGGGCCTTCCGATCGAGCGCCGAGACCTCGCCACGATCGCGGCGGGAGCTCCGCTTGAGCGTGGTCATGAGATCGCGCTCCTGGTCGATCGCCACCACCACGTTGAGCGGCGTGTTGCCCGCGTAGGCCGCGTGGTACACGCCGACCAGCTCGAACTCACCCGTGCGACAGGAGACGGCGAGCACCGGCGAGCCCGAGTTTCCCGGCGAGAGCTGCGCGTCGACCACGAAGTCGACGTGGTCCCACTCCTTCTCGTCGTCGTGGTCGTAGGTGGACACCACCTTGCCGACGTTGGTGGCCTTGAAGGCCCCGAGCGGGAACCCGCGCACGTCGACCACGTTGCGCTCCTTGAGGTCGGCCGAGCGGCCCACCTTCCAGGGCAGGATGGGCAGGAGCGCGTGCGCCTTGAGCACCGCGATGTCCGCCGCCTTGTCGGTCACCACGCGCTGGAGCGGGACGTCGTCGCGGTCGTAGGTGTCGCGCTCGGACTCGACGATCTTCAGTGCGTCGGAGACCCGCTTGCAGCCCGGGGGCACGTCATCGACCTTGTGCTCGTCGTCGGTGACCGGCGGCCACTCGGCGACGTGCTGGTTGGTGAGGATGTACGTCTCGCCGTTCTGCTGCCGGTAGCCGAAGCCGGTCCCGTAGGCGAGCGCCTTCCGTCTGACCCGGCGCACGTTCCCGTCACCGGCGTAGCTGAGGCACTCGTACGTGGCGGTGGTGCGGATGGCGTAGACCCAGGACTGGGACTGGGGCTTCTGCTCGGCCTCGCGCGCGGTCGGGGACAGGGCGGCAAAGTCGTCCGCATAGGCACCCGAGCAGTAGGCGCCCTTGGAGGAGGACGCCGACCCGAGCCCGGTCCGGGCCTTCACCCGCGGCGCGACGAGCGCGGTCACCGCGACGAAGGTCAGCGCCAGGGCCCCGACTGCACCACGCTTCACCCAGATCACCTTCCTTCGCGCGCGGTCGTCGTTCTCTTCCTGCTCCATGCGGTCCCCGGGCAAGACCAAGTCTAGGCCCCCGGGAGGGCGAACGCGCAGCGACTGCCAGGTGTTCCTGATCGGTCAGCGCGTGACACGGGGCGCCACGAGCGGCCACTTGCCTGCATGTCGGCCCCCGCGCGGGAGGGGCTGGAAACCTTGACAGTTCCGGACGGCTGCCGGAGCGTCGCCCACCGCAACCCACCCCAGGGAGAACCGAATGAACTTCCGCACCCTCGCCCTCGCCCTTGCCCTCGCGCTTCCCGGAGCTGCCCTCGCCGAGCATACCTACCAGGTGACCGGGCCCGTGGTGTCCTCGACCGCGGACTCCATCACCGTGAAGAAGGGCAGCGAGAACTGGGAGGTCGCCCGCGGTGACGACAAGACGGACGTCAAGCCCGGGGACAAGGTCACGATCACCTACACGATGACCGCGACCGAAGCCGAAGTGAAACCGGCCAAGGCAGACAAGGCAGACAAGGGAGCAAAGAAAGAAGCCGCCCCGGCTGCTAGCCCGGCCGCTTCTCCCAAGAAGTAGTCTAGTGGCATGGGCTTCCAGCCCATGATTCATCGGCAGGATGCCGATGCCACATATATCGCCGGGTGCGTTCAGCGCACCCGGCGATGGTAGGGACGCCGCGCTGCGGGCCTGATCGGTGGGGCGAGACTCTGCCGAGCCGTTACCTTTGCCAGATACAAGTCGGCTCGACAGAGTCTCGCCCCACCAGAGAAGTTCGGTTTATCTCCGGCTGCCGCCGCCGAGGATTCCACCGAGTACTCCGCGGATAATTTCGCGCCCCATCTGCGTGCCGGCTGATCGCACGACGCTCTTGACCACGGACGTCGCCATGGAATCATGCACT
>JADGQZ010000121.1 GCA_017881345.1 Myxococcaceae bacterium | reverse complement strand
CTGCTGGCTGTCGATTGGGGCGACCGGGAAGTAGCCCTCCTTGTAGCGGACCTTGTAGCCCCGGTTGTTCTCCTCCTTGCCGGTGCTCCACGCGGCCTCGCTGGAGCCGATCTCGTAGAACGAGGCGTTCGGCTTACTGTCGAAGCGCACCTCGTCGAAGATGAAGAACTCGGCCTCGGGCCCGAAGTAGGCCGTGTCCGCCAGCCCGGTGGACTTGAGGTACCGCTCGGCCTTGATGGCGATGTTCCGCGGGTCGCGACCGTAGGCTTCCTTGGTGATCGGGTCGGCGATGTTGCAGACCAGGCTCAGCGTCGGATCCTTCATGAACGGATCCATCACCGCGGTACTGGCATCGGGCATCACCAGCATGTCCGAGGCATGGATCTCCGCCCATCCACGGATGGACGACCCGTCGAACCCCAGCCCCTCCTCGAAGATCTCCTCCTTCAGCTCTCCGAGCGGGATGGTGAAGTGTTGCCACAGCCCGACGAAGTCCATGAACTTGAGGTCCACCATCACCGCGCCGCGGTCCTTGGCGAGCCCCAGGACGTCCTTTGGTTTCATGCGCCCTCCTGGCGGCATCTACGAAACGTGTGCTGGCGGATAAAGCCCCAGACGGCGGCAAAAGGGAATGGGACAGAAGCCCCGCGCCGACCGTGGAACGTGGGCCGGTCCCCTCCACATTGAAACGGCGCCGCCACCTGCCTACGCTTGTGCCTGTCGAGCCGCCATGGCCGAGCCGCTCTCCGACCGCGCCCGCGACGTCCTGCACGCGATCATTCGCGAGTACATCGCTACGGGCGGGCCCGTGGGGAGCCAGCAGCTCGCGCGAAGCAGCAGCTTCGAGCTCTCCTCCGCCACGCTTCGCAACGTCATGGCGGACCTGGAGGATCTCGGCTACCTCGACAAGCCGCACACCTCGGCTGGCCGGATTCCCACCGACCGTGCGTACCGCTTCTACGTGGACACGCTCATTCGTCTCCGCGACCCGAACCCCCGCGACCGGGACGCCATCCAGCGGGGCATCCCCATGAGCGGGGCTCCGCTCGAGGACGCCCTCCAGGGTGCCGGGCGGATCCTCCATTTCCTGACCCGCCACGCGGGCGTCGTCTTGACGCCGCGTCCCACCTCCGGGACGTTCCACCGCATCGAGTTCGTTCGTCTCCGCGAGGGCCGGGTGCTGGCCATCCTCGTCGACCAGGACGGCCAGGTGCACAACCGACCGGTGGCGCTGGACTTCGAGGTCTCCCAGGAAGAGCTGGTGCGGGCCTCCAACTATCTGAGCGAGCTACTGGAGAAGCTTCCCCTGGAGCAGGTGCGGGGGCGCATCGAGCAGGAGCTGGCCCAGGACCAGGCGGCGTACGACCAGCTGGTCGGCAAGGCCCTGAAGCTGGGGCTCCTCGCGACGGACACGCCGCCGACGGAGAAGGTCTTCATCGAGGGCACCGGGAGCTTCCTGGACGCCCCCGAGTTCGCCGACATCGACCGGATGAAGTCCCTCTTCCGGGCGCTGGAGGAGAAGACCCGGCTGATGGCGCTCCTGGACCGCGTGCAGCGTGCCCGGGAGATGCAGATCTTCATCGGCCATGAGAGCGACATCTCCCCCGGTGGCGACGTGTCGCTCGTGGCCACCCCCTACGGCCCGGCGGATCGCTCGCTCGGCACCGTGGGGGTCATCGGACCGACGCGGATGAATTACCAGCGCGTCATCCCCCTGGTGCAGTTCACCGCCCAGGTCCTCTCGTCGGCCCTGGAACCCTGAGGAGCCCCCGGCTGGACGCGACCCTTCCACGGCCTGCGCCCCGGGTCTGGCTGCCGGCGGTGCTCTTCGGCTGCACGCTGGTGACGGTCTTCGCCACCTTTCTCCTCATCCAGACCGGCGCGTGGACGGACTCGGGGGCGATCCTCATCCGGCCCGGCGCCCTGCGGGCCTCGCTCGAGTTCACGCTCGCCGCGGTGAGCATCCTCGGCGCGCACGAGCTCGGGCACTATGTCCTGGCCCGGCGGCATGGAGTGAGCGCCAGCCTGCCGTACTTCATTCCGCTGCCGCTGCTCGGGTTCGGGACGCTCGGTGCGGTCATCCGCGTTCGCGACCGCATCCCGACGCGCAACGCGCTGGTGGACATCGGTGCCGCAGGGCCGCTCGCCGGATTCCTGGTGGCGCTGCCGTTCCTCGCCTGGGGGTACGCTCACTCCCAGTTCGTCCCGACCCCGCCCACCGGAGACACCCTGCTCGGCCCGATGTCCCTCTGGTCGGTGGTGCAGCATGGGGTGCCGCGTCTCGAGCCGGTCATCTACGCGGACAACCTCGTTCTCCGGCTGTTCGAGCGCGTGTTCCTCGGCCCGCGGCCGGTGGGGATGGACGTCGCGGCCCACCCGTTCGTCACCGCCGGATGGCTCGGGACGCTCATCACCATGCTGAACCTCTTTCCGGTGGGACAGCTCGACGCCGGACATCTGACCTTCGCCCTGTTCGGCGAGCGGGCGCGGATGCTGGGGCGGCTCACGCTGGTGGGGCTCGCGGCGCTGACCCTCACCGTCTCGTTCACCTGGATCGCCTGGCTGCTGGTGGTGTCGCTGGTGGTGGGTGTTCGTCATCCGGCGGTCGTCCGGCCGGAAGAGCCGCTCGGCGGCCTGCGTGGGTGGGTGTGCGCGGCGACGCTCGTCGTGGCGCTGCTCTGTTTCCTGCCGGCACCTTTCGTCGCAGTCCTCTAGACTGCCGGGTCGACTCTCGGACGATGAAAGTCCTCTGTCCTTCCTGCGAACGGCTGGTGGAGCTGGTGGATCTCCGCGTGGAGCGCGGTGGTCTCGTCGCGCGCTGTCCGGCCTGCGGCGTCGAGCAGCGACAGGAGCTGCCGGCGCGCCCGGTGACCCTGCCCTCTCCGAAGGCGGCGGCCCGGAAGGACGCCGAGGCCAAGGCCGAGACCCCGAAGAAGAAGGACGGCGGCAAGAGGGGCGCGGGAAAGAAGCACGAGGCCAGGAAGAGTGCCCCTCCGCCTCCACCCAAGCCGGCGGATGAGGACGAGAACGACGAGGGGCCGACCATCATCCTCCTCACCCCGAGCTCCCCGAGCTCGGAGGCGGTCCCGCTCATGGTCGCCCCTCCGGGCACCGCGGACGTGGCTCGGCCGGCGGAGGTGGCCCGGTTCGAGGCCCCCAGGCCACCGGCGATCGCTCCGGTGGCCGCCCCCCCGCCGCCTCCTCCCCCGAAGCGGGTGGTGGACGCCGAGTTCGCCCAGCTCCTGACCAACCTGGGCGAGGTGCACCCGCCGTCGCCACCTCCCCCGGCCACTCCGCCTGCGCTGCGTCCCCGGCACACGGGTGGCACCCCGGTCGTCGTTCCGCCCCAGCCGGGCGTCACCCGTGGCTCGACCATCCAGATTCCCCCGGGGTACTGCCCGAAGTGCATCACCCCGCGGAGCCGCGAGGCGCTCATCTGCCCGGCGTGCGGCCTGGTCTTCGCAAACTTCCGTGCCGAGGAGCATCAGCCCTCGGCTGCGCTCGAGTCCGCCTGGCGCGGGCTCGAGGAGCGCTGGAGCCGGCAGGAGGAGCACGAGAAGTTCCTGCAGATGGCGTTCAACATGGACGAGCTGGCCCGGGCGGGGCGCCTGTACCGCATCCGGCTCGCCACCAATCCGGACGATGCGCCGGCGAAGGCCGCGCTCGAGTCGCTGGTGCGGATGGCCTCGACGGCCGCGGCCGCCGCCAGCAAGACGGACCCGGCCGAGTTCCAGCGGAACCGGCGGAAGGTGCTGGCGGTCAGCGCGATGCTGTTCTTCGTGATTCCGATCGCCGCGCTGCTGGTCAACTTCCTCCTCCGGACGCACTAGTGCTCCCGGCCCGGTCCGAGCCCTAGCGTGGACGACATCGCCGAGGTCCTGGGCCCAGGTGGCCGACTCTCCCGCGCGCTGGCGGGGTACGAGCACCGCCCAGAGCAGCTCACCCTCGCGCGTGAGGTGGCCCGGGCGTTCGACGAGCGCCGGATGCTGGTGGCCGAGGCAGGCACCGGCACGGGGAAGACGCTCGCCTATCTCGTCCCGGCGATCCTGAGCGGGCGCCGGGTGGTCGTGTCGACCGCGACGAAGAACCTTCAGGACCAGCTCTTCCACAAGGACCTGCCGCTGGTCCGGGACACGCTCGGTCTGCCCGTCCGGGCGACGCTGGTGAAGGGCCGGGCCAACTACCTCTGCCTGCACCGGCTGGAGCGGGCGCGGACCGGCGCGCTGCTCGATTCGCGCGAGGACGCGGACGCCTTCGCGATGCTCCTCCGCTGGGCCGACCGGACGGGGACCGGCGACCGCGCCGAGCTGATGCTCCCCGAGGGCTTCTCCGGCTGGCGCCAGGTGTCGACGACCCCCGAGGGTTGCCTCGGGACGCGCTGCCCGCAGCACACCGCGTGCTTCGTCACCCGGATCCGCCAGGAGGCCGAGGAGTCCGAGCTGGTGGTGGTGAACCACGCGCTGTTCTTCGCCGACCTGGTGGTGCGGACCGGACGCGGCAACGGAGAGGGTGTGCTGCCGCGGTACGAGGCGGTCATCTTCGACGAGGCGCACGGCCTCGAGGACGCGGCGACCGAGTTCTTCGGGACCACGGTGAGCAGCAACCGGTTCGAGGAGCTGACCCGGGATGCGCAGGCGGCGCTCCCCATCGAGGACGCGCGGTCGGGCGTGCTCTCGGCGCTGGCGGTGAAGGTGCGGGCCCACGCCGAGGCGCTGTGGGCCGCCGCGCCCCGGGCGGTGGGGATGAGCGAGGAGGCCACGGTCCGGATCACCCCGCGCGTCCTGGCCCCGCTCGAGCGTCACGTGCAGGCGGTGCTCGAGGGGCTGGGAGCGCTGGGCGGATTCGCCGCCGGGCACGAGGAGCCGGACCTCGGCGCGCTGGCGCGGCGAGCGGCGGAGCTCGGGGCGGAGCTGGATTTCGTGCGCCGGGCGGACGCCCCGGACCACGTCTACTGGGCCGAGGGGCGCGGGCGGGGACTCTTCCTCCGCGCGGCGCCCATCTCGGTCGCCGAGGCGATGCGCGAGCGCCTCTACGGAGCCGTGGACACGGTGGTGTTCACCTCGGCGACGCTCCGCACCGGCAACTCCTTCGAGTACTTCTGTCGCCAGGTCGGCTTGCTCGACGCCGAGGGTGAGGCGGTGGCGCCGCTCACCCAGCTCGCGGTGCCTTCGTCGTTCGACTACGCGCGCCAGTCCGCGCTCTACCTGCCGACGTCCCTGCCCGAGCCGCGAGAGCCGGGCTTCCCCGAGGCCGTCGCCGAGGAGATCGTCCGGCTGGTGGAGGTGACCGGCGGGCGGGCCTTCGCGCTCTTCACCTCGCTGCGCAACATGAACGAGGCCTACCGGCTGCTCGAGGCGCGCCTCCCGTTCCGGGTGCTCCTGCAGGGCGAGCGGCCCAAGCAGGCGCTCATCGACGACTTCAAGGAGCGCCCCAGCGTGCTCTTCGCCTCGCAGAGCTTCTGGGAGGGCGTGGACATCCCCGGCGAGGCGCTGTCGCTGGTGGTCATCGACAAGCTGCCCTTCGCCTCGCCCGGCGAGCCGCTGGTGGCCGCGCGCATCGAGCGGCTCCGCGCCCAGGGCGGCTCGCCGTTCTTCGAGTACCAGGTGCCGCAGGCGGCGCTGGCGCTCAAGCAGGGGTTCGGCCGGCTCATCCGCAGCTCGCAGGACCGCGGCGTGGTGGCGGTCCTCGACCGGCGGCTGTCGACCAAGTCGTACGGGCGCCTGTTCTTGGCGTCGCTGCCGAGGTGCCGGGTGGCGCGCAGCGTGGCCGAAGTTCAGCAATTCTGGAATTCGACGGAACGCTAAAGCCG
>JADGQZ010000120.1 GCA_017881345.1 Myxococcaceae bacterium | reverse complement strand
GTGGTCGGAGGCACGGAGGCGCTCCACGCCTTCGTCTACCGGGGGTTCCATGCTCTGCGAGCGCTCTCCTCGCGCCCGGCCGCACCGTTCGACCTTGGCCGCGACGGGCTCTCGCTCGGCGAAGGTGCCGCAGTCCTGGTGCTCGAATCGCTGACCCACGCCAGCGCCCAGGGGCGAACGCCGCTGGCGCTGCTCGAGGGCTTCGGGTCGAGCGCGGATGGATACGACCAGGTCGCGCCCGAGCCCACCGGACGTGGACTGGTCGCTGCCTGCCGGCGGGCACTGAGCCGCGCGGGCGCGACCACCGAGGACATCTGCGTCTACCACGCACACGGGACGGGCACCGTGCAGAACGACCGGATGGAGGCAGCGGCACACGCCTCCCTCTTCCCGGGACGGGACGTCCCCCTCTCCGCCATCAAGGGTTCCCTCGGGCACACGCTCGGCGCAGCGGGTGCGCTCGACGCCGCGACCTGCGTGATGATGTTGCAACGACAGACGGTCCCCCCGGTCACCAATTTGAGGGCCCTCGATCCAGTGGCGCGGGTCCCAGCGGTGATGGGCGCTCCCATGCCGCTGACCGGGAACCGGGTGCTCGTCGGGAGCGCGGGCTTCGGGGGCATCAACGCCGCGCTGGTGCTCGGCGGGCAGGCGATGGGGGGATGAGCCCCGAGGTTGCCGTCACCGCCTGGGCGGTCTGGAACGCGGTCGGGGTGTCGGTCGACAAGGCACCGGTCGTGGGCGGCGGCATCGGCATCGGTCTCGCGCCCTGGCCGGACGCACCCACTGCGCTGAGCACCCCGGCTCGAGCGCGTTCGCGGCCGCCCCGCGCTGCAGCTCTGGTGCAGCTTGCCCAGAGAGTGCTCGCCGCCCGGCGGGAGCGCTTCACCGCCCCCGACCTTCCCGCCGTGGTCGATCTGAGAGTGGGGACGGTCGCCGGCTCGCGGGCCTTCGACCTGGAGTTCCTCCAGGGCCTGGCGGACCGCGGTGACGGCTTCGGCTCACCTTCCACCTTCGCCTACACGCTCTCCACTGCGGTGTGCGGGGAGGTCTCGCTCGCCCTCGGCCTTCGCGGCGCGCTCTCCACGGTGAGCAGCGGAGGAGCGAGCGGGTTCACGGCGCTGGTCACTGGCGCCGCGCAGGTGGCTGCCGGGCGCTCCGAGGCCTGTCTGTGCGGGAGGGTGGAGCTGTCCGGTTCGGATTCCGACCTCATCGCGCTCTTTCTCCTCGAGGCCGGGGCCCCGGTGCAGGTCCCGCGCCTGACCGGGTGGGCGCTCGCCTTCGATCCGGAAGCAGCCCCGGCCGCCCGGCCGGGGGCGAACTCGACGCTGGAGGACCTCGCCGCCGCACTCGCGGGGAGCGAGCGTGTCGACCTTGCCGCCTCCTCTCCGGATGGCCACTCGGGCGTTCTCACGATCCTTCCCCGCAGCGGGTTGTCAATGCAGGGCCCGGCCAGTTAGATCCTCACGTGAGCGCTTCGGAACCCATCGACCGTTCGAGCCCGGACGCGGTGCGAGAGCTCCGGGATGAACTGAAGCAGCTCATCGTCACCACCCTTCACCTGAGCAACGTCAAGCCGGAGGAGATCGACGACTCGGAGCTCCTCTTCTCTCCCGATGCTCGCCTGGGACTGGATTCCCTCGCTGCCCTGGAGCTGCTCTCGGAGATCGAGTTCGTCTACAAGGTTCGCTTCGGTGACGACGGTTCCGCCAGGCAGCATTTCCGGTCGGTGTCGACCCTGGCGGACTTCGTCGCGTCCGCGCGCGGGTGAGGGTTGCGCGGGGTCGCGATCACCGGGCTGGGGATCGTCTCTGCCCTTGGCTCGGGCATCTCCGCCCACCGCGAGGCGCTCCGGGCGGGTAGGACAGGCCTCCGTCCGCTGACCCTCTTCTCGCCGGGGGAGCTCGGCGCGCTGCCAGTGGGTGAGGTGGCCGCGACGTTCGTCCCGAGGAACCGCGGCCCGCGCTGCATCCGCCTCGCCCTGCATGCCGCCCGACAGGCGCTGGGCGGGCGGACACTGGAGGGGTCCGGGCTCCTGGCCATCGGAACGACCACCGGCGGGATCCTGGAGTCCGAGCAGCACTTCCTCAGGCACCTCGGTGCCGTGGGAGCGGAGGACCGGGCGCTTCTGCTGCACCACCCGGTGGGCACGGTCACCGATGGCGTGGGCCGAGCGCTCGGACTCTCGGCCGAGCACCACACCTTCGCCACCGCGTGCTCCTCCAGTGCCAACGCCATCGGATTCGGAGCGCTCAGCGTCGCCCGGGGCGATGGGTGGGCGCTGGTGGGCGGGGTCGACTCGCTCTCCCGCCTCACCTACTCGGGCTTCCACGCCCTCAAGCTGCTCTCGGGAACGCCCTGTCGACCGTTCGACAGGGCTCGCCGGGGGTTGTCGCTGGGCGAAGGCGCGGCCTTCCTCCTCCTCGAGGACGCAGCACGGGCCCGGCGGCGGGGGGTTCCCATCCTCGGCTTCATCGACGGATGGGGGTGTTCCTCCGACGCGCACCATCCAACGGCGCCCCATCCGCGCGGGGACGGGGCGGTCGCTGCGATGGAGAGTGCGCTCGCCGACGCGGAGCTGCTTCCCTCGGCCATCGACTACGTCAACGCGCACGGGACCGCCACCGAGGCCAACGACCGGGTCGAGGGACTGGCGCTGGAGCGCGCCTTCGGCGAGCACTGCCCGCTGACGAGCTCCACCAAGG
>JADGQZ010000119.1 GCA_017881345.1 Myxococcaceae bacterium | reverse complement strand
TGTGCATGCAAGGCACAAGTACTTCGATTTTCCGCCGTCCGCCGCCCCGGGAGCCCTCCGCGGACTAGCCGACCCGAGTGCGACACCCCGCGAGCGTCCGGGTCGAGGCCAGCGGGTTCCCGGCCAGGCGACCCCACCCCGCGCCTCGCCCTGGCTTCCCCCCGGGGCTCGAACCTGCGGATCCGCCTGTGACTGCCGCCCAATCCACGGCCGAACCACGGTAAGGAGACCCCGCGAATGGCCAAGCCCACCCCCGTCCGCGACCTCACGGCCACCACGCCGATGGCCCAGGCGGCCCGCGCGTTCCTCGCCGCGCGGCGGGCCGACGTGCAGCGGCAGCTGGGCAAGCTCGGGCCGCGCCTCGGCTCCGAGCAGGTCCACGATGCGCGGGTCGCCAGCCGCCGCCTCCGCGCCGTGCTCGCGCTGTTCGGCGACGGCAAGCGGGTCCGGCGTGCGGATCGGATCGTCCGCGAGCTCCAGGACACCCTGGGTGAGGTCCGGGATCTGCACGTCCAGCTGGACGGGTTCGGGGTGATGAGCGATGGGGCCGGCCCCCTGGAGCGCACCGCGCTCCGCCACGTCCGCCAGCAGCTCTCGGGCCGGCTCCCCGGGAAGGTCGACGCGCTCCGTGCCGCCCTCCCACGCTGGAAGCGTCGCGGCCTCGACGCGCTGGGAGAGCTCGAGGTGCTCGAGCCGAGCGGCAAGCTCGGAGGGCACCGGATGCGCAAGCGGCTCATCGCCGACCTCGAGAAGCTGGAGGCGCGCGTCATCCACGCCCAGCAGGACCCCTCCGCCACGCCGATGCATGAGCTCCGCAAGAGCACCAAGCGCTACCGCTATGCGCTCGAGCTCCTTGCCCCGGCGATGCCCACCGAGGTCGAGCTGATCCTCGGCCACCTCGTTCCGCTCCAGGAATCGCTGGGCACGCTGCATGACACCGACGTGCGCCTCCACCTGGTGGACCGGTATGGCGACGCGAGCACCCAGGGCACCGACGGGGTTCTCCGCCGCCTCCGGACGGACCGCGACCGCCAGGCGCAGGACACCCTCCGCGCGCTCGATGCATGGGAGGAGGAGGCCGTCGCGCTCAGGGCCCAGGTGATGCTGACCGCGTCTCCGCTGAAGCGAGGAGCCGGGACACGGGACGGAGATCGCGGATGAACGCCGCCATCGCTTCCGCCCGGGCGGCCTCGTCCGACGCCCGGAGGATGGAGGACGGGTGCACCGTGGCCAGCACGTGGGGCGCGAGCGGCGAGGGAATCCATTCCCCGCGGTGCAGGGTCACCCGGAAGGTCCGGCCGAGCAGCGCCTGCGCCGCCGTGGACCCGAGGCACACGAGCACCTTCGGCCGGAGCACCCTCAGCTCGGCCTCGATCCAGGGACGGCAGGCCTGGATCTCCACCTGATTCGGCTTGGCGTGGATCCGCCGCTGCCCCGAGCCGCGCTCCCACTTGAAGTGCTTCACCGCGTTGGTGACGTAGGCGTGCCCGCGGTCAATGCCCACCGCCTCCAGCGCCTCGTCGAGCACGCGCCCTGCCGGACCGACGAACGGATGACCCGCGAGGTCCTCCTTGTCCCCCGGCTGCTCGCCCACCAGCACCAGGTCCGGGTGCGCCGGCCCCTCGCCGAAGACCGTCCCGGTCGCCTTCCGCCAGAGGTCGCAGCCGCGGCAGTCCCGCGCCGCACGCTGGAGCGCCGGAAGACCGCCGTGGTCGGGAACCCAGGGCGCGGCCGTGGTCTTGGGCGTGCGCGGCGGCATGCCAGAAGTGTAAGCACTGCCGGAGGCGCGCATGTCCTCGGCCTTCGCTGACCGGCTCCGCAAGAACGCTCGGCACCTCGGCCGCTGGGCGGCGCGCGCAGGTGTGACCGCCTGGCGGGTCTACGATCGCGACATCCCCGAGTTCCCGTTCGTCGTCGAACGGTACGGACCGGCCGTTCACCTGGTCGAGTACCCGCGCCGCGCCGAGCGCGCCGCCGGGGGACATCCGGAGCGCGAGGCCGTGTTCCAGACGGTGGTGGAAGTTCTCGAGGTGCCGCCCGAGCGGGTGTTCACCAAGACGCATGCACCACAGCCCTGGGGGCGCCCGCGGTACGGACGGCTGGCCGACGCCGGCGCCGAGTTCACGGTCCAGGAAGGCCCGATGCGCTTCACCGTCAACCTCTCGGACCGTCTCGACACCGGGCTCTTCCTCGACCACCGGAACACCCGGGCCCTGGTGCGCGCCGGGAGCGCCGGCAAGCGGATGCTCAACCTCTTCGCCTACACCGGCAGCTTCACCGTCGCCGCCGCCACCGGAGGCGCGAGGAGCACGACCACGGTGGATCTCTCCGCCACCTACCTCGACTGGGCCCGACGGAATCTCGAATTGAACGACGTCCGCGGGGACCCGCATGTCCTCGTGCGAGCGGACTGCCTCCGGTGGATGGACGAGGCGGACGGCCGCTGGGACCTCGTCGTGCTGGACCCGCCGGCGCACTCCACCAGCAAGGCGATGCGGGGCGACTTCAACGTGCAGCGGGACCAGCACCGGCTGCTCGAGCGGGCGGTGGCCCTTCTCGCGCCGGCAGGAGTGCTGTACTTCTCGACCAACTACAAGGGATTCCGCTTCGAGCCCGAGGACCTGCCGGGTCGCATCGAGGAGCTCACCCCCAGGAGCCTGCCGCCGGACTTCCACCAGCGCGACGTTCACCGTTGCTGGCGCATCGAGGGTGCCTGACACATGCCGCCGCCGCACCGTCCAAGCCGAGCCTCTCCTCCACCCCGCCGGGGCCCGCGCCCGTCACGACCATCGCGCCCGCTCCCACCTCCGGCCGCCACGGGGCCCGATGGAACTCCGCAGATCGCGCTCTCTCCCCGGGGCACCGAGCGCTGGCAGTCCGGGCACCCGTGGATCTACCGCGCAGATCTCGCATTCGTGCCGCCGCTCGAGGGGGGCGAGGTGGTGCGCGTCGTCGATGGACGCGGCTGGTTCATGGGGAAGGCGTTCTACTCGTCACGCTCGAAGATCGCGCTCCGCTGGATGTCGTTCGAGGACGTGGAGATCGGGTCGGAGCTCCTGGCCGGGCGCATCGCCCAGGCGGATGCCCTTCGCCGGTCGCTCTACCCCGACGAGACCACGTACCGCGTGGTGCACGGAGAGGCGGACCTCCTCCCGGGCCTGGTGGTGGACCGCTACGGCGACGTGCTCTCGGTCCAGTTCCTGGTGCAGGCCACCGAGGCGCGAAAGGATCTCCTCGCCGACCTCCTCGTCGCGCACTTCAAGCCCCGGGGCGTGATGGACCGCTCCGACGTGAACGTCCGCACGCTGGAGGGCCTCGAGCCGCGGCGGGCGGTGCTCCGCGGCGACGTCCCCGAGCGTCTGGAGTACGCGGAGGGGCTGGTGCGCGTCTCCGCCGACGTGCAGACCGGGCAGAAGACCGGCGCCTTCCTCGATCAGCGCGAGAACCACCAGCTCGCCGCCACCTACGCCCGCGGCGAGGCGCTGGACTGCTTCTCGTACCTCGGCGGGTTCGCCCTGCAGCTCGCCACCCGCGCGACGAAGGTCACCGCGGTGGAGATCTCCGAGCCGGCGTCCGAGGCGCTCCGGCACATCGTCCAGCGCAACGGGTTCCAGAACGTGGAGGTGGTGACGGCCAACGCCTTCGACTTCCTCCGCGACGCGGTCGACGAGGGCCGCCGGTTCGACACCATCGTGCTCGACCCGCCCTCCTTCGCGAAGAACAAGGACGCCATCGAGTCCGCGGTGCGGGGCTACAAGGAGATCAACCTCCGCGCGCTGCAGCTGCTCACCCGCGGCGGCATCCTCATGACCGCGAGCTGCACCTACCACGTGGACGAGGAGCGCTTCGAGGCGATGCTCGCCTCCGCGGCGGCGGATGCGAAGCGGCGGGTGCAGATCGTCGAGCGCCGGGGCGCGGCCCGGGATCACCCGGTGCTCACGGCGCTGCGGGAGACCCGGTACCTCAAGTTCTACGTCCTCCGGGTCGTGGACTGACCGGCCGGGGGCGAACCGATGCGCACGGGTGATGACCGACTGTGGGAGCCGCGAGGAGGGAGTGCTCGCCGTGCAGCCCTGCCGCGAGGGGCACCGCGGAGCCGGATACTGACGCTGACGCTGTGCTTGCTCCTGGGCCTGGGCGCCGGCTGTGGGCCGACCTGCGAGACACCCGTCCCGCTCTCCTGCTGCATCGGCGGCTGCAACGGCAACGTGCTCACCCCGGCGGTCTGCGGCTCGGGTGGCTGGACCTGTCCCGCCGGCGCCGTCGCCCCCGGGAGCTGCCCGGGCGGTTCGCTCTTCTGCGGCGGTGGCCTGGCCGATGGCGGCACCGGATGAGCGCGCCCGAGGGACCGGACGGGTGGTCCGCGGACCGCGCCCGGCACGCCCATGCCGAGCGAAAGGCAGGGCGGGCCCTCGAGGCGCTCTACCGCGCGTCCGATGGCGCGTGGTCGGGCTTCGGCTGCCCGGGGACGGCAGAGTGCTGCCAGCTCTCGACGCGAGGCCGGGAACCGTGGCTCTGGGGCGTGGAGTGGGACGCGCTCCGCCGCGCCGCTCCGGTGCTCCCGGCGCGCCGTCCCGATGGTGGCTGCCCCTTCCTCGACGCCGAGGGCCGCCGGTGCACCGTGTACGCCTCGCGACCCCTCGGGTGCCGGACCTACTTCTGCCATCGCAGGACGGGGCCGTCGCGCGAGCCGGCCGAGGCGATGGACCAGCTTCAGCGCCGTCTGGAGGCCATCGCCCGGAAGCTGCGTCCGGACGAGCAGGGCCCCCGGCCTCTGACCGCCTGGTTCGAGGAGAGCGCCCGGTGAGCCGACGTTGCGAGCCCGGCGGCCCGGTGCCACGCTCCCTTCCTTGACCGCTCGCATCCTCGTCGCGCCCCTGGAGTTCAAGGGCAGCCTCACCGCAGGGCAGACCGCCCGGGCGATCGAGGCCGGCGTGCGGAGCGGCTGGCCCGAGGCCGAGGTCACCGTGCTCCCGCTCGCCGACGGCGGGCCGGGGACGGCGGACGCGCTGGTCGACGCGCTCGGGGGGGACTGGCACACCACCTGGGCGCACGACGCGCTCGGGCGCCCGCTGCAGGCCCGCTGGGCGAGCTGGCGCGGCGGCGGCGTGGTGGAGATGGCCCAGGCTTCGGGCCTCTCTCTCATCGCTCCCTCCGAGCGTGATGCCCTGGTCGCGAGCACGGTCGGCACCGGCGAGCTCATCGCCGACGCGCTCGAGTCCGGCGTGCGCTCGCTCCTCATCGGGGTTGGTGGCAGCGCCACGAACGACGGCGGTGCGGGCGCGCTCCAGGCGCTCGGCTTCCGCTTCCTCGACGCGACCGGGCGAGCGCTGCCGCCCGGCGGCGCCGCGCTCCGGAACCTCGCCCGCGTGGTGAGCGACGACGTGCTGCCGGCAGTCCGTGAGGCCGAGCTGACGGTGCTCACCGACGTGCTGAACCCGCTCTGCGGCCCGACGGGCGCGAGCCACGTCTACGGCCCGCAGAAGGGCGCCTCGCCGGAGGACGTGGAGATCCTCGACGCGGCGCTGGCCCACTTCGCCAAGGTCGTCGAGCGCGACCTCGGCATCGACGCGGCGCACCTCCCTGGAACCGGGGCGGCGGGCGGACTTTCCTACGGGCTGCTCGTCGGGGGCGGCGCCAGGATCAGCCGCGGCTTCGAGCACCTGGCGAAGCTGCTCGGCCTGGACGCAAGGCTCGCGCAGGTGGACTGGGTCCTCACCGGCGAGGGGCGGCTCGACACGCAGACGCTCAGCGGGAAGGGACCGCTCGAGCTCGCGCGGCGGGCGCGTCTGGCCGGAAGCCGGGTGGTCGCCTTCGCCGGCCGCATCGACCCCCAGGCGCTGGTCGGGGACACCCCCTTCGACGACGCCATCCAGGTGAGCCCGCCGGACTGGAGCGAGTCGGATCCGGCGGCGCGCGCGGGCGCGGCCACGCTCCTCACCACCTCCGTCGAGCGATGGGCCCGGGCGCGGCGAGCGGAAGCCCGGTCGACCTAGCCACTGGAGCGCGAGAGGCCGAGCAGCGCGAGCAAGGTGTTCACCCGCTCGGACGGATCGCCGTATTCGCGGCCGTAGTCCGCCTGGCTCCGGCGGACCATCTCGTGCGCCTCGGCCCGGTCGTAGATCTCGGGGATCTCCACCACGCGCTTCTCGCCGGGCATCTGCTTGTAGGTCAGAAAGTAGTGCTTGAGGCGGTCCAGGACCCCCGGGGGCAGCTGCCACACGTCCTGGAGGTGCCCGAAGGTGTTGTCCCCGTCGAGCACCGCGATGAGCTTGTCGTCGGCCTGGTTGCCGTCGATCATCCGCAGCCCGCCGATGGGCCGAGCCCGGAGCAGGACGCCGGAGTGGCTCACGTCCCGCTCGCTCAGCACGCAGACGTCCATCGGGTCACCGTCGCCGTCCACCTGGCTGCGGCCGGTGCGCTCGGCACAGCGCGCACCCACGCTCTCGCCGCAGTAGGTCTGCGGAAGGAAGCCGTACAGCGTCGGGGAGAAGCTGGAGTAGCGCTGGGGTCGGTCGATGCGGAGGTGGCCGGTGGCCTTGTCCAGCTCGTACTTGACCGAGTCGGTGGGGACGATCTCCACGTAGACCATCACCTCCTCCGGCGCGCCGTCCCCGATCGGCACCCCGTGCCAGGGGTGCGCAGCGAACCGCATCGCGAGGAGCCGCTCGAGGGTATCCCGGTCCTTGTCCTTGGCGGCGCTCATGTCCGAAGCATCTCCTCCACGCGGCGGTTCCCCTGCTCGAGGAGCGCGGCCACCGCATCGTGCGCCTGCCGGGTGAGGCTGTCACGGTCGGTGCGGGTCAATCCGGTGGTCGGAATCGGCTTTCCGACGCAGAGGACCAGCGGTCGCCCGGAATGCACCCAGAGCCCGCCCTTGGGGGTGATCTCGTGCGCGCCGGCGACCGCCAGCGGCACCAATGGAACCTGCGCGTCGATGGCCAGGATCGCCGCGCCCTTCTTGAATGCCCGGAGCTGGCCGTCGGTGCTCCGCGTTCCCTCGGCGAAGAAGAGGATGCTGGTCCGGGTGCGGACCTGCTGCACCGCGGCCGCGATGGCCTGGTGATCCGCATCGCTCCCGCCGGTGCGCTCGACCCGGATGTTGCCCATCGCCTTCACCGCCGCGCCGAAGAGCGGGATCCGGTACAGCTCCTTCTTCGCGACGAACCGGATGTGCTTCGGCAGTCGCGAGAAGATGAACGGCGCGTCGACGTTCGACTGGTGGTTGCAGGCGAAGACGCAGGTGCCCTGCGGGAGGTTCTCCCGCCCCTGGACCTCGCCGCGCACCGCAGCAGCGCCGAGCACCGCGTTGCACCAGAACCGGATGACCGGATCCGCACGCTCGGGCTGACCGGGCGAGAGCACCACGACGATGGGACCGATGATGGCGCTGCTGCCCACCGCCGCGTAGGTGGCCACGTTGTGGAGGAGCTCGCCGATCATACGAACGCCTGCGCCGGGAAGAGGAGCACGTCCTCGATCCGCTCGGCCCCGAGCAGGAGCATCAGCACCCGGTCGAGCCCGATCGCCACGCCGCCCGCCGGAGGCATCCGCCCCACCGCCTCGAGGAACGGCTCGTCCAGCGGGTACGCCGGCCGGCCGCGGGCGATGCGGTAGGCCTGCTCCTCCTCGAGGCGGCGCCGCTGCTCGGCGGCGTCGGTGAGCTCGGAGAAGCCGTTCGCCAGCTCGAGCCCGCACGCGTACAGCTCGAACCGCTCGGCCACCGAGGGGTCGTCAGGGCTGAGCCGGGCGAGCGCGGCCATCGAGGCTGGATAGTCGATCAGGAACGCGGGCCGGTCACGTCCAAGTCGCGGCTCCACGCGTTCCAGGAAGAGCCGGAAGAACACGTCGTCGAACCCGTCTCCCGGTTCGGTCCGGACCCCCACCGCGCGTGCTGCCGCGGCCAGGGTCGACGCGTCGCCGGCCTGGTGAAGGTCGATGCCCGTCTCGCGGCGCAGCGCCTCGCGCACCGTCACCCGCTCGTAGGGACACCGGCCGAAGGGACCGGGACGACCGAGCGCCGCGGCGCCGGCGGCGAGCGTGCCCTCGAGGTCCGCCATGATCGCCCGGTAGTCGGCGTGCGGGCGGTAGAACTCCAGCATCGTGAACTCGGGGTTGTGCGTCGGGCTGACCTCCCCGTTCCGGAACACCTTGCAGATCTGGAAGACGGGACCCGTTCCGTCCGCGAGGAGCCGCTTCATCGCGTACTCGGGGCTGGTGTGGAGATAGAGCGTCCGGGGTCGTCCCAGGTCGGTCTCGGGCACGAACGGCACCTCGAAGGCCCGGATGTGCGGCTCCATCCCCGGCGCGGGGAGCAGCAGCCGCGTCTCGACCTCGAGGTACCCGAGCGACTCGAGGTGCTGGCGGATCGCGCGCTGGAGCACCTGGCGGGCA
>JADGQZ010000118.1 GCA_017881345.1 Myxococcaceae bacterium | reverse complement strand
TTGAGCTTCGCGATGCGCCCGCTGACCTGACTGCCGACCTGGACGGTGACCACCGCCGAGAGGATCCCGGTGGCGGTCACCCGCGCGACCACCGGGCCCTTCACCACCGCCACGGTCTGGTACTGCAGCGGCGGCGCGCGGCGCAGCAGGCGCCACGCCACCACTCCGGCGCTCACCAGGACCAGGAGCGCGGCAAGCCAGAGCCAGCGGCGGCGTCCGGAGGGGGGCGCGTCGGGTTCGGGCATGAGCCAGCTTCGTACACCCGTTCCCGCCCGAGGTTAAGCAGGCCCCCCCGGCCCGCTCACTTCTTCAGCATCGGCCTGCCCTCGTGGGCGACGAGGAGGTCGTGCATGTCGTTGGCGTGCTCCTCCTCCTGGGCCAGCACGTGCTCCAGCAGCCTCCGGGTGCTGGGGTCCTTCTCCCCGAAGAAGCGAATGAGGTCCCGGTAGTGCTCGACGGCGATCCGCTCGGCCACCAGGTTTTCGCGGATCATGTCCACCAGGTTCTCGCCCTCCACGTACTGCGAGGCCGCACGGCTGGTGATCCCCTCGGGGTTGAAGTTCGGCCGCCCGCCGAGCTGGTTGATGCGCTCGGCGATCATGTCCAGGTGCTCCTCCTCTTCCTTGGCATGCTGGGCGAACTCCTCCTTCACCGACTCGCTCGCCAGGCCGGTGGCCATCACGGCGTGCGCCTTGTAGCGGAGGATGCAGACGATCTCGGTCGCCAGCGCCTCGTTGAGCAGGGCGACGGCCGTGTCCACATCGCCCCCGTAGTTGTCGGTCACCGCGCCCTTCTCGAGCTTTTCCCGCGCGCGCTTCCTGATGGCGGCGATGTCGGTCACGAACGTGCCCTTGCTTCCCATGGTCGGCGAACCTCCGTCTCGAGAGATGAACGGACGTGACATGACGCCGCCGGTCGGGTCCGTGCCAAGCGACTTCTCCTCGATCGGCGTTCAGCTGACAGTCCGGGGGCCGCCGTTCAGGGCCAGAGCACCCGCTGGACCAGCCAGAACCCGCCGAGCGCGGCCACCCCGGCCGAGGCCCAGCGGATCCCGGCTGGCCACATCCCCGGGAGCCCCCGCGCCCAGCGGAGCAGCGGCCACGCCATGGCAACGATGACCAGCTGCCCGAGCTCGACGCCGAGGTTGAAGGTCAGGAGGCTCGGCGCGAGCAGGGCCCTCGGAAGCTCGAGCGCCCGGAGCGCGCCCGCGAACCCGAAGCCGTGGACGAGCCCGAAACCGAAGGTGAGCCGCCAGCGCCGCGTGATGGCGGCCTTCACCCGGGCCGTGGACAGCGGTGAGCGGAGCGCGACCAGGTTCTCCACCGCCACGGCGACGATGCTGAGCGCGATGAGCGGCTCGATGATCCGCGGTGGGGGGACCAGCCAGCCCAGGGTGGCGACGGCGAGCGTCACCGAGTGGGCCAGGGTGAAGGCGGTCACCACGCCGACCAGCTGCCGGAAGGTCCCGCCCAGCAGGAGCACCCCGATGAGGAAGGCGATGTGGTCGGTTCCCTGGAAGATGTGCTCGGCGCCGAGGCGAAGGAAGCGCCCCGCCCCGGCCCACGCTCCCGGCTGTGCCTCGACCTCGAGCACCGGGGCGCTCGCCCGGGCGGTGCGCTGGACCGTGCCGCCCGGCAACCGGAGCAGCGCGACATGGAGGTGCCCCTCCGGGAGACGGTCCAGGAAGCCGAGCACCATCCGCAGCCGGCCCGGCGCGCGCGGGCACTCCCAGCGGCAGGTGACCGCCACCCCATCCTCCTGGGCCGGAGCGACGGACGCGCTCGCCAGCGCGCACGGGGCCCCATCGACCGTGACCTGGATCGTCCCCGCGACGTCCTCGGGGCGGAGCGCGTCCAGCTCGAGCCGCGCGAACTGGAGCACCGCCCGGATCTGCGTGCCCTCGACCATGACCTCACCGGTCGACAGGCGGAGGGCGTGCGCGCGGCCGCGTCCCGGAACCAGCGCGCAGAGCAGGACGAGGGCGAGGGTTCGGGGCGAGGGCATCGTCGGGAACCACCCTAGCGGGGAGCACGGACCCCGGGCGCGGGCGAATTCGCTTGAATCCGGACGCCGCCCTCGGCCGTAGTCCACTCCACCGGCACCATGTCCCGAGCCAGATCCACGCACGCGCAGCGCCGGAGCGATGCCGCTCCGCTGGCGCTCGTCGTGGCCGGGTGGGTCCTGGCCGTCGCGCCGGTGGCGCACCCCCTCTTGGCCCACGGGACACCCTTCCTCCGGCAGGCCGCCGATGCGGGCTGGGTCCACCACGCGGACGGAAGCCGCGTGCCCGGCGAGCCCGTGCGTCCCGTCTCGCACCGCCACGCACCCGGTGCGCCCGAGCACCTCCAGGTCCCCCTCCTCGCGGCGGTCCCGCCCGCTGCGTTCCTGACGGTGATGCGCGCGGTGGTCTCGCCCCCGCGAGGCGAGCGCCGCCCGGTCTCCCTTCCCCGCCGGTGGTCGGAGGAGCAACCGCAGGCGCCGTGAGACGGCACGGGGAACACCCCCGCCGCCGCCACCCACGCCCACGGTCGTTCCACCCACTTTCCGAGGGGACATGCCCCGCTCCGTCCGGACGAGCGTCGCGCTCGTCCTGCTGCTCACGGGCGCGCTCGCACGCGCCCGCTCAGCCATGACGTCCGACGACGCTGCGCCGTCGACAGAGGTGTCTGACACCTCGTCGGGGGCCGCGGCGGCGCCGGTCGAATCCGCACCCGCGGACGTCCCGGATGCCGCGTCGGCCGCGGCGGTCGACCCGACCGTCCCCGCCTACCAGACGACGGTGGAGGCGGCGGCGCCCACCTCGTCGGCCTCGTCCGGGAGCATCCGAGAGCCAGACCTGCTGGTCCGGCCGTACGCCACGCCCGAGGACCTCCTCCGCGTCGTTCCCGGGCTGGTCATCGCCCAGCACCAGGGCGGCGGGAAGGCAGACCAGCTCTTCCTCCGCGGCTTCGACGCCGACCACGGCACCGACGTGGCCCTATCCATCGACGGGATCCCCATCAACCTGCCCTCGCACGCGCACGGCCAGGGGTATGCCGACGTCCACTTCCTCATCCCCGAGGCCATCGACCGCGTGGACGTCTTCAAGGGGCCGTACTGGGTCGAGGTCGGCGACTTCGCCACCGCCGGGGCGGTGAACCTCCGCACCCGCCGGACCTTCGCCGAGAACTCGGTCGCAGCCACCTACGGCTCGTTCCAGACCTGGCGGGCGCTGGGCGTCGCCACCACCGGCGCCACCGAGAATTCGGCCTGGCTGGCCGCCGACGTGGCCGGGACGCAGGGGCCCTTCCTCACCGGTGAGGACCTGCGCCGCTACACCGTGTTCCTCAAGGCCAGCTGGCAGCTCGCCCCCGGAACCCGGCTGGGCGTCATCGGTAGCGCCTACGGGTCGGAGTGGCGCTCCAGCGGTCAGATTCCCCAGCGCTTCGTCGACCTGCCCGCGTCGGACCCGGCACACCTGGACCGCTTCGGGTCCATCGACCCGACCGAGGGCGGCAACACCCAGCGGCAGATGCTCGCCCTCACGCTCGAGAGCCGGCTCTCCGACGCCGACGACGTCAACGTCACGGCGTATGCGGTGCACTACCACCTGGACCTGTTCAACGACTTCACCTTCCAGCTTCTGGACAAGGAGAACTTCGACGAGATCGAGCAGACCGACGCGCGCATCTACGGTGGGCTGAACGCGACGTACAGGCACCGGGCGTTTCTCGGCAGCGTCCGCACCGTCACCACCCTCGGCCTCCAGATTCGCGGCGATTCGACGACCGTCGGCCTCTGGCACGCGAAGCAGCGGGTCCGGCTCGCCACCTGCGCCCCGGTGGGCGAAGCTCCGCTCAACCCCTGCACCCTGGACGACGTGGTGCAGTGGGACGTCGCGGCCTTCCTCCAGGAGGACGTGCGGTTCACCCCGTGGCTGCGGGTGCTCCTGGGGGTGCGAGGCGACCTGTTCCGCTGGCACGTCGACGACCGGACGGTCGAGGCGGGCATCGTCAACCCGAAGCTCCAGGCGATCCTCACCCCGCACACCGGCTGGGAGCTGTACCTCGATGCGGGCGGCGGCTTTCACAGCAACGACGCCCGGGCGGTGGTGGCCCAGAACGGCTCCGGCGCCTTGCCCCGGGCATGGGGGGCGGAGGTCGGCACCCGGCTGTCACTGTTCGACCATCGGCTGGAGCTGGCGGCGGCGCTCTGGGGCATCCATCTGCAGTCCGAGCTGGTCTTCGTCGCCGACGAGGGCACGACCCAGGCCTCGGCAGCGACCGACCGGTACGGGGTGGACCTCGAGGCCCGCCTCGGCATCCTTCCCTGGATGTGGGCCGACTTCGACCTCACCCTCGCCCACGCCGCGTACACCCAGGACCAGGGGAACGGGAACGCCGTGGCCCTTGCCCCGACGTTCACCGGGCAGGCCGGGCTCAATGTCCTCCATCCGGCCGGCTTGCGGGGACGCGTCGGCGCTCGCTGGGTCGGCGACCGTCCAGCCACCCAGGATGGACGACTCACGGCCCAGGGCTACTTCGTCGTGGACGTCAGCGCGGCCTACCGCTGGCGCTTCGTCGAGATCGGCCTCGTGGTGGAGAACGTGCTGAACAGCACCTGGCGAGAGGCCCAGTTCGCCAGCACCTCCTACGTCGTGGGCCGCGACGATCCGCGGTACGCCGTCAGCGGGCGCGAGGACGTGCACTTCACGCCCGGCACCCCCATCAGCGTCCGGGCCACGGTGGCCGCGTACTTCTAGGTGTCTTGCGCCGGGAGCTGCCCTCCGCCGCACTGCCCGATTCGATGGGCTCCCAACGAGCTGCCCGCCGGCTCAGCCCTTGTGCCCCCGGCTCCCGAGGCGCCGCTCGCGGGCGGCGATCGCCGCCGCGGTCTCGCTCTGTCCCTCGCTCCGGAGCTTCTGGAACTCGTCCTGGAAGTCCTTGAGCTCCTTGTCCGAGGCGTTCTCCAGCGCGGCGAAGGTGTTCCGGGCCTCGCGGGTGCTCCGGATGAGCTCGTCCAGCTTGAGGTGCAGCGCGGTGGCGTCCCGGTTCTGGGTGGACTGGAGGAGGAAGACCATCAGGAACGTCACCACCGTGGTCCCGGTGTTGATGACCAGCTGCCACGAGTCGCTGTAGTGGAAGAGCGGTCCGGTCACCGCCCAGGTGACGATGACCAGCACCGCCAGGGCAAAGGCCAGCGGCGTCCCCAGCGCCCGGGATGCCGCGTTCGCAAACTTACGAAAACCATCCTCCATTCTCGTCAGGGTAGGCACCCGGGATGGCCGGGGGAGGCCCCCGAGGCGAGGAAGAGGCTTGACCCCACGGCCGGCGCCGAGAACGCTCACGCGCTCCGTGAACCTCACCGCCCCCGCGCTCACCCTCGTGCTCCTGATCCACGGAGCGGCGCTCGGCGCCGCCCCGGGGCAGACGGAGGAGGCCTCCGCCTCCGGACTGGTGCGGATCCGGGAACGCACCGTCCTCGAGCTCCGCGCTCCGCTCGCCGGCCGCTCGGCACAGGTCAGGGCGCGCGAGGCCGGTGAGGCGCTCGCCCACGTGCTCGAGCAGCCGGGCCCGGACTTCGTGCGTCTCGAGCCGGGGGAGGCGGGGGTGGCCGTCCTCGTCGGCACCACCCCGATCCTCGAGCTGGGCCCGGAAGACGCCCGCCAGGGTGGCGCCTCCGACCTCGCGCTGTACGCCGCCTCCGCCTCGCAGCGCATCGACGCCGGGCTGAAGGCCGAGCGCCGCCGGCTGGAGATCCAGGACAGCGTCTTCTCGGTCTCCCTCGCGGTCTTCATCACCCTGCTGGCCTTCCTCGCGCTCCGGCTGGTCGGAAGGTTGGGCGACCAGCTCGGCACCGCGCTGCTCGCCGACCGCGAGCGCCTCCCTGCGTTCCGCGTGGGCACGGTGGAGGTCGCGAGCCGGCGGGTGGTGGGCGGCGCGCTCCGGCTGGGCGTGCGCATCGGAACCCGCATCCTCCAGGTCGTCGTCCTCTATGTCTGGGTGCTCTTCGTCCTCTCGCTGTTCGGAGCCACCCGCGAGTACGGCGCCCGGCTGACGGGCTCGGTGCTCCGGCCGAGCGGGGCCATCCTCGGGCGAGTCGGCTCGGCGCTCCCGATGCTCGCGGTCGCGGCGCTGCTGGCGCTGGTCGTCGCGCTGGTGGTCCGCACCTTCCGGCTGTTCTTCGACAGCGTCGCGCGGGGCGAGACGCACGTGCGGTGGATCCCGGCGGATCTCGCGCAGCCGCTGGGGGTGCTGCTCCGCGGTGCGATCATCGTGCTGGCGATCCTCTTCGCCGCACCACTCATCACCGGCGGAGATTCGGGCGCCCTCTCCCGGCTGGCCACGGCGGTGCTCCTGGCCCTGGCGCTGGGGGCCGTCCCGCTGCTCGCCTCGATCGCGGTCGGGCTCCCCACGGTGTTCGGACGCGCGCTCCGCCCCGGCGAGATGGTCGAGCTGGGCGGCCGCCGAGGCCAGGTCCGTGCGGTCACGTTGCTCGGAGTGGAGCTCGAGGATCCCGAGGGGGCCGAGCTGCGCGTCCCGCACCTCGTCGCCTTCTTCCACCCTGCTCGCGCGCTCGGCGCAGCCT
>JADGQZ010000117.1 GCA_017881345.1 Myxococcaceae bacterium | reverse complement strand
AGCGGGTTCCCGGAACGGACGGCAAGAGCTATCGGGAATGAGCGTCGCTGCTCAAAGCCCCAGCGCGGTGAGCCCCGGATGGTCCGCCGGCCGTGGCCCCTGCGGCCACCGGAACTTCCGGTCCTGCTCCCGGATGGCCACGTCGTTGATGCTCGCCTCGCGGCGGCGCATGTAGCCCTCGGGGTCGAACTCCCACTGCTCGTTGCCGTGGGCCCGGAACCAGTTGTCCGAGTCGTCGCGGGACTCGTAGACGAAGCGCACCGCGATGCGGTTCTCGTGGAAGGCCCAGAGCTCCTTGATCAGCCGGTACTCGAGCTCGCGGGCCCACTTGCGCCTCAGGAAGGCCACGATGGCGTCGCGGCCCTGAAAGAACTCGGCGCGGTTCCGCCAGCGGCTGTCGATGGTGTAGGCCCCGGCGACGCGCTCGGCGTCCCGGGTGTTCCAGGCGTCCTCGGCCGCACGAACCTTCGCGGTGGCAGTCTCGAGGGTGAATGGGGGAACGGGCGGACGAGGCGGCATGCGAGAACCTCCGGGAGGGTGCTCACGCCCCGGGTATCGCCCGGGCGAGTCGGTCGCACGCCAAACTGGTCGAGCCACTCAGCAGCAAGTCGTCCCCGGACGCCGGGCGCACCCGGGCCCCGCGACCGGGTCGAGGAGCCCGCGCACCCTGGCTCCTCAGGAGCTGGCGCGGAGGACCTGCCCGAGCCCGTGGGCGCGGCCGAGCTCGGCTGTCGGGTGGCCGCCGCGGATGGCCGCACGCCCGCGCACCAGGACGTCGCTGACTGCGCCGCAGTTCTGGCTCACCAGCCGGACGAAGCCTCCGAACTCGGGCATCGGGGCCTCCACCGGGACGTCGAGCTCGGGCCCGAGACGCGCCGGGTCGAGGACGACGAGATCGGCGCGCCGACCGGCGGCGAGGACACCGGCGTCGATCCCGAACCACTCGGCAATCTCGCCCGTGGGCCGGCGGACGGCCTGCCCGGAGGTCATGGTCAGCCGCCCTGCCCGCTCGGCGGCACGGACGACGCGCAGCATCCGGAGAGGGAAGTTGTAGTGGGCCATGTTGCGAAGGTGCGCGCCTGCGTCCGAGAAGCCGATGAGCACGTCGGGATGGGCCACGATGCGCTCCAGCTCGCGAGGACGGTCGTTGGCCATCACCGTGTACCAGCGGAGCTCGGTGCCGTGCTCGGCGACCAGGTCGAGGAACGTGTCGACGACGTCCTGCCGGCGTTCCCGGGCGACCGCGGCGAACGACTTTCCCACCAGCGAGGGGTCGGGGGCGCGGAGGATCTCCGACTGGTTGAAGTCGCGGTGAAAGACCTTGGGGAGCAGCTTGCTGGTCCACTCGTGCCTGAAGCGCGCGCGGTACGCGGGGTCGGTCAGGAGCCGGTGCCGCTCGACCGCGTCCTGGAGGTGCAACGCCGCGGCCCCCGCCCCGAACTCCTCGAACACCACCAGGTCGATGCCATCCGACCAGAGGTCGAAGACCTCCGGCAGCGCCTGCCAGCGGAAGTCGCCTCCCAGCAGCCGGTTCACCCCGCGCGACAGCACGCCGATGAGGCGGTGGAGCCCGCGCGTCGCCCGGGTGTCCATCATCGAGATGACGGTGGTCTTCAGCGCCCGGCGGACGAGCCCGACGCTCTCCAGCATGAAGAGCAGCACGTTCACCTTGGTGGTGACGTTGGGCACGCCCTGGAACACCCGGCCGCGCTCGCGGAGGATGCGCGTCAGCCGGCGGTACTCGCTCCAGCGGCCGTAGGTGCTCGGGAGCGGGCGGCTGCGGAGGTCGCGCGAGCCGCCCATCTTGTCCCAGGGGAGGGTCTGGATGCTGAGGCCGAGATACCCGGCGTCGAGCCCGTCGTGGAGCAGCCGCTCCATGCGCCCGAGCTCCTCCCCCGTCGGTCGCTCGCCGCGGGCCAGGCTGCGGCCGATGCCCATCACGTGCGCGCGGATCGCGGAGTGGCCGACGAACGAGGTCACGTTCGGTCCGAGCGGCAGCTGCCCCAGATGGTGGAGATAGTCCGGGAGCGTGTCCCAGTCCTTGCGCTCCTCGAGCAGCGCCCGGACCTGGTCGTAGGGAATGGCCTCGACGCGGCAGAACATGTCCGCCAGGTCCTCGGGCGTGCCCGGCACGAGCCCCAGCGAGCAGCTGCCCATCGAGACGGTCGTCACCCCGTGGCGGACCGACTCGACCAGCCCGGGCGCGAGCTCGACCTCGGCGTCGTAGTGGGTGTGGAAGTCGATGAAGCCGGGCGTCACCCACCGGCCGGTGGCGTCGATGCGCGTCGTCGTCCCGGCCTTCACGGGGAGCGGCGCCTCGCTGATCGAGACGACGCGCCCCTCCGCGATGCCCACGTCGGCGCGCAGGCCCGGCCCACCCCGGCCGTCGAAGACCGTCCCGCCCGAGACGACCGTGTCGAGTGCGTCCACCACGTCCGGGAGGATCTAGCTCCTCCGGGGCGAGCGATGCGAGGCCAGGGGCGCCAGCTCCGTTCCCCGGCGCAGGGACCGGTCAGCGGTTGACGGTACGGCGCATGTTCTGGTGCGGGATGCCCACCTCGACGTAGGGCGCGCCGAAGGACACATACCCGAGGCGGGCGTAGAAGCCGACCGCGGCGTCGCGCGCGTGGAGGGTGACCTCGCGGAAGCCCATCCCCCCGACCGCCACCTCCAGCCCCCGGACCAGCCGGGTGCCCAGCCCGCTGCCCTGCCGCTCGGGCTCGATCGCCATCTGGAACAGCCGGCCGGAATCGGGTCCCTCGGGGTGGAACAGCACGCAGCCGACGACGTGGGGGCCATCGAGCGCGACCAGGTGCAGGCTCTCCGCCTCGAACGGGAACGCCACCGCCTCGCGCCCGTGCCCGAGGGGCTTGCGCAGCACCCGCCAGCGCAGATCCAGCTCCTGCGCGTACTCGGGCGCGTCGAGGCCGATGAAGGCGAGCAGCTCGCCGCTCAGATGTCCAGCTCCTCGCCCTCGACCTCGCGCGCCCGCTCCATGATGAACTTGAAGCGCGCCGACACGTCCTTGCCGAGGAGATCGTTGATCACCCGGTCGGTCTCCAGCTCGTTGACGATGCCCACCCGGAGCGAGTTCCGGCGCCTGGGGTCGAGGGTGGTGGCCTTGAGGTCCTCGGGCATCATCTCGCCCAGGCCCTTGAAGCGCATGACGTTGGGCTTCGCGTTCCCCTTCACCTTCTCCTTGATGATGCGGTCGCGATCCGCCTCGTCCAGGGCCCAGTAAGTCTCCTTCCCGATGTCGATCCGGTAGAGCGGCGGCTGTGCGATGTGCACGATCCCGTTCTGGATGAGCGGGCGAAGGTGCCGGTAGAAGAACGTCAGCAGCAAGGTGGCGATGTGGTGCCCGTCGCTGTCGGCGTCCATCAAGAGGAACACCCGCCCGTAGCGGAGCTTCTCGAGGTTCAGATCCGCGCCGATGCCACAGCCGAGCGCGCTGACGATGTCCTGGAGCTCCTTGTTGGTCGCCACCTTGTCGGTCGACGCCTGCTCCGCGTTCAGCACCTTGCCCCGGAGCGGAAGGATCGCCTGGGTGCGCCGGTCACGGCCCTGCTTCGCCGAACCGCCGGCCGAGTCGCCCTCGACGATGAACAGCTCGCTCTCGCCCGGATCGGTGGACGCGCAGTCCGCCAGCTTCCCGGGGAGATTCAGCTTGTGGCTCACCGCGCCCTTGCGGCTCACGGCCTGCGACGCTGCGCGGCTGGCCTCGCGCGCCCGGGCGGCGAGGGTGATCCGTGCCACGACCGATTCGGCGACCGACTGGTTGTCGTTGAGCCACTTCTCCAGGGCCGGGCGCACCGCCCCGTCGACCAGACCTGCCATCTCCTGGTTGTTCAGGCGGCCCTTGGTCTGGCCCTGGAACTGCGGCTCGACGACGTAGGTGGAGAGGATGGCCACCATGCCCTCGCGGATGTCCTCCGCGGTGAGCGTCACGCCCTTCGGCGTCAGCTCGTGGGTCTCGATGTAGTTCCGGACCGCCTTCACCAGGCCCGAACGGAGCCCTGCCTCGTGCGTGCCGCCGTTGGCGGTGGGGATGCCGTTGACGTAGCTCCGGACGTGCTCGTCGGTCGCCTCGGTCCAGGCGATGGCCAGCTCCAGGCGCGGATCCTCTCGCGAGACGTAGAACGGCTCGGCGCCCTCCGGGACCAGGGTCTTGCCGCGCTCGGCAACCACCCGTCCCAGGTACTCGGCGATGCCGCCATCGTGCCGGTAGCGGACCTCCGACGCCGGCGAGGCGGTCTCGTCACGGAAGACCACCTCCATGCCCTTGTGGAGATAGCTCTTCGCCTCCAGCCGCTCGCGGATCTCCGCGGCATCGAAGCGGGCCTTCTCGCCGAAGATGTCGACGTCCGGGGTGAAGGTGATCGCCGTCCCCGTTCCTCGCGCCGGTCCGGTGGACTTGAGCGACGACGTCGACTTGCCGCGGGAGAACGTCTGCACCCACCGCTTCGACTCGCGCTTGACCTCGGCGACGAGCTTGCTGCTCAGCGCGTTGACCACCGAGCTTCCCACGCCGTGCAGACCGCCCGAGTGCAGGTAATTGCCCTGCTCGAACTTGCCGCCCGAGTGCAGGGTGGTGAGGATGATCTCCAGCGCAGGCTTCCGGTACCGGGGGTGCACGTCGACCGGGATGCCGCGGCCGTCGTCGGTGACGGTGACCGTCTTCCCGTCCTTGTGGAGGGTGACCTCGACCTTGTCGGCGTACCCGTTGATCACCTCGTCGACGCTGTTGTCGACGATCTCCCAGAGCAGGTGGTGGTATCCGCTCTGGTCGGTGCCGCCGATGTACATCGCCGGCCGTTTCCGGACCGGCTCCAGACCCTCGAGGACCTGGATGTCACTGGCGTTGTAGCTGCCCCCGCGGACGGTGGCCTTCTTCACCGTCGCCATGGTCAGCGTTCCTCCTTCTTCTCTTCAGGCAGCGGCGTCCACTGGAGGGGAGCGGGAAGGAGCTTCACCGTCTCCTTCCGGGCCATCTCGCGGCCGCGGCCGCCGCGGGCGCTGACCTCGTACTTCGTGGGGGAGAGGACGACCTTCTTGCCCTTGGACGTCTCGAGCTCCAGCCGGGCTTCCTTGTCGGCCGTGCAGAGGAAGGCCAGCACCCGGTCCGAGGGCTCGACCTTGATCACCGTCACGCCGCGGCCGGGTCCGGCCAGCTCGTTGATCTCGTTCGCCCTGGTGACGAGCGCGCGGGCGTGCTCGGTCACCACGGCGAGCAGGTCTCGGTTGCCCACCGGGACGACGCCGATGAGCTCGTCTCCCTCGCCGGGGCGCGCGTAGCGACGGCCCGCCCGGGTCGAGGCCTCGGTGTGCGGCGCCAGCGGGAACCGGAGCCCGTATCCCCGGCGGCTCACGCCGATGAGGAGCTCCGGACGCGGCAGGCGCGGATCGAGCGACAGCCCGCCCACCACCCGCTCGCCGTCGTCGAACTTGAAGAGCTTCTGGATCGGATCGCCGTAACCCGTGGACGCGGGCACGTCGTTGAACCGCGTCACGTACGCCGAGCCGAAGTTGGAGAAGAATACGAGGTTCCCCTTCAGCGAACCGGCGAGGACGGCCATGACCTCGTCGCCCTCGCGGAGGCGGGTGGTGCTCGGGTCCTTCATCTCCCGGACCCGCTTCACCCAGCCATCGCGGGTGAGGACGACGTGGGCGTCCTCGTCGGCGATGAACGCCTCCTCGGAGTACTCGACGTCGTCGCCACCGCCGCCGAGCTTCGTCCGCCGCGGATCGGCGTACTTCGCCTTCACCTGGGCGAGCTCGTCCTGGACCACGGCCCAGCGCTTCCGGGGGTCCTTCAGCACGCCGGCCAGCCGCGCCGCCTCGGCGCGCTTCTCCTTGGCCTCCTTCTGGATGACCAGGATCTCCAGCCGGGCGAGCTTGTAGAGCTTCAGCTCGAGGATGGCCTCCACCTGCTCGGCGTCCAGCTCGAAGCGCTTCATCAGCTTGGCCGCGGCGTCCTGCTTGCCGTCGGACTTGCGGATGATGCGGATCATCTCGTCGAGCGCGTCGTAGACCTTCTCGAAGCCCTCGAGGACGTGGAGCCGCTTCTTGACCTGGGCGAGCTCGAACTCGTGCCGCTTGGTCACCACCTCGAAGCGGAAGTCCAGGAAGTGCTGGAGCATCGACTTCAGATCCAGCCGCTCGGGGGTGCCGACCTCCGGGTCCTGGCCGGGGACCAGGGCGGTCATGTTCACGTTGAAATTGCTCTGGAGCGGCGTGTGCTTGAAGAGGTACGCCATGACCATCTCCGGGCCCGCGTCGCGCTTGATCTCCAGCACGATGCGCACGTCGGCGGTGCTCTCGTCCCGCACGTCGGTGAGCGGCGAGAGCTTCCGCTCCCGCACCAGGTCGCCGATCTTGGCCACCAGGGTGGACTTGTTCACCGCGTAGGGAATGGAGGTGATGACGATCTGCTGGCCGCCGCGAGGGAGCTGCTCCAGCTTCCACTCGCCGCGGACGCGGACCCCTCCCTGACCCGTCTCGTAGATCTCCCGGAGCTCCTTCTTGCTGTTGAGCACCTGCGCCCCGGTGGGGAAGTCCGGGCCCTTCACGAACTTGAGGAGGTCCTTGGTCTCGAGCTTCGGGTCCTTCACCAGCGCGGCGAGGGCGTCGCACAGCTCGGCCACGTTGTGCGGAGGGATGTTGGTGGCCATGCCCACCGCGATCCCGGTGGTGCCGTTCATCAGGAGCTGCGGGGCCTGGGACGGAAGGACCACCGGCTCGGTGCGGGTTCCGGTGTAGTTGGGCCGGAAAGGGACGGTCTCGCTGGCGATCTCGCGCACCAGGTCCGTCGCCAGCTCGGTCATCCGGCACTCGGTGTACCGGTACGCGGCGGCGGAGTCGCCGTCGAGCGAGCCGAAGTTGCCGTGTCCGTCCACCAGCGGGTAGCGGAGCGAGAAGTCCTGGGCCATCCGGACCATCGCGTCGTAGATGGCCTGGTCACCGTGCGGGTGGTACCGGCCCATGATCTGGCCCACCACCTCGGCGCACTTCTGGTACTTCGCGTCCGGCGTGAGCCGGAAGTCGGCGAACATCCCGTAGACGATTCGCCGCTGCACCGGCTTGAGGCCGTCGCGCACGTCGGGCAGCGCGCGCGAGGTGATGACGCTCAGGGCGTAGTTGAGATAGCGCCGGCGGGCCTCCTCGTGGAGCGCCGCGGGCGTGTCGCTCCCCCCGCCTCCACCGAGGTCCAGCTCGCCGGTTCCGCCTGGGGGCGCCTTGCCTCGCGCCTTCACTGCCGTGTTCTGTCGTGCCATCGCCTCGCTCCGGACGCCTGCCTGCCTGGGAAGAAGGCGAGGAAATCCGCGCGGTTCTCCCCTGTAGCGCCCTGCAGCAGCCCGGCCATCCTAACGGCGGAGACCCACGTGGCAAGAAAGGAAGCCCGGATGAAGAAGTGTCCGCCCGGGTGCCGGACGCCGCTTTGTTGCTGCCGGCGCCCCCGGACCTGGGGGAAGCAGGTGGTGTGACCCGGTCCACCGCGCTCGTCGTCGTGCTCCTCTCCGCGCTCGCCCACGCCCAGGCGTCCGCCATCGGAACGCTGCAGCCCACGCTCCCGCCGACCAACGCCGCGCTCGCCGACGAGGTGACCGCTCCGGAGGTGAACCCCGCCGGGCTCCAGTTCATCGGCGGCCCGATGCTCATCTACCAGCACCAGCGAAACCTGAACCTCGACTCGATCGTCGACGGCCTCTACTTCGGCAGCACCTTCTTCGACGTGGTGGGGTTCGGCGTGGGGCTGGACTGGGTGCGCGGGCCGTACGTCGGTCCCGTCCGCACCGGGTACCGCAAGTCGTCGTACACCTTCTCGGTCGGCGGCCAGTGGCTCAGCGCCGGGACCAGCTTCAACGTCTACACCCCGGACGCCGCGGGCGTGCCCGGACCGAACACCTGGGACCTCGGGCTTGCCAGTCGCCCGACCCGGTGGCTGGCGCTCGGCCTGGCGCTGAAGGACATCGGCGACGAGGCACGCGCGCGCACCTGGGAGCTGGCGTTCGGCGTCCGCCCCTGGGGCGAGTGGCTCACCCTGGGCGCGAACTGGCAATTCCCCGGGTTCAGCACGCTCGACCAGAGCCGGGTCGGGGCGGTGGTGCAGCTCGAGCCGGTGCGGGGAGTGGTGATTGGCTCCTCGGTCACCAAGAGCTGGCGCGAGCCCAATGACCCCTGGTTCTGGCAGGTGTCGCTCACCCTGAACACTGCGCACTTCGGCCTCGGCTACCCCCTCGGCGGAGGGCCGAACGGGACGGACAACCTCATCACCGCCCGGCTCTCGGCGGCCCGGTACCGGAGCCTGGAGCTGTTCGGCGGGTACGTGGGGGAGATCGACCTCGCCACCGCGCTCTCGGGCGGCAGCTCGGCGCTCGGGCTGCTCGGCATTCGCGAAGAGGAGCCCTACGTGAAGCTCCTCCGCAGGCTCCGGGCCGCGCGGCAGGACCGGGCCCTCGCCGGCGTGGTGGTGAAGATCGAGCGGCTCCCCATCGGCCTGGCGGAGGCGGAGGAGCTGCGGGACGAGCTCGTCCTCCTCCGCCGGTCCGGCAAGCGCGTCGCGGCGATGCTCCTCTCCGGCGGGGACAAGGAGTATCTGCTCGCCACCGGCGCCGACCGGATCTGGGTCGCCCCCCAGTCGTTCCTCGACATCAACGGCCTCGCGGCGAACGTCATCTTCCTCGGGGACACGATGCAGAAGCTCGGCATCCAGTGGGACGTCGCCCGGGTGGGCGTCTACAAGAACGCGCCCGACCAGCTGACCCGGGCGAGCATGAGCCGCGAGCAGCGCGAGTCGCTGGACGCGTTCCTGGACGTCGAGTCGCGCCGGTACGAGACGCTGGTGACCGAGTCCCGCGGCATCCCGGCGCCGCAGTTCCGGAAGGTGCTCGAGGAGGGGCTGCTACCCCCCGCGGTGGCGGTGCGCGAGCGGCTCGCCGACGAGGTGGTGGACCCCACGCAGCTGGACCGGGCCTCCGCGACCCTGGTCCCGGACAGCCGCTGGGGCGGGCCGTACCGACCGCCGTCGCCCGAGCGCCGCTGGGGAGAACCGCGCCGCATCGCCGTGGTGCCGATCATCGGGACCATCACCGGGGGACCGAGCCGGAGCGATCCCTTCGGCTTCTCGCGGTCGGCGGGATCGGACACCATCGAGCGGGCGCTGCGCGACGCCGAGTCCGATCCACGGGTCGCGGCCATCGTCGTCCGGGTGGACAGCGGGGGCGGCGACGGCCTGGCCTCGGACATCATGTACCGGGCGGTGCTCCGCGCCCGGACCCGGAAGCCGGTCGTGGCGACGATGGGGGATGCCGCGGCGTCGGGCGGCTATTACGCCGCGATGGGCGCCGACTGGGTGCTCGCCGAGCCGACCACGCTCACCGGAAGCATCGGGGTCTTCGTGATCAAGCCTGCGCTCGAGGGGCTGGGAAAGAAGTTGGGGATCAACGTCGAGACCCTGAAGCGCGGGTCGAGCGCGGAGATCCTCGGACTCTACCGCCCGTGGACTCCGGCGGAGCAGGCCGCGGCGCAGCGCTGGGTCGACGCCTTCTACGGACAGTTCGTGGACGACGTCGCGCGCAGCCGGCGGATGGACCGGGCGCAGGTCGACGCGGTGGCACGCGGGCGCATCTGGTCGGGCGAGGACGCCAAGGCCCGGGGCCTGGTGGACGCGCTCGGGGGCTTCCCCGAGGCGGTGGCCGAGGCGCGGCGCCGCGCCGGGGTGGCCGAGGGTGAGGATCTGGCGCTCGTCACCTATGGCACCCCCACGGGCCTGCTCGGCGCGCTCGCGGGCGAGACCGGTGTCCTCACCACGCTCGGCCTCGAGGGGACACCGGCCGCCGCTCCCCAGACCGAGGCGCTCCAGCGTCTCGCCACGGAGATCGGCGTCCCCTCGCTCTTCCTGCTCGAGCCGGGTCTCAAGGCGGCGCTCCCGTTCGAGCTCCGCCTGCAGTAAGGGGCCCCATGCTCGACATCGTGGTCTGGTCCGCCGCCCTGGCCCTCCTCGCCCAGGCGCCCGCGAGGCCCGTCTCCCCCCCGCCCGCCACCCGACAGGGGGTGACAGCCGTGGATGCAGGCACGCCATCGGCGGCGGACCTGCCGATCTTCCGGCTCCCGGCGGGCGTGCGACCGACGCGGCAGCGGGTCGCGCTCACCTTGGTCCCTGACCGTGAGTCATTCAGCGGGCAGGTCGAGATCTCGCTGCTCGTCGACGCGCCCCGGGACGACCTCTGGGTCTCCGCGCGCGGGCTCCACTTCCGTGGCGGCAAGCTGAGGACGGCCGGTCAGGACCTTCCGGTGCGCATCGAGAGCGACGACACCCGGGGTGCCGCCCGGGTCAGCACCGGCAGCAAGTTGCCCGCCGGACCGGCGACGCTGCTCCTCGAGTTCGACGCCCCCTACAACGCACAGCTGGTGGGGGTGTATCGGTTGAAGACGCCCGGCGGATGGGCCGCCTACACCCAGTTCGAGGCCATCGACGCCCGGCGCGCCTTCCCGTGCTTCGACGAGCCCGGCTTCAAGATCCCCTGGGATCTGGAGCTCACCATCCCTGCCGGGCTCCTCGCGTTCGCCAATACCTCCGAGGTGCAGCGGCAGCCGGTCTCCGGCGGCCTCGTCCAGGTCCGCTTCGCGACGACACGCCCCCTGTCGAGCTACCTCGTTGCCTTCGTCGTCGGCGCATTCGACGTCGTGTCCCCGCCCGCCCTTCCACCGAAGGGACCGCGACAAACCCCGCTCCAGGTGCGCGGGGTCGCCTCGCGCGGCCGAGGCCCGGAGCTGGCGCATGCGCTCGGGGTGGGAGGCGAGCTGCTCCCACGGCTCGAGCAGTGGTTCGGCATCGCCTTCCCGTACGAGAAGCTCGACCACGTGGCCGAGCCGGACTTCGCCTACGGCGCGATGGAGAATGCGGGGCTCATCACCTACGCCGAGCAATACCTCCTCTCCAGGAAGGGAGAGCTGTCCACCGAGGACCGGCGGGATACCGCGCGCGTTCTGGCGCACGAGATGGCGCACCAGTGGTTCGGGGACCTCGTCACGATGCAGTTCTGGGACGACCTCTGGCTCAACGAATCATTCGCCACGCTGATGGAGACGGAGATCGTCGGGCCCTGGGACCCGGCGCTGCGGGCGGACATCGCGCTGCTCCAGGAGGTCCTCCGGGCGATGGACAACGACGAGCTCGAGAGCTCGCGGCCCATCCGGACCCCGATGCGCACCGAGGGAGATCTCCGCGCCTCGGATGTGGCGGTGCTCTATCCGAAGGGCGCGGCGGTCCTCTCGATGTTCCAGGGATTGCTCGGGCGCGACGCGTTCCGGGCGGCCATCCGGCGATACATCGAGGCACATGCCGACGGCAACGCCACCACCGAGGACCTCGTCGCCGCGCTGTCCACCGAGAAGGACCTGCGTCCGGCGATGCTGAGCTTCATCGATCAGCCGGGCGTGCCCCGCGTGCGCGGGACGCTCGCCTGCGACCGGAGCGGCGCCCGGCTCTCCCTTCATCAAGAAAGGGCGCGTCCGCTCGGGTCGACCGCTCCTCCGCTCCGGTGGAAGGTCCCGGTGTGCATCCGCGTGGAGAACGCGCCGGCACCGCGGTGCACGCTGCTCGAGTCCGACGACGCGGTCCTCGATCTCCCCGCCGCCCGATGTCCCCGCTGGGTGCACCTCAACGCCGGCGCGCAGGGCTACTACCGCTGGGTGCTTCCCGGGCCCGGGCTCGCCGCCCTGGTGAAGAGCGGCTGGGGAACGTTGCTCCCGGCCGAACGGCTCTCGGCGGCGGACGCCATCCTCTCGAGTGCGAGCGACGGCGTGATGACGGTGTCGGAGGCGATGTCCTGGATCGGAACGCTGATCCGCGACCCCGAGCCGTCGGTCCCGGCGTCGACGCTGCGCTTCCTGACGAGGGCGCGATTGTTCTGGTCCACGCCGGAAGACGACGCGCAGCTCCGCGCGTTCATGCGCGCCAGCGCACGTCCCCTGATGGATCGCCTCGGCTGGGTGGCCCGGGCGGGAGAGTCTCCCCGGATCAGCGGACTCCGCTCCGACGCCGTGCGGTTCCTGGCGCTCGACGCAGGAGATCCCCAGGTCCTGGCGCGCGCGGCGGCCCTCGGCCGGTCCTGGCTCGGCACGGATGGCCGGATTCACCCGGACGCCGTCTCTCCGGACCTGAGGGACGTGGCCGTCCGGGCAGCGGGCCGCGCCGGGGACCGGGCCACGTTCGACCTCATGGAGGCGAGGCTTCTCGCCGCGGAAGATGGGACGACGCGCACGGCGATCGCCCGCGCCCTGGGAGCATTCCTGCAGCCGGACCTCGCGGAGCGCGCACGGGCGCTCGCGCTCACCACCCGGCTCCGGAACCACGAGCGGGGCTCCCTTCTCTTCACGCAGGCCCGCACCCCGGAGCTCCGTGCGGGCGTCGCCGCCTGGGTGATCCAGCACCAGGAGCAGCTCGCCGCCGTCCTCTCGGAGAGCGGGCAGCAGTTCATCCCGGCGCTGGTGCTCCGGTGCTCGGAGCAGGAGGGCGCGCAGCTCGGCCAGGAGCTCGCGCCGCTCGCCCGCATCGCACCGACCGTCCCCTTCGAGATCCGGAAGATGGAGGAGTGGGCCCGGGTCTGTGGCGCGACCCGGGCGGTACAGGCCCCGGCGCTGGCGGAGTTCCTGTCCCACTCCGGGGCATCTGTCAGGCAGACCGCGACCCGACAGTGATGGAGACTGCACCGGCGGCCAGCCCTTGATATACATCCCAGGTCCCCGTCGGGTCGGGCCCACTTCCCGGGCTGACCGGTGGGGACGATCCCGGGGCTGATGGACCGGTCGGGGGGTGCTCGAGCGCACGCGCTCTCCCCCCGTCGTCCGCCACGCC
>JADGQZ010000013.1 GCA_017881345.1 Myxococcaceae bacterium | reverse complement strand
CGCACGCTCTTCCCCGAGTTCAACGAGCTCTATCCGGGCAAATTCAACAACAAGACCAACGGCATCACTCCGCGTCGCTGGCTGCGCAAAGCCAATCCCGGCCTCGCCGCGCTCATCACCCGCACCCTCGCCAGCGAAGCCTGGGCCCGCGATCTCGACCTGCTGCGCGGCCTCGAACCGTTCGCCGACGATGCCGGTTTCCGCCGTGAATTCATGGCGGTAAAGCGCGCCAACAAGGTGGAACTCGCTGCGCTCATCGAACGCGAATGCGGCGTGCAGGTCTCGCCTGACGCGATCTTCGACGTGCAGATCAAGCGGCTGCACGAGTACAAGCGGCAGCTCCTGAATGCGCTGCACATCGTGGCGCTGTGGATGCGAGCCCGCGAGAACCCGGCGTCGGTGGTGCACCCCCGGGTGTTCCTCTTCGGGGCCAAGGCCGCGCCGGGATATCTCCTGGCCAAGCTGATCATCCGGCTGATCAACGGCATCGCCGAGGTGGTGAACGCCGACTCGGGCCACACCGGCATCCAGGTGGTGTTCCTCCCCAACTACCGGGTCAGCCTGGCCGAGAGGATCATCCCCGCGGCGGACGTCTCGGAGCAGATCTCCACTGCCGGCAAGGAGGCCTCCGGCACGGGGAACATGAAGTTCGCGCTCAACGGAGCGCTCACCCTCGGCACGCTGGACGGGGCCAACATCGAGATCCGGGACGCGGTGGGCCCCGAGAACTTCTTCCTCTTCGGGCTGACCGCCGATCAGGTCGAGCAGACGCTGCGCGCCGGCTACCGGCCAGCCGAGGTCCTGGCCCGCGACCCGGAGCTGCGGGCAGTGCTGGAGCTGGTCGGCACCGGCTTCTTCTCTCCCGAGGATCCCGAGCTCTTCCACCCGCTGGTGGACGCGCTGGTGCAGGAGGATCGCTATCTGGTCCTCGCCGACTTCCGGGCCTACGCCGACGCGCAGTCCGAGGTGGCGCGGGCCTACGCCGGCGACCCGGATGGCTGGTCGCGACGTGCGCTGCTCAACGTTGCACGGGTGGGACGCTTCAGCTCGGACCGGAGCATCCACCAGTACGCGCGCGACATCTGGGGCATCTCGGCCGTCCCCGTCACTCTCTAGGTCAGGGCAGCCGCAGGCGAGGCCCACGGTGGCGTGACGTCCGGGCCCGATAGTCGGCGAGGTCAAGGCGGCCGCAATCCAGCGAGCGGCAGCCCGTGGCAGCGAGCGGAGAGCCGCGCACACCGATGGTGCGTTCCCACCATCGCCGCCGTGGTTCAGCTGCAATCCAGACCCGTTCCCCCTCCGCGTCCGACAGTTCCGCTCCCACAGCCAGTCCTGAGGAGGGGTGCTCTTGGAGCGATCCAAACTGGGAACGACACGATGGGGTCGGGCATGCGCGGTACTGCTCGGTCTCGTCCCTGCCATGGCGCTGGCGCAAGCCAGCACCTCGGTGCTCACCGGAAACGTGGTCGATGCGGCCACCAAGGCGCCGGTCGCCGACGTGGTGGTCACCGCCACCGCGCCGACTCTGCAGGGCGAGCAGGTGGTGGTGACCGACGCCACCGGTCTCTACCGGGTCCCGCAGCTGCCACCAGGGACGTACACCCTGCGATTCGAGAAGGAGTCGTACCGTCCATTCGCCCGCGCGGGGATCGAGGTCGCGGCGGACCGGACCCTGCGCCTCAACGTCGAGCTGCTGCCCGAGACCGCCGGCAGCGAGACGGTGACCGTCATCGGGACTCCACCGACCATCGACATCGGCTCGAGCGCCACCGGCACCAGCATCAACCAGGACTTCGTCCGGAACCTGGCCGTGTCACGACCCGGAGGTCTGGGCGGGGCGAACCGGTCGTTCGACTCCCTGGCCATCGTGGCACCGCAGGCCAACGCGGACTTCTACGGCGTGGGGATCAACGGGGCGACCTCGCCCGAGAACCTGTACCTCATCGACGGGATCGCGGTGAACAACCCCGGCTTCGGCACGCTCGGCACGCCCCTCACCTCCGAGTTCATGGACGAGGTGAACGTGGTGACCGGCGGGTACATGCCCGAGTACGGCCGGACCAGCGGCGGGGCGATCAGCGCGATCACCAAGTCGGGCGGCAACGAGTTCCACGGATCTGTCTGGGGCACCTACACCCCGGGGGGCCTGACCGGACCGGCCAACACCGTGCAGGGCGCGACGCCGATCATCCAGGGCAAGCGGGACCTCGGGAACTTCGGTGACTTCGGGGCCACCGTCGGCGGCTACATCATCAAGGACAAGCTGTGGTTCTTCGCCGGCATCCAGTTCTCCGCGCAGCGCTACATCTACAGCCGCTCGTTCAACCGGCTCTTCAACGGGGTGCTGGAGCCAATCGCCAACTCGGAGCAGCGCCGCTTCGGCGACGAGCAGAGCATCAACTACATCGGGAAGCTCACCTACCTCATCAGCTCCGACCACCGGGTGAGCCTGACCGTGACCGGCACGCCCACCAAGGGGGGCGGCCCGGGCGAGGTGACCATCCGGAACCGCTCCACCAACCGCACGCCGTTCAACGCGACGCTCCTCACCCTCGGCACCTACAACTCCGGGGCGACCGAATCGAGCTTCAACGCGATGGACATCGCCGCCGAGCTGAACAGCTCGTTCCTCGACAAGCGGCTGCTGCTCGACGTGAAGCTCGGCGTCCACCTCCAGCGCGATTCGTTCCTGCCCGCCGACGGCAGCACGCTCGACGACATCAACAACCCGGCCGTCCTGGCGGGTGTGCCGCAGGTCCGCTCGCCCGCCGGCGTGCCCACGCCGGTGTACCAGCTCGACACCTCGGTCCCCGCCTCGGTGACCCAGGCCTGCAGCGAGGCCGGCGCCTCCTGCAACGTGGTGCGCTACTTCACCGGTGGCCCCGGCGGTCTCCTCGAGACGCTGGACTTCAACAGCTACCAGGCGCGGGTGGTGGTGACCTACCTGGCCACCTGGCTCGGCCACCACGTGCTCAAGGCCGGCTTCGACGGACAGATCAACAACTACACCCACGACGAGACGTACAGCGGTGGGGCGGTGTACCGGAGCGGCCTCGATCTCGGCGGGCCTCCGGGCTCGGTCTACGACTACCGGCGCTTCACCTATCTCACCGGGGTGGACACCATCAGCGACACGCCGCGGGTGCAGACCGCGACCAAGTCGACCATCGTCGGGGGGTTCGTCCAGGACAGCTGGAGCATCGCGGACAAGGTCACCCTGAACATCGGCGTGCGCTGGGACGGCCTGACCCTGCAGGGGCAGGACGGGCTGACCCGCATCTCGCTCGGTGACCAGCTCAGCCCGCGCGTCGGCGTGGTGTGGGATCCCACCCAGCAGGGCCGCTCGAAGATCTTCGTCAACTACGGCCGCTACTACGAGTACATCCCGCTCGACATCTCCGACCGCGCGCTGAGCAGCTCTCAGCCCGCGGCGTCGGCAGTTCACGTCTGCAATCCGCTGGTCGTCGGACGCCAGGGCTGCGACGCGAACACCCTGAACGGCGGCTCCGCGCTGATCAACGGCTTCACCGAGGTGCCGAACCGCCAGTGGAACGTCACCGGACCGCCCTACCCCTCGTACGTGGACCCGGCGCTGAAGTCCCCGTCCAACGACGAGATCGTCGCCGGGGCCGAGTACGAGGTCATCCCCAACGCGCGGCTCGGCGTCACCTACACCTACCGCAACCTCGTGCGGACGGTGGAGGACATGTCCAACAACGACGGCCAGACCTACTTCATCGGCAACCCCGGAAGCGGGATCGGCAACGCCTTTCCCACTGCCCAGCGGACGTACCAGGCGGTCACGGTGCAGTTCACCAAGACCTTCGCCGATCTGTGGCTGGCGCAGGCGAGCTACACCTGGTCCAAGCTGACGGGAAACTACGACGGGCTCTTCAACACCCAGGGCAGCGGCGCGCTCGGCGCCCCGCAGCTCGACCCGAACATCAACTCCACCTTCGACCTGAGGACCCTGCTCCTCAACCAGACCGGCCCGCTGAGCGGTGACATCACCCACTCGGTGAAGGCGTTCGTGGCCAAGGAGTTCGTCTTCAACCCGGTGTTCAGCATGAACGTCGGCCTGTCCTTCAACGGCAACTCGGGACCGCCGATCAACGCCCTGGGCGCACATCCCATCTACGGCGCGGGGCAGTCGTTCATCATCACCCGCGGCAGCGCCGGTCGGCTCCCCTGGGTCACCTCGTTCGACGCCAAGGTCGGAGTCAACTTCCGGATGGGCAAGGACTCGGTGCTCACCGCCGCGGTGGAGGGGTTCAACCTCTTCAACTCGCAGCGGCCCCTCTCGGTGGACGAGAACTACACCGCCGGCCAGGTGAGCCCCATCCTCGGAGCGACGCAAGGCACCGTTCCCAACCAGTACGGTGGGCTCTGCACCGGCGCCGCCGCGTCGACCTGCGGCACGGGCAACGGCTCACTCCCTCTGCCCAAGGTAGATCCCAACTCGGCAACCGGCGCCGCCATCCGCGTCGGCCTCCCCAACCAGAACGGCGTGCTCACCTCGACGGTGACCAACCTCACCTGGGGCAAGGCGACCGCCTATCAACCGGTCAGGCAGTTCCGCTTCAGCATCCGGATCACCTTCTAGCCATGGACCCGACCACCATGAGGACTCGACGCACCATGAAGAGCGAACTCGTGACGACCGGATGCATGCTCGGAGCGCTGCTGCTCCTCTCCGGCTGCCCTTCCCCCGCACCGGCCGACTGCCAGACGCTCCCCCCTGCGCAAGGAGGGTACGTGCTGCGCTTCGTCCGCGCCGGACCGGCCGCCCCGGGGTGCGACACGGCCACGCCCACCGAGACCAGCGACCTGTGGATCTTCGACACCATCGCCAGCAGTCAGATCGTGGTCCACGCGGCGCTGAGCATGCCCTACCCCGACCTGCCCGCGCCGACGCCGCCGGGGGTCATCGGCCAGGGCGAGTTCACCTCGGCGCAGGTGGACCAGAGCAACAGCTGCCAGGTGGCGAGCATCAGCACCATGACCTCCGGCAGCGGAGCGAGCCTGCTCTCGTATGCCCCGCACGACATGGAGTGGCTCGCCGGACCGACCTACCAGGGGGCGGAGTTCAAGGCGAACGTCACCGTCACCGCGGGCACCTGCACCGCGGACTACCAGGTCCAGGCGCTCTCGCCGGCGGTGGGCTGCGAGAGCGACGCGGACTGCGACCCGTTCAAGCAGCCGTTCAGCTCGGGGATCTTCAGCGTCTTCGACCAGAGCTGCAAGACCGACCCCTGGACGGCTCCGATCGCGGACTACCTGGGCGCGTCGGGGGTGTGCTTCTTCAACCAGCCGTACCCGAGCCTGAAGTAGCGGGAGAGGCGCTTGCCTCCAGGGGAGCGCTTCTCCCCTGGAGGTCGGTGCCAGGAAGGTCGGGCTATCCGGTGCGCGCGCGGCGGGTGGCAGTCGCCGCGAGCCCCACCAGCTCGGAGCGCCCGCTCACCCCCACCTTGCGGAAGAGCCGGCAGAGTTGGTTCCGGACCGTGAAGGGGGACGTCCCCAGCACCGAGGCAATCTCCCGGTTGTTGTAGCCGCGGCTGACGAAGTCGAAGATCTCCTGCTCCCGCGGGGTGAGCCGGGCCCCGAGCGCCTCCTGGACCTCGCTGGCGCGCCGGTCTCCGAGGCCGAGCACCGCCAGCGAGAGCCGGAGCAGCTCCAGCTCCCGGCGGACGAAGGGCTCGCTGGCCCGGCCCATCACCAGCGCCGTCCGCCCCTCCTCCAGCGCACCGACGCAGAGGTGATTGACCGGGCGCTCGGATCGCCACATGCGCCCGAGCTCCGAGTCGGTGCTGATCAGACCAGAGGCCTCCACGACGCCACCCGCCCCGAGAGCGGCCGCCCGGATCCCCGCGAGCTCGCTCCAGATGGTGTCCGCCTTCCGCGCGAGGAGCCGCTCGGTCAGTGGCGGAAGGCCCCAGGTGACCGGCTCGGGTCCGGCGGTGGAGGCGCCGCTCTGGAAGAAGGCGACGTCGAAGGGAATCAGGGTCTGAAGCAGCGCCAGGGTCCCGCTCCGGAACTCGGTGCGGTCATGGGCGCGGACAGCGAGAGCAGCGATCTGCGAGAGGAGCTGCGGAACGTCGGTGCAGGACATGCTTGGGTGCCGTTCGATCGTTCCCCCTCGTCTCTGTGACAATGGAGGTTGACGCCGCGTTGCGTGCTCCTCACGGCACCGCGGAGCCGCCTCGCTGCAACCGGACGGCGAAGTGCCGTTCCGTGCCTGCAGGGTGCCTGGTGCAGACAGACCACCGGGCCAGCTGGTTCAGGCGCAATCCTGACCCGGGGCACGCACCGGGGCATCCTGGCCACCGTCCACGAAGCCGTGGCGAGCGAGGGAATCTGCGTCCTGACCAGGCCGTTGTTGGACTGGAAACTGAACCCGGACGACGTGCGAGGCAATCGTTGCCCCGGTTCATCGTTCCTCTGTTGGCCGGAGAAGCGACATGGGTGTGACAGAACTGTTGAGCGCGTTGAAGGCGGTGGCCGAGCCCACCCGGCTCCGGATGCTGGAGCTCCTGCTCGGATGGGAAGGTCCACGCACCGGACCGGTCCGCTCGGGAGAGCGAGGGCTCTGTCTGTCGGACCTCGAGCTGCTGGTGGGTCTGCCGCACGCGCTGGTCTCGCACCACCTCCGCATCCTCAAGGAAGCAAACCTGGTCGAGACCGAGCGCCGCGGCCGGTGGACGGTGTACCGCCCGCGGCCGGAGCGGGTGGCCCTGCTCGCCGAGTCGCTACGCACGGTGGGGAGCGCCCGGCAGCTCCCGGGCGGACCGACCCTCTCCGCTGCCTGACGCTCCCCGGGCCTCCCGGGTGGTGCTCGACTCTCCAGCCACCCACTGGAGGTGGCCCCGATGGTCCTCACCGGACTGCTGCTCACGCTGCTCGCCGCCCCGGCGGCTGCTCCGGACGCGCTCGCCGCCGCCAACCAGGCGTTCGCCGCGGGGGACTGGGACCACGCGGCACGCCTCTACCGCGTGGTGGTGCAGGCGCATCCGGAGCAGGCCTCCAGCTGGGCCCGCCTGGGGCGCTCCCTGCGCGAGGCCGGTCAGGCGCGCGAGGCGCTTCCGGCGCTCCAGCGCGCCGAGCAGCTCGGATTCGCCCCGGCCCTGATGCAGTACCAGCGCGCGCTGGCGCACGCGCATCTGGGGGAGAAGGACGCCGCGCTGGCCCTGCTCCGACCTCTGGCGGCGGAGGGCTTCGGCCCCCCGCCAGGCCTGCCCGCGGTGAACGCCGACCCGGCGGTGGCCGGCGATGCGCGCTTCCAGGAGCTCGCGGCGAGGTTCGCCGCGCTCGCAGCGCCATGTGTCCAGCCCGGCGCCCCGTGGCGGCAGCTCGATTTCTGGCTCGGCAGCTGGGACGTCTACGACCGGAGCGGGAACCGCGTGGGGCAGAGCCGCATCGAGCGCATCCTCGGCGACTGCGTGGTGCTGGAGAACTGGAAGGGCACGGGCGAGGGCAAGAGCTGGAACACCTGGAACCCCGCCCGGAAGCGCTGGGAACAGTCCTGGGTGGACTCGAGCGCGACGCCGATCTTCTTCACCGGGCAGCTCGAGGAGGGGGTGATGGTCTACCACTCGGACCAGCCGCAGCCGGATGGAAAGCCCTACGAGCGGCGGCTGACCTTCAGCCCACTTCCGGGGCACCGGGTGCGGCAGCTGAGCCAGGGGACGGCGGACGGGGGAAGGACGTGGACCACCGAGTACGACTTCATCTACGTGTCGCAGGGGGCGCCCTTCACCGCGCTCTGAGCGGTCGGCGGCGCCGGGAGGGCACCTGGTCGCCGCGTGACCGCAGGGCCTCCCGGCGCACGACCGGACGGGCCGATGCCACCGCTCCCCTCGACCGGGAGGACCGGAGGAGAAGGTCCTCTGTTGCGCAGATTCGACCGCGGACCGGCACTGTGCCGGGTGTCGGGAGCGCGGGAAGCGCTGCCGCGCCGGAGCGTTAGACACGAGAGGGACGCCGATGCAGCCGGACATCACCGCTCGCGTGCTCGACCCGCTGGATCTCCAGCTGCTGGCGTTGCTGGAGATGGACGGACGCATGTCGCACGCGCGGCTGGCGCGGCGGGTGGGCCGCTCCCGGAGCGCGATCCAGGAGCGCATCGAGCGGCTCGAGCGGATGGGCCACATCGCCGGCTACACGATCCGCCGCGGCAACCGGACCACCGACGTCCACGCCTATCTCCTGGTCTGCGCCAGCGGGCCGGGGCAGGACGCCCTGGCGGCCGCGCTGGAGGCGTTCCCCGAGGTGCGGGTCTGCGACGCGGTGAGCGGCGAGACCGACCTCATCCTCCAGGTGCAGGCGCCGGATGTCGCCGCCATCGACCGGGTGCGGGCAGCGATCGCTGCGCTCCCCGGCGTGTCGCGCACCCGGACGGCCCTGGTGATGCAGACGCGCTTCCACCGCGCGCAGGACGCGGGCTAGGCAGAGCGGCTCCGGCGGCCGGGCTCGAGCCGGCCGAGGAACCAGTCGCGGATGGGCGCCCAGATGCCCCGCTCGCAGGGCGGGCGCACCCAGCCGAAGTGCCCGATGCGCCGCTCGCCGACCTCCTCCGGGCGCACCGTGTGGACCTCGCGCGCGCCTCCGTAGAACGCGACCAGCGCCTCCACCCCGCTCCGCGGGGCATAGAGGTCGTCGGCGATGTGGAGCGCCCGCACCGGGAAGCGCAGGGCTGCGTAGGCGGCGCGCGCCCCGGCGCCGAGGTCGTCGAAGAGGTAGTGCCGGCGGCGGCCCCAGCGCGCCCACTCGCGGGCCACCCCGGCCGGGAGGTCCTCGCCCTGTCCGAGGGCGCGCATCGGGAGGAACCCCGCCACCGAGGTGATGCCGGGGATGAGGGCGTGCCACGCCGCCCACATCAGTCCACGCCAGGGCCACGGCCAGTGACCGGCCCAGCCCAGCTGCGAGCCGACCAGCGCCGCGCCGGACAGATTCCGGGCGGAGGGCGCGAGCCCCACCAGCTGACCGCCCGCGCTGTGGCCGAGGACGAGCTGCGGCACGCGCGGGTGCTGCTGCCGCATCCAGGCGAGGGCGCCCTCGAGGTCCAGTCGCCCCCAGTCCTGCATCCGCGCCGATTCCCGGCGGAGCGGTCCGCGGCGCGAGTCGCCGATCCCGCGGTAGTCGAACGTCAGGACCGCCAGGCCTGCGTCCGCGAGGTGGCGAGCGAGGCCGGCGTAGATTCGCCGGGGGACGCCGGTGGCGCTGGCGATCACCACCGCTCCCTGGACCCGCGCCGGCTCGAGCGCCGTCCCGCCGAGCGGGCGGCCATCGTCGGCCTCGAACACGAACTCGATGGGACGCACCGGGCACCTCCGTGCTACTCAGTAGACCAGTCGGTCCAGTCACTAGACCGATCGGTCTAGCGAGGTCAAGGAGGCCCCCCACGTGGACACCCGGGAACGCATGGTGGACGTCACGGCGCGGCTCCTGGCCCGGCAGGGCTACCACGCCACCGGCCTGGCCCAGGTGCTCACCGAGGCCGGCGCGCCGCGCGGCTCGCTCTACTTCCACTTCCCCGAGGGAAAGGAGCAGATGGCGGCCGAGGCGGTGCGGCGGCTGGGCGAGCAGCTCGGCGCCGCGCTCCAGGCCAAGCTGGACGGCAAGCCGGACGTCCGGAGCGGGCTCCAGTCGGTGGCCCGGATGTTCGCCAGGCAGCTCGAGGCGTCCGAGTTCGCGCTGGGGTGCCCGGTGGCAACCACTGCGCTCGAGGCCTCGGACGAGGCGCCCGGGCTGGCCACCGCCTGCGCCGAGGTGTTCGAGCGATGGACGGTGGTGCTCGCCGAGCGGATCCGGAAGGAACGGCCGCGCATCGCGGGACCCGAGCGGCTCGCCCGGACGGTGCTCGCGCTCATCGAAGGTGCACTGCTCCTCGCCCGGGTGCGGCGCAGCGTCGAGCCGCTCCGGGACGCCGAGCTGGCCATCGAAACGCTGCTCGAGGGCTGAGGGCCGCTGGCCCCCGGCGCCGTTCCGCGCTTGAGTGCCCTCATGAAGGTCATCCTCTTCGGAGCGACCGGGATGGTGGGGCAGGCCGCCCTGGGCGAGTGCCTGCGCGACGACGGCGTCGAGTCAGTGCTCTCCATCGCCCGGAGCTCCACCGGGAAGGTCCACCCGAAGCTGCGGGAGCTCATCCGCAAGGACCTCTTCGACGTCGGCGTGCCCGAGGCGGAGCTGCGGGGGTACGACGCCTGCTTCTTCTGCCTCGGAGTCTCCTCCGCGGGGATGAGCGAGGCCGACTACACCCGGCTCACCCACGACCTGACGCTCGCCTGGGCGCGGGTCCTCGCCCGGGTCAATCCCCGGATGGCCTTCCTCTACGTCTCGGGGGCCGGCACGGGCGGCCGGTCGATGTGGGCGCAGGTGAAGGGCCGTACCGAGACGGAGCTGCTGGGGCTCTTCCCCGCGGCGTACATGGTCCGCCTCGCCATGCTCCGGCCGGTGCATGGCGAGGTCTCGAGGACGCGCTGGACGCGCATCGCCTACGCGGTGTTCGGACCGGTCGCCCCGGTCATCCAGGCGCTCGCCCCGTCGATGGTCATCACCACCGAGGAGCTCGGGCGGGCGATGATCCGCGCCGCGCGCGAGCGGCCGCCGACGCACCTGCTGGAGATGAGCGACCTCCACACCCTCGGGCGTCAGGGCGGCCGGTGAGCGACTTCCGCTACGAGGAACGTCCACCGCCCCTGGATCTGCAGTGGGCGGTGGAGTGCTTCTGGGAGGCGGAAGGCCCCGCCGGAGGAGTCGAGCGCATCGTGCCCGACGGCTGCCCCGAGCTCGTGGTGCAGCTCGGGGGGACCATGCTCGCCGCCGACGATGGCGCCGCGCTCCGGGCGCAGCCGCGGGCCTTGCTCGTCGGGCAGCGCAGCCGTGCCCTGCGCGTCTCGCCGTGCGAACCCTTCCGGACGGTGGCGGTGCGGTTCAGGCCCGGAGCACTGGGAGCGCTGCTGCGCGCGCAGGCCGGCGCGCTCACCGACGGGTGGGCGTCGCTGGAGGATGCCTTCGGCCCGGAGGCGAGGAGCCTCGTCGACCAGCTGGAGCACGTGACGGGCGCGCTCGCACGGCGCTCGGTCCTCAAGCGCTTCGTGCGCCGGCGGCTCGCCGGCGTGCACCGCACCGAGCGGCTCGAAGGGGCGCTGGCCACCCTCCGCGCTGCCCGCGGTCGGCTCACCATCCGCGCGCTGCGCGAGGCCACCGGGGCCTCGGAGCGGTGGCTCGAGCGCACCTTTCTCCGGGAAGTGGGGCTTCCGCCGAGGACGCTCGCCGCGGTGCTCCGGGTGCAGGCGGCCCTGCTGCTGCGGCCCTCCGAGCCGAGCTGGGCCCGGCTCGCCGCCGCGCTCGGATACTTCGACCAGCCGCACCTGAACCGCGAGTTCCGGCGCCACGCAGGCCTGCCTCCGGCCGCGCTCCTCGAGGCGCTCGGACCGCTCGCGAGCGCCTTTCTCCCGATGCGCAGGTCCGGATGATGCCGGACGGGGCGGCCAACGCCGGCGCTCGCCACCCGCCGACGATGCCCAGGTAGAGCGGCAGGAGCTTCGAGGACTGTCGGAACCGTCCAAGACAGCCCCGGGGCGTCGCAGCAGGATGGCGCGGTCGACCCATCCCGGAGGGAACCCATGATGCTCGTCACGCTGCTCCTGCTGTCCGCCGCCCCGGAGTGCCCCCCCGTCGGACCGACCTCGCCCGGCATCTCCCAGCTCGGCTGGCTCGGCGGCGCGTGGTCGGGGGATGACCGCGGCACGCTCAACGAGGAGGTCTGGCTCGCGCCGGCGGGCGGGCTGATGCTCGGCATGCACCGCGACACCGCGGGCGGGAAGGCCACCGGGTTCGAGTTCCTCCGCATCGAGCAGGACGGAGACGGCCCGGTCTACCGGGCCATGCCCGAAGGCCGACCGGCCACCGACTTCCGGCGCATGGCGCAGGGGCCCGGCTGCATCGTGTTCGAGAACCCGGAGCACGCATTCCCCCGTCGGATCCTGTACTGGCGCGATGGCCAGACCCTTCACGCCCGCATCGAGGGGACCCGGCAGGGGAAGCCGGCGTCGAGAGAGTGGGCCTGGCACCCGTCGAGTTGATGCACGGCGGCGGGCGGGGCGTGGCATCGTGCCGGCCCGAATGCCCACGAGAACGACCCTCCCCTCCGCCGTTCGCGCCGGACTCCTGCTCCTCCTGCTGGCCGCGCCCGCCCGCGCGGCCGACCCGAAGCTCCTCGACCGCGCCCGCTCGATCCTCCAGCGGGCGCCGCTGATCGATACCCACAACGACCTTCCCTACGCCCTGATCTCGAAGACCGGCGGTGACCTCGGGAAGACGGATCTCGGCGTCAGGCAACCCGACCTGCCCGCGGACATCCCGCGGCTGCGAGAGGGCCGCGTCGGCGCGCAGTACTGGAGCATCTACGTCGACTCGGACACCCAGCTCACCCGGAGCGCGCTGCACGAGGCCCTCCGGGTGTTCGACGTGGCGCTGCGGGCCATCGAGAGCCGCCCGGAGCTGGAGCTCGCCCGGACGGCCGACGACATCGAGCGCATCAGCCGCGCCGGGAAGATCGCCTCGCTGTTCGGCGTGGAGGGGGGGCACATGGTGGAGAGCTCCCCGGCGGTGGTGCGCATGTTCCACCGGCTGGGCGCGCGCTACCTGACGCTCACCCACTGGAAGAACGTGGAGTGGGCCGATTCGGCCACCGACACGCCCAGGCTTGACGGGTTGAGCAAGCACGGTGAGCTGCTGGTCCAGGAGCTCAACCGCACCGGCATCTTCGTCGACCTCTCGCACGTGAGCGCCGACGTGATGCGCGACGCCCTGCGGGTCTCGAAGGCGCCGGTCATCTTCTCTCACTCCGACGCGTACGCGGTGGTGCCGCACGCGCGCAACGTCCCGGACGACGTGCTCCGCCTCCTGGCCAAGAACGGCGGCGTGGTGCACGTGAGCTTCATCCGCGAGTTCGCGGTGAAGAACGCCGAGTGGCAGGCGCAGAAGAAGGAGGCCCGGCGGGCGATCCGCGCACGGGTGGCCACCGATGCCGAGGCGGACAAGGAGCAGGCCGCCTGGGAGAACGCACACCCGCGGCCGGGCGGCTCGGTGGCCAGCGTGGCCGACGTGCTCGATCATCTTCGCACCGTCGCCGGCGTGGACCACCTCGGCATCGGCGCGGACTTCTTCGACAACGGGAAGCTCTCGATGGTGGACGGCCTGGCGGACATCACCACTTACCCCGCGCTGTTCGCCGAGCTGCTCCGGCGCGGCTGGAGCGAGGAGGACCTCCTCAAGCTCGCCGGACGGAACCACCTCCGGGCGATGCGCCAGATGGAGCGGGTGGCGGCCGAGCTCCAGAAGACGACCGCGCCTGCCGTTGCCGAGGGGCCCCGGAGCCCCTGAGCGCACGGGTGCCGAGGTGGCAGGGGAGGGCCCTGGCGAAGGTCCTTGAAATCAGGGCGGTCAGTGCCCGCAACGGACGCTAGAACACCGTCAGCCAGCCGCCGTAGAAGGGTGGCTCCCATCCATGTCCTTCACCCATCTGCACTTGCACACGCTGTACTCGCTGCTCGACGGCGCCATCCGGATGAAGGACCTGATCAAGACGGTCAAGGCCAAGGGGATGTCGGCCGTGGCCGTGACCGATCACGGCAACATGTTCGGCGCCATCGACTTCTACAAGAAGGCCAGGGACGCGGGCATCAAGCCCATCCTCGGCCTCGAGGCGTACGTCGCCGGGAGCAAGGGCCGCACCGACCGGACGGAGAAGGTGGCCAACCACCTCATCCTCCTCGCCAAGAACGAGGAGGGCTACGCCAACCTCCGGATGCTCTCCAGCAAGGCCTACCTCGACGGGTTCTACTACCACCCGCGCATCGACAAGCAGCTGCTCAGGGAGCACAGCGGAGGGCTCTTCGGGCTCACCGCCTGCCTCGGCGGCGAGGTGACCTCGGCCTGCTACCGGGGCGACATGGACGGCGCCCGGAACGCGGCGCGCGAGTACAAGGACATCTTCGCCCCGGGCCATTTCTTCCTCGAGATCCAGTCCAACGGGCTGCCGGAGCAGGAGAAGGCCAACGCCAACCTCAAGCAGCTCTCCCGCGACGTGGACCTGCCGCTCGTCGCCACCGCCGACGCGCACTACATCCAGCGCGAGGACGCCGCCGCGCACGAGCTCCTCATGGCCATCGCCAGCGGCAAGACGCTGGCCGACAGCAAGCGGATGCGCCACAGCACCGACCAGCTCTACGTCACCAGCCCCGAGGAGATGCTGGCCTACTTCTCGGACGTGCCGGAGGCGGTGCACAACACGATGCGCATCGCCGAGCAGTGCACGCTCGAGCTGACGCTGGGCAAGCCGATGCTGCCGAGCTTCCGGGTCCCCGAGGGCCACACCCCGGACTCGTACATGGCCGAGCTGGCCACCACCGGTCTCGAGGCGCGGTTCAAGGAGCTCCCCTACAAGGTCGACCGGGAGACGTACCTGCACCGCCTCGGCACCGAGCTGGCGGTGATCTCCTCGATGGGCTTCAGCAGCTACTTCCTCATCGTCCAGGACTTCATCAACTGGGCCAAGAAGCACGGCATCCCGGTGGGGCCGGGCCGCGGGTCGGGCGCGGGCAGCCTGGTGGCGTACGCGCTGCGCATCACCGACCTGGATCCCATTCCCTACAACCTCCTGTTCGAGCGGTTCCTCAACCCCGAGCGGGTGTCGATGCCGGACTTCGACATCGACTTCTGCCAGGACCGGCGCGACGAGGTCATCACCTACGTCTCGGGCAAGTACGGCCAGGACAACGTGGGGCAGATCATCACCTTCGGCTCGCTGAAGGCGAAGAGCGTGCTCCGGGACGTGGCCCGGGTGTTCGGCCTGCCATTCTCCGAGGGAGATCGGCTGGCGAAGCTGGTCCCCGAGGTCCTCAACATCACCTTGAAGGACGCGATCGAGATGGAGCCGCGCCTCAAGGAGATGATCGACGCACCCACCGTGCTCGGCACGCTCGAGGGCGGACGCGAGGTGACGTCCAGGGAGGTGCTCACCATCTCCATGGCGCTCGAGGGGCTGCACCGCCAGGCGGGGATGCACGCCGCCGGCGTGGTGATCGCCGACAAGCCGCTGTGGGAGTTCGTCCCCGTGTACCAGCGGCCCGGCGAGAGCGCGCTCATCACCCAGTTCGCCAAGGACGAGGTGGAAGCCGCGGGCCTGGTGAAGTTCGACTTCCTCGGCCTCACCACGCTCACCGTCATCCAGAACGCGCTGGACCTGGTCAACCGGGGCCGCCCGCCCGAGCAGCGGATCCAGGCGCACCAGATCCCCGTCGGCGACCCGGCGACCTACGAGCTCATCTCCCGCGGGGACACCGCGGGGGTCTTCCAGATGGAATCGAGCGGCTTCACCGAGATGGTGATGAAGCTCAAGCCCTCGTGCTTCGAGGACGTCATCGCCGCCGGCGCTCTCTACCGGCCGGGCCCGCTGGACTCGGGCATGGTGGACGTCTTCATCAACCGCAAGCACGGGCGGGAGCCGGTGAGCTACCCGCACCCGTTGCTCGAGCCGGCGCTCAAGGACACCTACGGCGTCATCGTCTACCAGGAGCAGGTGATGCAGATCAGCCAGGTGCTGGGCGGATACTCGCTCGGGCGCGCCGATCTGCTCCGCCGCGCAATGGGGAAGAAGAAGGCGGAGGTGATGGCCTCCGAGCGCCAGGGCTTCCTCGAGGGCTGCCAGAAGAACGGCGTGGACCCGAAGGTTGCCGGCGAGATCTTCGACCTGATGGAGAAGTTCGCCGAGTACGGCTTCAACAAGTCACACTCGGCGGCCTACGGCCTCATCACCATCCAGACCGGGTGGCTCAAGGCGCACTACCCGGTCGAGTTCATGGCCGCGCTCCTCACCAGCGAGAAGGACAACACCGACAAGGTGGTGGCCCACATCGCCGAGGCTCGGGGGCAGGGCTACGAGGTGCTTCCGCCGGACGTGAACGTGTCCGAGCTGGCCTTCGGTGCGGTGGAGGGAAAGATCCGCTTCGGCCTCGGCGCCATCAAGGGCGTGGGCGAGAGCGCCATCGACGCCATCCTCGAGGCGCGGAAGGGGGGCCCCTTCCGGGACCTGTTCGACTTCTCCGAGCGCGTGGACAGCCGCCGGGTGAACCGGAAGGTCATCGAGGCGCTGGTGAAGGCGGGCGCCTTCGACTTCGAGGGGCGGCCGCGGCGGCAGCTCTTCGAGTCGGTGGAGAAGGCGCTCGAGCGCGGCGCGTCCGCCCAGCGGGACCGGGCGGTGGGGCAGTCATCTCTCTTCGGGCTGCTCGAGGACGCGGGGAAGCCGGGCCCGGCAGCCTCGGTCGGCAAGCCGGAGTACGTCGCCTTCGAGGAGTGGCCGGAGAAGGAGCGCCTGGCCATGGAGAAGGAGGCCATCGGGTTCTACGTCTCGGGCCATCCCCTCCACCAGTACGCCAAGGAGCTGCAGCGCTATGCGCGGCCGGCGGCGTCGGTGCAGCGAGCCCGCCGCGATGACGTGGTGACGGTGGCGGGCATCGTCTCGCAGCTCCGCGAGCGGCCCACCAAGACCGGCAAGCGCATGGCGTGGGTGACGCTCGAGGACCTCAGCGGCTCGGTGGAGCTGGTGTGCTTCCCCGGGAAGGAGGGCGGCCGCTCGATGATGGGCAAGGACGGCAAGTGGACGCGGTCCGGCCCGCGCCCCGGGTACGACTCCTGGGAGCCGCTCCTCAAGTCGGACGAGCCCATCCTCGTGACCGGCACCGTTCAGGTGAACAGCCGGGACGAGGAGAACCCCGTCGCCGAGCTCATCGTGGAGCAGGTGCAGTCGCTGAAGGAGGTCCGCGACAAGCGGGTGAAGCGGCTCGAGCTGCGCGTCCGGGCGGACCTGGTCACCGAGGATCGCCTCCAGCGGCTCTCCGGGCTGGCGAAGGAGCACGCCGGGGCAACACCGCTCGCGGTCTCCATCGTGCTTCCGGGCGAGGCCGAGGCGCTCATCGGCAACACCGGGCTGAGGGTCGACGTCTCGGACGCGCTCATCGCCGCGGTCGACCGGCTCTTCGGCGAGAAGGTCGTCGAGCTGGGCTAACTCGGCTTGCTCCGCTGACCATGCACGAACTGCTGCGCAACCCGGTGCTTGTCTTCGTACTCACCCTGGTCGTGCTTGCGGCCTCGGAGTTCATCGGGAGCTCCCTGGTCAAGAAGCGGGGAGCGCTGGACGCTGGCTCGCGCGAAGATCTCGCGATGATCGCCGCTGCCACCCTGACCCTGCTCGGGCTCCTCATCGGATTCAGCTTCTCGATGGCGAGCAGCCGCTACGACCAGCGGAAGGCCTTCGAGGAGGGTGAGGCCAACGCGATCGGAACGGAATACGTCCGGGCGGATCTGCTTCCGGCGGCCGACGCGGCGGTGGTCCGTGCGCTGCTGAAGGAGTATCTCGGCCAGCGAGTCCTCTCCTATTCGACGAGGAGCCGAGCGCAACGCGCGCAGATCGACTCCCGCGCGGCTGAGCTCCAGGGGAAGCTCTGGTCGGCAGTGCGAGCTCCCGCGGCGGCGCAGCCGACGCCGATCATGGCGCTCGTCGTCTCGGGCATGAACGACGTCCTGAACTCCCAGGGATATGCGCAGGCCGGCCGCTGGAACAGGATTCCGCCCCAGGCGTGGAGCCTGATGGCCGCCATCGCCGTCTGCTGCAACCTGCTGGTCGGTCTGTGGGCTCGGCCCGGACGAGCGAAGGCATACATCCTCCTCGTCCTGCCGCTCGTCGTCGCGGTCGCGTTCTACCTGATCGCCGAACTTGACAGCCCTCACAGCGGCCTCATCCGGGTCGTCCCGCAGAATCTCCTGAGCCTCGCTCAATCCCTCCAGTGACGTCTGGGCTAGGTTAGCCGGCGGGTGATCCGCACCGGACTCCAGCTCGTTCTGCTCGGAGCGCTGTTCGCTGTCTGCCGCTGGGCAGTGGCCCGGACCGGGTTCCCTCTGCCGGCGGGGCTCCTCGCGCTCCTCATCCTCATGGCCCTGCTCCTCACCCGCGCGCTGCCCGAGCGGGCGGTGGGCAATGGAGCGGACGCGCTGCTGCGCATCCTCCCGGTGCTCTTCCTGCCACCGGGCATCGGAATCATCCGCGAGCTCCACCTGCTCCGTGGGCACGCGCTCGCATTCGCGGCGGTGCTCGTGGGCAGCCTGGTGGTGGGCCAGGTGGTGGCAGGAGTGGTGGCCGAGGCGGCCGTGCGGCGGGAGGGACGGTGAGCGCGCTCGAGATCGTGGGTGCCACGCTGTTCACCGCCGCGCTCTACTGGATGTGCAGCTGGGTGCAGCGGCGGCTCCGCCTCACGCTCCTGCATCCCTTGCTGCCCTCGGTCGTCCTGGGCGGGACACTGTTCTCGCTGCTCCCTCCGCGCTGGCTCGACGCGTATCTCCGCGGCACCGTGCCGATGGTGTGGCTGCTCGGCCCGGCGACGGCCGCGCTCGCCCTCCCCTTCTACCGCCGGCGCGCGTTCCTGGCGGAGCACCCATGGACCACGGTGCTGGCCGCGGTCGTGGGCAGCGCGACCACCGTGGCCGCGGTCTGGGGTCTCGGCGCGCTGCTCGGGCTCCCGGCGGGTCTGCTGCGGGCCGCATCGCTCAAGTCGGTGACCCTCCCGGTGGCGCTCGGGCTCACCGAGGTGGTCCGGACCGAGCCGGGCCTCACCACGGTCTGCGTCTTCACCAGCGGGCTGATCGGGAGCGCCATCGGTCCGACGCTCCTCGACTGGGTGCGGGTTCGCTCGCCGGTGGCCCGTGGGCTCGCGCTCGGCACGCTGTCGCACGCCATCGGCACGTCCCGGGCGCTCGAGGAGGGCCCACTCCCGGGCGCGGCGGGCGTGGTGGCGCTCACCCTCTCGGCGCTGCTGATCGCGGCGGGGGCCATCGCCCTGTCGATGCTCCTCGGCTGACGCTGGTTCAGTCGCCTGGCTCGAGCCCGAGCTCCTACAATCTTCTCAAGGCCTGGTCGACGAGCGGCTTCAACGACCGCGCCGGCACTCCCTTCGGCCAGGCGACGTCGAGCACCAAGCCCCGGCCCTTTGCGCCGCCGACGCACGAGGTCACTGCGCTCTCGGGGCGCTGATAGAGGCGGCAGTCTCCACCCGGGATCGGCGTGACTTCGATGGGCACGCCCTTCTTCTTCCACTCCGCCTCGCTGGCCCGGTAGTGGGAGAGCGATCGGGTCTCCTCCTCGTTCTGCGGCGCCCGGCTGAGAACATTGACCACCACATAGGTCGCCTTGTCGCTCAAGACCGGCCCGCCCAGCCACCACGCGCAGCTGTACTGCGTCGCCCCCTTCATCGGCCCTCCGCCGAGGGTCCCCGAGGCATCGGTTCCGGCCACCGTTACCTTCTGACCGAATGCGGCTTCGAGATCCGCACTGGGGAGAACCTTGCAGGCATCGAGCGCCTGGGCCACGGCGAAGGAAGGGAACGCAAGCACTGCGGTCAGCGTGACGACGCCACGCATCCACGGACGCGGGTTACGCATCGTTCAACCTTCGGTCGTCAGCGCACCGGCTCGAGCTTCCCCGGGCGACGGAGCATCTTCTCGATGTCCATCACGTGGGTCTCCTCGCCGTGGACCATCTTCCGGGCGTACTCCTCGAGGACGACGCTCTTCCCTCCCTCGGTCTGCTTGAGGAGCTTCCGGTAGGCGGCGATCCCCTCCAGCTCATGCTCCAGCGCCTCGCGGAGGATCTGGTCGATGTCGTGCTTGTGGGTCTCGAGCAGCTTGCCGATCCCGAGCGATGGATGACCTCCGAGCGCGGTCACGTACTCACCTGCGGCCACCGCATGAGCGAGCCCCTCGCTCGCCTGGGAGCGCATCCAGGAGACGATGGGGATGCGGGCGTGCCCGAAGATCATCAGCGAGTAGTGCGAGTACCGCACCACGCCGGCGAGCTCGATCTCGAGGATCTCGTTCAGCGTCGCGATCACCGCTGCCGTCTCTGACTCCTTCATCGTCCACCTCGGATCCGAGAAGAGATGCCACCGGAATTCGCGAGATTCGCCGGAACCCCGTCCCAGGTCCAGCGCCGGGTGTCAGGCCGGCAGCCGATCCACCAGCTCGCCGAGCGAGGCGACCACCAGGTCCGGCTCGGCGATTCCCCCGCCGTCCCAGTGCGTGCGCGTCGAGCGGCGGACCCAGGCAGCCTTCAACCCGGCGGATTTCGCCCCCAGGACGTCCCAGGCGTTCGAGGAGACGAGCCAAGTCCGGTCGGGGCTCGCCCCGCAGCGCGCGACGAGGTGGTGGTAGACGACCGGGTTCGGCTTGTAGGTACGAACTTCGTCCACGCTCACCACGTCGGTCAGCGGCGGGAGGAGCCGGGCATGGCCGAGCAGCGCCCGGAGCGTCGCGCCGACGCCGTTGCTGAAGGCGACCATCCGGTGGCCGGCCTCCGCGAGCCGGGCCAGCCCGTGGTGCGCGTCGGCGAAGGCGGGCAGCCGGCGGTACGTCTCGAGCAGCCCTGCCTCCGCAGTCCGGGTGTCGACCCCGAGAATGGCAGCGGTTGCCCGGAACGCCTCGCGGGTGACGATGTCGAAATCGACGTAGCGGCCCATCAGCGCCCGCCGGAACGTCCAGTCGATCTGCCGCTCGCGCCAGGTCGCGGCGAATCGCTCGGCCAGGTCGCCCACGTGCTCGCGGAGCGGTCCGTCCATCCCCAGCGGGTCGACCAGGGTCCCGTACACGTCGAAGCCGATGAACGCCATGGGCCCTCCCGGGCGGACGAGTTGCCGGGGGATGCTCCTCCGCCGCTGCAAGTGTGGCAATCGCGACCGATGCCGGACGTTGCCACCGAGGACAGGAGGCCGGGATGACGCTTCGAGGGACGCTGCTGTGCCTGGTCTGGGAGACCGCGGCGCTGGCGGCCAGCCCCGCGGACGAGCACGTGACGCCCTTCGAGCTGCGACGAGCCATGCCCTTCGTCCAGGTGCTCGTGGACGGAAAGGGCCCGTTCACCTTCGGCATCGACACGGGGACCGGCACGCAGGCCCTGGTGTCTCCGGCGCTGGCCGAGACGCTCGGGCTCGTGAAGACGGGCGAGGTGGAGGCGGGCGATCCGAGCGGGAGGGGAAGCCGGAAGCTCCCGCTGGTGAAGGTCGGGCGCCTGTCGGTCGCCGGGGTCGAGTTCCGCGACGTCACGGCGGCCGTGTACGAGCCCTCGCAGGCCGAGGGCCGGTGCGATGGGATCCTCGGCTTCGTCCTCTTCCGCGACTGGCTGCTCACCCTCGACTACCGGGGGGGCCAGCTGGTCCTCGCCCGGGGGCGCCTGGCCGCGTCTCCCGACGGCACGGTGGTCCCCTTCCGCGCTCCGAATGACGTCCCGATCATCGACCTGGTCATCGGCGGACAGACCGTCCCGGCGATCGTGGACACGCGCGGCTCCGGACTCGCGGTGCCCGCGTCACGCGAGGGACAGCTCAAGCTCGCCGGCGAACCGGTCGTCGTCGGGCGGGGCCGCACCATCTCGGGCGAGTTCGAGATCCGCGGAGCGCAGCTCGCGGAGGACGTCCGGATCGGCGCCTACCGGATCCAGACTCCGTTCGTGGTCTTTCACCCCAGCTTCCCGGTGGGGAACGTGGGCGGTCTCGTTCTCCGGCAGCTCGCCGTCACGTTCGACCAGCGCAGCGGGCTGCTCCGCATCGACGCTCCGGACCGAACCCTGGTCCTCCCCCGGCCGCAGCCCCGTGCGTCGCCTGCGGACGCCGGTGTCACGAGGCCTGCCGCTCCGGGGCTGCCCGGGGGAAGCTGAGAGCTCGACCGAGGGCGGGATCCCGACCGATTCCCACCCATCCCGCCGTCGTCCCGGTGCGCGTCGGTGCGCGCAGTAGGATGCCGGGTGTGCCGGCACCGTCCGCCGAGGCGCGGAGGATCCGCGGCGAGTACTTCACGCCCCCGCCACTGGTGGAGGCCGTGCTCTCGCGTGCGCTGCCCCATGTCCGGGCAGGACCGCTCACGGTCGTGGACCCGGCGTGCGGAGACGGCGTCTTCCTCGCCGCGGCCGCCCGGATGCTCCCCAATGCCGGGCTGCACGGGCTCGAGCTGGACGCCCCCCACGCCGCCGCCGCGCGCCGTGCCGCTCCCGGCGCGCAGATCCTCGTGGGCGACGCCCTCCGCGGCGGGTGGGATGCGCTGGCGCGCCGGCTCCCGGGCGTCGGCGAGGAGCTCTGGCTCGGCAATCCGCCTTACAACGGAACCTCCCCGCTGCTCCGCGACCCGGTGGCCTACCGAGCCCTGCGCGAGCGGCTGGGCCTCGACGATGCCCTGCCCCGCGGGACCAGCCTCCGCGACGACTACGCGTTCTTCCTGCTCCTGGCCTCGGAGCGCCTGTCGCGCCTCCCCGGGGTGCTGGCCTGGGTCACCTCGGCCACGCTCCTCGACGCGTTCCTCTACGCCCCGCTGCGGCGGCGCCTCCTGAGCCGGCTCTCGCTACGGGAGGTGGTGGACCTCGGCCCGGGGGTGTTCCCCGGGGCGCGCGTGCGGACCTGCATCACGGTGTGGCGCAGTCGCGAGGGTCCGGCCCCGTCGCCCCGCTTCCGCGCCTGGTCACCCGGCTCGGGTCCACTCGAGTCGGTGAAGGCTCGGCCCTTCCGGATCGACGGTCCGGAGTGGAGCCTTCGACCGGTTCCGGAGGATGCCGAGCGCCTGGATGCCCGCTGGCGCGCAGCCGGTGAGCCGCTCGACGTCCTCGTGCCCATCAGCTGCACCGGGCTCAAGACGCGCTTCGACGAGCTGCTCGTGGACGCCGACGCGGACCGGCTGCTGGCGCGTGTCGACGCGTTTCTCCGCGCCCGCGATCTCCGGGGGTTCGCCCGCGCCCACGGACTTGCCTCCGGACTCCTCCCCAAGCTCGAGGCCCTGCGCCGCACGCCCGGGCTTCCCACGCGCGCCGACCCGAGCGCGCTGCGTCCGTTCCACCGCTGGGCGGGGGCACGGGGCCTGCCCGTGGGCCCGCATGCGCACTGCTACCTCGATCGCCGGCTCATCCCCCGCGGCGACCACCGCCTCGTCGGCGCCTTCGACCCGCACGCCGGGGACTGCAAGCTCGTCTTCAACGTCCGGGAGCTCCCGCTCGCCGCGGCGGTGCTCGAGGTCCCGGGCTGCGTCCCGGCCCACCGGCACACCCGGTTCGCGCCGCTGATGGTTCCGGAGCGCGTCCGGATCGAAGGGACGCAGGCGGGGCGCTCGGGCGCTTCACTCGGCGCCTTGGTCCCCAACCTGTCCCCGGCCGGCCTCGCCTGGGCGGAGCGCGTCGGCGGGCCATGCGAGGCATTCCGTCGCATCGCCCGCTTCATCGGCACGCCCGAGGTCCAGCGGGTCTGGGCCCCCGCCTTCGGCTGTACCCGCGTCCTGCCAGTGCCACTGCACGACCGATGAGGAACGCTCCGCGGGCCTTCCTCTTGCGGGCGGCCCACGCCGTGGGTGAGCCTCGGGCGGGAGTGGATCGAGGAGCGCGAGCGATGAGGCTGGCAGGGTGGCTGGTGCTGGGGTGGTGCCTGGCGGGGATGGGAGCGAAGGCGGCGGACACGAAGCCGGGGCACGCCGGCGGAACCGCGGTGAAACCGGTGGTCTGCCGCGCGGTGACCGATGCGGCCGGCAAGACCGGACAGGAGCTGGCGCAGGCCCTCGAACGAGACGCGCTGGAGCTCGCCCCGAACGGATATCTCCTCGCCGCGCTCCTGCCGGGCGACCCGCCGGTGGCGTGCTACCGGCATGAGGGCCCCTCGCCCAAGCCCGGCGCGCGGTGACCCTCGGCTGATCCGGAGCCCGAGGCCGGCATACTGAACGGACTGTCAGTCCCAAGCTGTAGTGTGCACCCCATGGAACGCACCGTCCGTCCAGCTCCGCTTCTCGAACAGCAGTCGCTGCTCGGCGGCGTGGACCTCGTGCGCGCGGGGCCTCGCCCCGGAGCGCCGGTCCATGTCGATCCGCGATGGAAGATCGGCTTCGCCAAGGCCCTGGCGCTGGTCGTGGAGCACGGCCGCAAGGCCCGCGAGGCCACCGAGCTCCCCCGGTGGAGCCGCTGTCCCCGCTGCCAGCGGGTCGGAGACACCTTGCGCGAGTTCGGCGCCCGCACCCTGCGCGGCCGGCGCGTCGCCCAGTCCTGGTGCCGGTCCTGCCGGGGCGTGCACGGGCCGCACCGCCTCCCGGCCCAGGCCAGCTGGCTCGACCACGAGCCGAACTAGACGGGTTCGGCCGCCCTGACCTGACGTCAGATGTAGCCGAACCGCCGGCGCAGGAACCACTCGGCCCCGAGCAGCACCGCGAGCGCCACCAGCCAGCCCCAGCGATCCCAGAGCGGCGCGTCCTTGCTCCGGCCCACCTCGATGAGAGGTGGATCCAGGAGCGGAGCGTCGGGGAAGCCACCCATCGGCAGCTCGTAGGCGCGGCCACCGGTGGCGCGGGCGACGTCGGCGAGCAGCTCGGTGCGCACCGAGGCATCTGCCATCTCCGGCCCGACGGAGCGGACTGCCACCGCGTCGTCGGCCACGCCCAGCTCCTTGCCGTTGAGCTTCGCGGTGGCGCGAAGCTTGTAAGCCCCCGGGGGCACCGGATCGAACGTCACCCGGGCCACGCCGTCGGGCCCGGCGGAGACGACGCGCGACTGCAGCACCTTGCGCTCGGCGAGCGAGAAGAGGTCCACCCGCACCTCGGCGGAGGCCGCGGCCTGGTAGTCCGGCTGCCGCGCGGTGACCACCGCCCCGACCGGGTGGCCCGGCTCGACGGTGGGCGGATCGGCGGAGATCTGCAGCGAGGTCAGGTCCGGATCGCGCACCAGCCAGCGCAGGGCGTTGGTCCAGAACCGGTCGTAGTGGCGATTCTGCTCGCCGGTGCGACGGGCGGTGAAGGCCCAGGTCCAGCTGTCGTCGGTCATCATCGCCATGGCCCGGCCGCGGCCGTGGTCCCACAGCGCGAGCACCGGCGCCGGCTGCCCGTCCACCTTGAGCGTGGGGTGGGCGAGCAACACCGTCGCGCCCTGCTTCACCCGGACGACGTTCAGCCCGCTCGCCGGCGGGAGCTCGTCCCACGACGTCTGGGTCCCGCTCTCGGCGGTCTGCACCCGCATCACCGGATTCCGCAGCCCCTCGGGCGTGAGCTTGATCTTGAACGGCTCGGCGACCGCCGGCGTCCCGCTCGGGTCCACCGGGAGCGCGCGGTCGAGCACCGGGTACGCCGCGCGGCCCTCGCCGAACGCGTGGTCCCCGCCGATGACCAGGAGCGCGCCACCACCGGACACGTACTGCTCGAGATTGCGCTCGTAGCTGGCGATGGAGAGGGCCGGCTCGGCGTAGCCGAAGTTCTGGAACACCACCACGTCGAAGGTGTGGAGCTTGGTGTCGAAGATCTCCTCCATCGGAAAGGGGATCAGCGACAGCTCGCGCTCGGGGTTCCGGGTCTGTGTGTCGTCCGAGGAGGTCCGCAGGATGTAGAACGAGACCAGGTCCACGTTCGGGTCCTGCCTCAGCAGCCCGCGCAGGAATCGCTCGTCCCAGCTCGGCCGGCCCACCACCAGCAGCACCCGCACCCGGTCCCGGATCACCTTCAGCACGAACGAGCGACTGTTGTTCTCCACCACCGCCTCGCCGGGGAACACCGGCGCGCCCACGGTGTAGACGAAGCGCCCGGTCTGGTCCGGGGTGAAGGTGAACGACACCTGGGTGCGCTGGTCGTTCTGATCGACGTGCACCGTCCGTGTCCCGATCGTCAGGCCCTCGCGCTGCAGCACCACCGGAACGTCGCGGCCCCGGAGGCCGCGGGCGTGGAGCTCGAGCTCGACGCTGACCGCGTTCCGGACGAACGCGAAGTCGTCCACCTTCACGTTCTCCACCGCGAGGTCGATCAGCGCCGGCTCACCGACGCGGACGGTGGACACCGGGAACCCCAGCGCGCCCAGCTCGTCCTGCTGCCGGGGCTGGAGGCCGGACTGCAGCTCGGCGTTGTCCGCGCCATCCGAGAGAAGGACGGCCCCGGCGAGCTTCCGGCTCCCCCCGGTGTCGGTCGCCTTCAGCGCGCGCAGCGCCGCCATGAGGTCGGTCCGGCTCCCGGTGCCCGGCGTCCGCAGCGCCTCGGCCGAGACCGGTGCCAGCTCCGGCGAGAAGCCGAGCACCTCCACCTGATAGCGGTCCCGCAGCGCGTCCAGCCCGGGGGCGAAGCGGTCCAGCGCCTCCGCCGCCGCCGCCGCCCGGGTCTGTCCATCGGCCCGCACCGGGAACCCCATGCTGGCGCTCCGGTCCACCAGCACCGCCACCCGGTTCTTCACCCGGACCTGCGCCAGCTGGCGGAGACCCGGCTCGAGCACGAAGAACAGCGCCATCGCCCCGGCCAGGAGCCGCAGCGCGAGGAGCAGCCGCCTCCGCAGCTTCGAGGGCTCGCGGCGGAGCCCCAGCACGGCGAGGACGACTCCCGCCAGCACGAGCACCGTGAGGAGCCCGAGCGCCCAGGCTGGAAGCGGAGAGAGGCTGACCAGCCGCCAGGTGGTGGTGGCGCCTCCGTTCATCTCCGCTTCTTGAGGATGAGCGGCAGGTGAACCGCGTCGTCCTTGTAGTCGAGGCAGAGCGCGTACATGCAGACGTTGATGCCGACGCGCACCGCGAGCTCGCGCTGGGGCTCACCCCCGGGGGAGACCTCGTAGGCGTAGGCGCCGCTCTCGTCCCGCTCCCAGGCCCCGGCCAGATCGTTCTGCGAGTACACCACCGCCGCGCGGTTCCCGAGGTTCACCGCGTGCAGCTGCGGATGGAGCAGGAGGCGGCCGGGCGCCGAGTCGAGCAGGAAGAAGGTCTTGAACAGCACGTGGGTGCTCGGCACCGGCTCGAGCGGCGCGCCGGGCAGCACCCGGGCCAGCTCGCGGCGGAAGCTGGCGTCGAAGCCGCGTCCGCCGCTCCCGTCGTTCGCGTCCGCGAGGACGAAGCCCCCGTAGGTGAGATATCGCCGCAGCGACTCCACCTCCGCGAGCGGAAGAGGCGGGAACTCGCCGTCGCCACCGAAGTAGAGGAACGGATGGTCGAAGAGCCGTGGGCTGGTGAGCGCGAGGGCGCGTGCCTCCGGGACCACCTCCACCGAGGTGCGCCGCTGCAGCTCCCAGGCGAGCCGGCGGAGCCCCGACAGCCGTCCGTCCCAGCGGCCACCGTGCTGGGCGACGCCGGGCACGAAGCGCGCGCCCTCACCGAACGCCAGCGCACGGCGGCCCACCGTGAGGAGCGGCAGGCTCCGGAGGAGGGTCCGTCGAGAGAAGGGAAACGCCATCGGTGGAGCTAGGGGGCGGGGCTTAGCACGCCCATCTTGCAACAGCGGCGCCGGCGCGCTTCATCCTTCCTCGGAGGGCGTGTATAGACGGCTCCGGCGTTCCTTTCCCCTCCATGAAGTCATCCGACTCCGAACCCGCCGACGCGCTCCGCCGGGCCCAGCTGGCGCTCACCTCCGGTGACGTGGTGTCCGCCCGGCACCTGGCCGAGAAGGCCCTGGCCGCCAACCCCCGGGAGAAGGAGGTCGCCGAGGCCCGGGACATCCTCTCCCGGACCGACGTGGCCTGGCCGCTGCTCGTCTACGGGGCCGTGGCCGCCGTCTGCTTCATCCTCCTGGTGCTGGTCGCCGTGCTCCGGAGCGGGCACACGTGAAGCGGCGCCAGGCCAGCGCAGCCGAGGCGGCGAACACCGAGGTGGCGACCGGGGAGCCGGCACCGGTGACGGGCTGGCGGCCGGCACCGCTCGGCCGGAGGGGGTGGCTGGTCCTCGCCGCCATCGTGCTGCTGGTGAACCTCCCCGTCCTTCACCTGCTGGTCCGGCGGCCGCCGGCGACCTCGGGGCGCGTGCCCTTCTCCGACGACTTCTCGGACCCGGGGACGGTGGCGCGCAATTACCGCTCGTTCGGTGGCTACCCACGGGTCATCAACGGCGAGCTCCTCTCGCCGGGCACCAAGAACAACCCGCTCTGGCTGGATGCCGCGCTCCCGCAGGACGTGGTGGTCGAGGTCTCGGCGCGGCCCATCAACCCGGATGGCGAGATCCGGGTGACCCTCTTCGGCAACGGGATCGACGCGGACACCGGTTACCAGGCCATCCTCGGCTCGTGGAGTCCCATGGGCTCGCCGGGGCGGGTCGGCTCGAGCCTGGTCCGCCTGGACGAGAACGGGGCCACGCTCTCGCGGTGGCTCTCTCGCGCCCGCGTGCCCGGTGACCTCCGTTCGGCAGGCTTCGGCAAGGACTCGGGGCTGCGCATCGAGGCGCCGCCCACCACGCCGGATCCGGCGCACGTGTACCGGATGCGCTTCGAGCGCCGTGGCTCGGTGCTGCGGTGGAGCGTGGACGGCCGGCTGATGGCCGAGATGAACGACCCCTTCCCCCTCACCGGACCGGGCCACGACCGCCTCGGCCTGTCGAGCGGCGAGTGGGACGTGTACTACGACGACCTCCGCGTCACGCCCGCCGGCGGTGGCGGTTTCGCCACCCTCGCCGCAGCCCCGCCCGAGCCGGCGCCCGGCCCGTTCTCCGACGACTTCTCCCGCACCCAGCTGGGACCGGACTGGCTCGCCACCGACCCGGCCGCCGTCTCGATCGAGAACGGGGCGCTGGTCGTCCAGCGCGCACACAACCACCCGGTGTGGCTCCGGAAGCCCATCCCCGACGACGTGGTCATCGACCTCGACGTGTGGACCGACAGCCCCGAGGGGGACATGAAGGTCGAGGTCTTCGGCGACGGACAGTCCTTCCATCGCGGCGATCCCCGCGCCGCGTACGACGCGACCGGCTACGTCCTGGTCATGGGCGGCTGGCGCAACACCCTCTCTGCCATCGCGCGGCAGCACGAGCATGCCGCCGACCGCGTGACGCGCGCCGAGCCTCCGGTCGTCCCCGGACGGAAGTACCACTGGACCATTCGCCGGCAGGGCCGGGTCCTCACCTGGCTGGTCGATGGCCAGCCCTTCCTCACCTTCGACGATCCGGACCCGCTCCGGGGCGCGGGGCACCGCTCCTTCGGGTTCTCGGGGTGGGAGTCGAAGGTCTACTTCGACAACTTGAAGATCCAGCCGCTCTGAGCGCGGTTCACGGCTTCGGCTCGGCGATCAGATCGAAGTCGGGCATCTCCGACCGGACGAAACGGCGCATCCGGTCCACCAGCGCCGCCTCGATCTGCCGGGCCCGCTCGCGCGAGAAGCCGAAGTGCGTGCCGATGTCCTGGAGCGTCATCGGCTCGTCGGCGGTCAGCCGCTTCTCGAAGATGTACTTCTCCTTGCCCTCGAGCGTCTTGCCGAAGGCCTCGAGCTTGCCCCGGAACAGGTGCTTCAGCTCCTCGGTCGCCAGCCGCTCGTCGGCCGCGGGGAAGCCGCTGGAGGGCAGGATGCGCTCGCCGCGGGTGCTGTCCCCGTCCTCGCCCACCGGCGCGTCGATGGAGATCTCGTCGTTGCCGAGCCGCTGGTCCATCTCCCGCACGTCCTGCTCGGTGACGTTGAGCCGCTCGGCGAGCAGCTTCGGGGTGGCCTCGTAGCCCTGCTTGAGCAGCCGCTCCTGCTCCTGGCGCAACTTGAAGAAGAGCTTTCGCTGGGCCTCGGTGGTCCCCAGCTTCACCATCCTCCAGTTGTCCATGATGTAGCGAAGGATGTACGCGCGGATCCACCAGGCCGCGTAGGTGGAGAGCTTCACTCCCCGCTCCGGATCGAACTTCTTCACCGCCTGCATCAGCCCGATGTTCCCCTCCTGCACCAGGTCCAGCAGCGCGAGGGGATTCCGGTGGTACTCGTGGGCCAGCTTCACCACCAGGCGGAGATTGGCGGAGACCAGCCGGGCCGCGGCGTCGAGATCACCCTGGCCCCGGTACAGACGGGCCAGGCGGACCTCCTCCTCGCGCGAGAGCAGCGGATGGCGCTGCACCTCGGCCATGTAGGACGACATCGGGTCCGCCCGGGCGAGGCCAGACCCGCTGGAGCGCGGCGGTGCGGGTGCTCCTGCCTCGGCCTCTGCCACCACCGGCTCGAGCTCGGTGAGCTCCTCGACCTCCGGCTCGGCGGGCTCGGAGGCCTCGTCGACCTCCTCCTCCTCGGGCCGGGCCTCCCGGACCACCTCCGCCGCGGGTGCCGGGCGCTTCCGCCGCGTCACGGGCCGCGGTGCCGGGGGGCGGGGCGCAGGGCGCGCCGATGGAGCCGTTGCCTTCGCAGCCGGCTTGCGGCTCGGTATCGCTCGCTTTTTCGGGGGGCGGGCCATGGAGGAGCGGTCGACTTCTTCTAGCAGGACCCCCGGCCTGCGCGATTGCCAGGGTGTGTGGGAGGGATTAAGCGGGTGCTCGATGAGTGACAACCCGTCCGCGCCCGATCGCGGCGAAGTTCCTGCGCTGACCGACGTGGCTCCGCCTCCCGGGACGGCCCCGGAGGCAGCTCCCCCCGGGCTCCCCTCCGAGTACCTGGCCGAGGTTGGATTCGAGGACCTGGCCCTCTCCCCGGAGATCCGCCGCGCTCTGGTCGACCGCGGCTACACCCACCCCACCCCGGTCCAGGCCCAGGCCTTCGACCCGGTGATGCAGGGCAAGGACCTCATCGTCCGGAGCAAGACCGGGACGGGGAAGACTGCCGCCTTCGGGCTCCCCCTGCTGGAGAAGATGGACCCCGAGGACAAGGCCGTCCGGGCCCTCGTCCTCTGCCCCACCCGGGAGCTGGCGCTTCAGGTCGCAGCCGAGCTGCAGGACCTCGCCAAGTACAAGGGCATCCGGGTCACCGCCATCTACGGCGGCGCGTCGATGCAGGACCAGGAGAACGCGCTGGAGAGCGGCTCCCCCATCGTGGTCGGCACGCCAGGCCGGGTCTACGACCATATCCGGCGCAAGAACCTCAAGCTCCAGGGCTGCCGGCACGTCGTGCTCGACGAGGCCGACGAGATGCTGAACCAGGGGTTCTACGAGGAGGTCACCCGGATCCTCGACCAGCTCCCCAAGGGCCGGCAGGTGCTCCTGTTCAGCGCCACGGTGCCCCCGGAGATCCAGCACCTCATCAGCCAGTACACCACCTCGCCCGAGATGCTGATGCTCTCCGGCGACGTCCTCACCGTCGACCACATCCACCACGTCCGCTACGACGTCACGGACGCGTACCCCAAGCCCCGGAACCTCATCTACGTGCTGGAGATGGAGGAGCCGGACAACGCCATCGTCTTCTGCAACACCCGGGACGACACCGCACTGATCACCGCGGTCCTGAACCGGAACGGATTCGACGCCGAGCTGCTCAACGGCGACCTGCCCCAGAAGGAGCGGGAGCGGGTGATGGCCAAGGTGAAACGCGGCGAGGTCGCCTTCATGGTGGCGACCGACATCGCCGCCCGGGGGATCGACATCTCCGACCTGCAATACGTCATCAACTACTCGCTGCCCGAGGACCCGGCCGTGTACCTGCACCGTGTCGGCCGGACGGGGCGCATCGGGAAGAAGGGCACTGCGCTCAACCTCATCTCCGGGCGCGAGCTGGGCACGTTCACCGTGCTGGAGAAGAAGTACGGCATCAAGTTCGAGAAGCGCGAGATGCCGTCGCCGGAAGTGGCGATGACGATGTGGACCGAGCGGCACGTCCGGGAGATCCAGTCCGCCGCCGCCGGGAGCGTGTACGAGGGCTACCTCGGCCTGGCCGGCGAGCTGAAGCAGCGCCCGGACGCGGACGACGCCATCGCCTATCTCCTGAAGTTCTTCTTCGGGCACCTGCGGATGGAGAAGCTGAAGGCCGCCGGTGGCACGGTGCCGGAGCCGGCACCCATCCGACCCCCCCGGGAGCGCGAGCGGAGCCGGAGCGACCGGCCGCGCCGCGAGGAGCGAACCGAGCGCGGAGACCGACCCGAGCGGCGCGACAGACCGGAGCGCGGTGAGCGCTCCGCGGCCCCTCGTGAGCGCCGGGAGCGCGCCGAGCGTCCACCGCGGCGGGACCGCGCCGAGGAGGGGTCTCCGCCGGCAACGGCCGAGGCCGGGACTCCGGGACAGGTCCGGCTCTGGATGAACGTCGGGACCGCCGAGGGGCTCGCTGCCGCGGGCATCACCTCGATGCTCGAGGGCCTCCGCGCGCCCGCCGGGAAGGTGCAGCGGGTCGAGCTCCGGCAGACCTACAGCTACGCCTTCGTCGCCGAGGAGGATGCCCCGGCGTTCGAGAAGCTCGACGGGCAGAAGCGGGGCGAGAAGTCGCTCCGGCTGGAGCGCGCGAGGCGCCGATGAGCGAGCGACCGACGGCCGAGGCACTCCGCCACGTTCCCCTGCTCTCGGGGCTCACCGCGCCGGAGCTGGCCGAGATCGCCGGGCTCGCCGAGCCGAAGACCCTCGAGGCGCAGCTGCCCCTGTTCCGGGAGGGAGACGCGGGAGATGCGCTGGTGTTCCTGCTCTCCGGCTCGGCACAGGTGGTGAAGAAGGACCCCACCGGGAAGCACCAGGTGCTCTCCGTCGTCTCCGCGCCGGCCGTCCTCGGGGAGATGGCCGTGCTCGAGGCCGGTGGGAAGCGCAGCGCCTCGGCGCTCGCCGTCGGGCAGGTCACGCTGGCGAGCGTTGCTGGCCCGGCGCTGCGGGCAAGGATGTCGAGCGGGAACGTCGCCGCGCTGAAGATCGCTCACGGGCTCGCGCGCATCCTGGCGCGTCGCCTCGGAGAGGTGAATGCCCGGCTGGTACAGGTGCTCCAGAGCGGCACGGCCGACGCGGGTGTGGCCGAGGCCCAGCGCGCCCTCGGACACGACACGGCGAGCTGAGGCGACCGGTTCGGATCACGGGTCGGGCGCCTTGTCGTCGAGCGAGGCATCGCCCCACAGTTCCTCCAGGGGCATCGGTGCTCGAATCCTAACCACGAGGAGCTGCCCCTCGAAGGAGATGAGCTTCTCCACCGGATCCGTCAGCGCCTCGACGGTATGGCGGATCGTAGAAGCGCTTGCCGTCCAAGTAGGCGTGGAACGCGGCCCCGTAGTGATGGAGAGGACCTGCGTCGAGGGGAACCGGCCGAGGCCACTCGCCCGGGTAGTCGATCACTGGCGAAGGAACGTTGTCTCTGACGGGCCAGAACACGAGCTCCGTCTTCGCCGGGTACCAGATTTCGGGGTGTTTGCACCGGAAGTCCAGGAGCCTTTGCCGGAACTGATGGAAAGGAGCTGCGTCCTCGGAAGACTCCTGGGCTCGGATCAACCGAATGACCCCTCCGTCGGCGAACGCCAGACGCCACCCTCGGTCCTCGAGCACCGCAGAGGGCTCATAGGACCGCGACAGCTTCCTGAGCTCGTCAAGGTTCGCCAACCTCCGAGCCTGTGCCTCAGTGACTCGGCATGCCTCGAACTTGGTCTTCTGCCTGTCCCAACGAACGAGCGTTCCATCGGAATAGAGAACGACGTTCGGAAGGAAGTCTGGCGAGGTGATCTGCGAAATCGATACCAGCGCCAGGCGGAGCTTGGCGCCCATCGCGAATGTGACTGCGGGCAACAAGACCAGGGTCAGAAGGAGGAGGATCCCGAGTCGAGTTCGCATCCGCCGGCTCCGCACCAACCGCCACGCGGTCAAGCGCTCTAGACGACTGCCGTTGGCCCGCGCTTCACCGCCTCGCGAAGCGCGCGCACGCCGGCGCCCGGGCCACCGGGGTGGGCGAAGACGCAGGTGCCGGCGACCAGGACGTCCGCCCCGGCGGCCGCAGCGATGGGCCCGGTGGTCAGGTCCACTCCGCCGTCGACCTCGAGCTCGCACCGCGGCGCCCGCTGCTGGATGAGCGAACGCGCCCGCGCGAGCTTCGGCATCACCTCGTGGATGAACTTCTGCCCCCCGAACCCGGGGTTCACCGTCATCAGGAGCAGCAGAT
>JADGQZ010000116.1 GCA_017881345.1 Myxococcaceae bacterium | reverse complement strand
GGTGATGGGCGTCGTCCTCACCATCGGATTCATCAACACGGTGGTGTTCGAGACCGCCGAGACGGCGAGCTGGCGATCGCGTGTCCCCAGGTTGCTGCGGGACCTGGTGGGGGTGCTGCTGGTCGCCATCGCCGCGGCGCTGGTCTACCAGTTCGTGTGGGGGCGTGAGCTGCAGGGCGCGCTCGCCGCGCTGGGGGTGAGCTCCATCGTGGTGGGGCTCGCGCTCCAGGAGCCCCTGGGCAACCTGTTCTCCGGCCTCGTGCTCCTGATGGAGCGACCCTTCGAGGTGGGTGACGCCATCGAGGTGGGCAAGGTGGCCGGCAGGGTGCGCGAGGTGAACTGGCGCTCGGCGCATATCGTCTCCCCCGAGGGCGTGGTGCAGATCGTCCCCAACTCCGCCCTCAACAAGGAGACGATCAACAACTACTCGAGGCCCATCTCGCTCCGGGCTGCCCAGCGCGCGCGGCCGGCCCCGGTCCGGTCCGACGAGATCGAGGTCGGCTTCGGCTACCAGGACCCGCCGAACAAGGTCCGCGAGATCCTCCTCGAGCTGGCGCGGTCCACCGAGGGGGTGCTCGCCGAGCCGCAACCAAAGGTCAGGATCCTCGGATACGGCGACTCGGCCATCCAGTACCGGGTCATCTACCGGGTCAGGGAGGAGGGGAAGGGCGCGGTCCGGACCGAGCTGCTCGCCCGCCTCTGGTACGTGGCCCGGCGGGAAGGCCTGACCATCCCGTACCCCACGCGGGTGAACCTGAACCACCCGGAGTCCGAGCCGTTCGAGAAGGCGCCGCCCACGCCCCGCGAGCAGCTGGCCCGCTTCCCGCGCATCCCGCACCTGTCGGAGGTAGGCGAGACGCCCTCCGCCACCCAGCGCGCGTTCGGCAAGGGCGAGGTCGTCTTCAAGGAAGGCGATCCGCTCGACGGCGTGTACCTCATCGTCTCCGGCGCGGTGTCGCTCCAGCTCCCAGGAGCCGCCGTCGCCTCCGAGCTCGGGGTGGTCCGCGCCGGCGAGTTCTTTGGGCTGGCCGGCATGTACGGACGCCAGCCGGCGGAGTCCCGGGCCGTCGCCCTGGAGGACTGCGAGCTCGTGCTGCTGGGGCCGGAGACCATCCGGGCGCTGTTCGAGGCGAGCCCGAAGCTGGCGCGCGAGACGGGGCAGGCCCTCGACGTCCGGCGCAAGGCCCTGCGATCCGCGCTCGCCGCGCTCCGCAAGCGCTCGCCGTAGACTCCGTCCCGGGCTCAGGGCGGGAAGCCGCTCGCCCCCGAGCGAAGGCGCACGCGGACGCTCTGCAGCGCATCGCGGTACAGCCGGTCGTCCTTCATCGACAGCGCCTGGGTGTACAGGGCCTCGGCCTGATCGAGCTCGCCGAACGACTCGAGCACGAGCCCCAGGTCGTACGCCGCCCCCGGCAGCTCGGGGTGCCGTGCGTGCACCGAGGCGAACGACGCCCGCGCCTCCTCCAGGTCGCCTCGCGCCGCGGCCGCAACGCCCGGCTGGAGGAGGGGACTGTCGACGTCGAGCTCCACCTCCTCGATGCGCGGCCGCGGGGCAAGCGCGCGGAGGAGATCGTCCACCGCACGAAGGCTCGACTCGAGGAGCAGCTGGGACTCCACGGCGCGGGAGACGTCCGAGGCGCTCTCCGTGCCCTCCACCAGGCCGCCGGTCTCGTACGGCTCGCTCCAGGGCCCCTCGGGTGCTCGGGCGAGCCGGGTGTGCAGGCGCACGCGGGCGTGCGGCTCGACCTCGCCCGCCGGGGTGCGGGGCGCGGCGAAGCTCCACTCGGCCACCTCGAGCAAGACGTACGCGGTGTGGCCCGTAGTATCGGGCGGCGTGCCTTCCTTCCGGGCGTCGACCTGGAAGTAACCCTGCCGGGCGGCCCGTCCCTTCAGGGTGTGGACGACGACCGACGGAGAGTCCTCCGGGCCATCCACCCGGACGACCGAGAGCATGCGCGCGCTCGGCCCGAGGTCCAGCACCGCAGGGGCGGGCCGGGAGACGTGCATCGTCGGGGCGCACGCTCCGAGCAGGAGCAGCCCCCAGAGCGCGCTACGGCATCCTCCCCACCGCATCCATCCCAAAGGTCAGCTCCGCCTGCCATGGCCCGGCCGGGAATCCATCCAGCACCAGCACCCGGTCCAGCGCCCGGAGCGTCTCCATCCCCAGCCGGCCGAACTCGACGCCGAGCGCCGGTGGGGTCTTGGGGCGGGCCGTGCCGCCCGTCAACCAGACCACGGCCCCGTGGAGCATGAGCCGTCCGCTGTCGAGCTGCAGCTCGAGCAGGATCGGGATGCCGAGCCGAGCCTCCTTCGGCAGCTCGCCGTTCTCGAGCTCCACGCCGGCGCCGCCGCGCGACAGGTCTCGCACGCTCCAGAGCTGCGTCGTCCCCTGCGCCTTGAGGTGCACCGGGACGCGCGGGTAGCGGCGCGACTTCTCGTGGCGGTGCGCCTCGAAGAGCCGGAGCAGGGCGGCATCGAGCCCCTTGCGGCTGCGGCCCGGTACGTAGCGGATGTTCAGGAAGTACTCGCCGGAGGCCGCGCGGCGGACGTCCACCACCTCGCCCAGCACCTCCACCGGATGCGAGACCGATTCGGCGGTGAGCTCGAAGAGGAACTTCGTGCCGCGCTCGAGAGGACGCTGGCTGGGCAGCGAGACGCCGCCCTTCCCGACGCTCTTGGTGAACGCCTGAAGCAGTGACTCCGGGCTCCGGTACGAGATGCGCAGCCGCACCGGCTGGACCGAATGCGGGGGGGTGGCCGGAACGTTCATCCGCGAACGGCGAAGTTCCCGGAAAGTCGTGGGGCCCACAAGCCCCGCAGGGGTGTGGCCTCCGCTCTTTCTGGCCTGATCGTGGAAAGGAGTGGTATGGAGTGGATCAGCAGGGATCTTCACGGGCGGAAAACGTGTGTTCCGGGGCGTCTACGAGCACCACATCGACGGAAAGGGGCGAACCAGCCTCCCGGCCAAGCTCCGGGACACGCTGGTGGGCGCCTACGACGAGCGCCTCATCGTCACCTCCGCACTGGACCCCTGCCTGCACGCCTACCCCGTACGCGAGTGGGAGCTCCTCGAGGCGTCTCTCGCCACGCGCAACCCGATGGAGCCGGGGGTGAAGACCCTGATGCGGCTCTACGTGGCGCCGGCGCAGGAATGCCCGCTCGACAAGCTGGGGCGGATCCTGATCCCCCCCACGCTCCGCAGTCACGCCGGGCTGGAGAAGGACGTGGTCTGGGCGGGGATGGTCAAGGTCATCGAGCTGTGGAGCCGGGACGGCTGGCGCAAGGCGCAGGAGGACGCGCGTGGTGCCGCCGATTCGGCCGACGTCATGCGTGTGCTCACCGAGCTGCGCCAGGGAAGGGAGCAATCGTGATCAAGGCTGCGAAGAAGCGAATCGAGGTCGAGCCCTCGCTCCGGCTGAAGCACACCACCCTCTCCTGCATGGGCGAGCTGGACCGCGATGCCCTGCGCGCCATCCGAGACCGGATGGGCCGCCTGCTGGATCAGGGCTGTGTCTGGCTGGTGCTGGACCTGAGCGACGTCAGCCACCTCGACTACCGGGGGGTGCCCTGGCTCGTCTCGCAGACCGAGGAGTACCGGCAGCGGGGCGGCGACGTGAAGCTCGCCGGCGTGTCGCGCTACCTCCTGGCCATCCTCCGCGCCGCGGGCGCGCACGATGCGTTCGAGATCTACTCCGACGCCGGGGATGCGCGAGAGGCGCTGTCGCAGGGCCAGAACGCCTGGCTTCACTGACACGCGGGCCCCTTGCCGTTCGTCCACGCAACCGTCCTCCGTGACGAGGTGGTGCAGCTCTTGAATCCGGCTCCCGGAAAGCGCCTGGTGGATGCGACGCTCGGCGGCGGCGGGCACGCCGAGGCCCTGCTCGCGGGCGGGGCCGAGGTGATCGGCGTCGACCGGGACCCGACCGCGGTCGCCGCGGCGCGCGCGCGACTCGCGGGCTCCGAGCGGTTCCAGGCGCTCGAGGGCCGCGCCGGTGAACTCGAATCGCTGCTCGGCCCTCTGGGTCTGCTCCCCGTCGACGGCGTCCTGATGGACCTCGGGGTGAGCAGCCCCCAGCTGGACACGCCGGAGCGGGGCTTCAGCTTCCAGACCGAAGGGCCGCTCGACATGCGGATGGGCCGGACCGGCGAGACCGCGGCCGAGCTGATCGCCCGGCTGTCCGAGCCCGAGCTCGCCGCCGTGCTGCGTGAGCTCGGCGAGGAGCCCTTCTCGAGACCCATCGCCCGGGCGCTGAAGCAGGACCTCCCCTCGACAACGATGGGCGCGGTCGAGTCGGTGAAGCGCGCCGTGCCCCGGAAGGCCTGGCCCTCCAGGGTGCACGTGGCCACCCGCACGTTCCAGGCGCTGCGCATCGCGGTGAACGACGAGGTGGGCGAGCTCGACCGGGTGCTCTCGGCGCTGCCGCGGCTCCTGCACGTGGGCGGCCGGGCGGCGGTCATCGCCTTTCACAGCCTGGAGGACCGGGCGGTGAAGCAGGCCTTCCGCGCGCTCGAGGGCCGCTGCACCTGTCCCCCCGGTCTCCCGATCTGCGTCTGCGGAGCGCAGGGCACCTTCAAGGTGCTGACCCGCCGGGCGGTGCAAGCCTCGGAGGCCGAGGTCGAACGCAATCCCCGGGCGCGCAGCGCGCGACTCCGGGCCGTGGAGAGGGTGGCATGAGCCGGAACTCGGTGAAGGGGCGGCGGGTCTCGCTCGGCGCAGTTCTGGGGCAGATGCTCCCGGTGGTGCTGTGCTTCGGGCTCCTCGGCGCGGTGGGCATCCTCCACGTCGCATCGCGCAGCCAGGTGGTGGACGCCGCGTACCGTCTGTCGGCGCTGGAGGCCGAGAGCCGCGCGCTCTCCCTGGCCAACGATCGGCTGAAGCTGGAGCTGGCGACGCTCAAGCGTCCCTCGCGTCTCGAGGCGCTGGCGCGCGGTCAGCTCGGCATGGGCCCAGCGGATGCCTCGGTGGTCGACTCGGTCGCCGCGCGGCCCGCTCCCGCCCCCGTGCACGCGGCCGAGGGTCGGCGCACGCTGGCGGACCGCCGCTCGCTGCGATGAGCCTCCGCCGCTCCTCCGAGCGTGGCCGGCCACCCGCGGAGCTGACGCGGTGGACGCGCGCGCGGGTGCTGGTGATGGGCGGGATGCTCATGCTGGCGCTCGGAGCGGTGTTGCTCCGCGCGGTCAGCCTCCAGGTCCTCCAGCGGGCGCGCCTCACCTCCATGGCGGCCGACCAGTCGGTGCGGGAGATGGAGATCCCCGCCCGGCGCGGCGAGATCTACGACCGGCGCGGCATCGCGCTCGCCCAGAGCGTGGAGGTGGACTCGCTCTGGCTGGATCCGTCGATGGTGGGGGACCTCCACCGGGCGGCCCGTGACCTCGCCCGGGCGCTGCGCATCGACGCGTCCGAGCTCGAGGCGAGGCTGACCCGCGCGCGCCGCTTCGCCTGGGTGAAGCGCCAGGTGACGCCGCAGGAGGTCGCCGCGGCCCAGCGGCTGGACGTCCCCGGGCTCGGGGTGGCCAAGGAGCCGAAGCGCTTCTACCCGCAGCGCGAGCTCGGGGCGCAGGTGCTCGGCGTGGTGGGCACCGACGGCCACGGACTCGAGGGCCTCGAGCTCGCCTTCGAGGACGAGCTGTCCGGTCAGAGCGAGAAGCTGCAGAACACGCGCGATGCGCGCGGGCGAAATCTCTTGCTCCAGGGCACCCCGGAGACCGCCGGCCGCCAGGGCGCCACGGTCACCCTCACCCTCGACCGGCAGGTGCAGTACGTCGCGGAGAAGGCCCTCGACCGCGCGGTGGACGAGAGCAAGGCCATCGGCGGGATGCTCGTCGTCCTGGATCCCCGGACCGGCGAGCTCCTGGCCATCGCCCAGTCGCCGCGGTTCAACCCCAACGCGCCGGCTCCCGGGATCGCCGCCGGCGCGCTCCGCGACCGCCCCGCGCTGGACACCTTCGAGCCCGGGAGCACCTACAAGGCCTTCGTCGCCGCGGCCGCGCTCGAGGACCACGCCATCCGGTCCGAGGACGCCTTCGACTGCGAGGGCGGCAGCTGGGAGGTCGGCCGCCACGTCATCCACGATACCCACCCACACGGGATGCTGAACGTTGCCCGCATCCTGGCGGTCTCGTCCAACATCGGCGCGGCCAAGGTGGCGCAGCGGCTCGGGCGTGACGGGATGATGCGGGCGGCGCGGCGCTTCGGCTTCGGCGAGCGGCCCGGACTCGCGCTCGCCGGCGAGGGCAAGGGGAGCATCCCGTATCCCAAGGCCGAGGTGACCCTGGCCACCCAGGCCTTCGGCCAGGGCCTGAGCGCGACCGCCGTCCAGGTGACCGCGGCCTACGGCGCGCTGGCGAACCACGGCGTCCTGATGCGTCCCTACCTCGTGGCGAGAGTGACCGACCCGGACGGGGTGGTGCTCCTCGAGAACCAGCCGACCCAGGTCCGGCAGGCGGTGAGCGAGAGGACGGCCCGTCTGGTCACCCAGATGCTCGAGGGGGCAGTGCAGAAGGACGGGACCGCCCCACGCGCGGCGCTCGAGTCGTACCGCGTCGCCGGAAAGACCGGCACGGCGCAAAAACCCGACCCCGTTGCGCGCGGCTACTCCGAGAAGCGGATCGCCAGCTTCGCCGGCATCGTGCCGGCGGACGACCCGCGGCTGGTCATCTACGTGATGGTGGACGAGCCCAAGACGGACGTCTACGGGGGCCTGGTCGCTGCCCCGGCATTCAAGGAGGTCGCCACGGCGGCCCTCCCCTACCTGGGCGTACCACCGTCGCTTTCCGTGCTTGCGACCTCCAAGAAGGTTCCAATTCAGGCCCCGATGCAGGTAAAGGAGGAGCCTGCCGCGGCCCAGCCGGTGACAGAGCGGCTGGAGCAGGGGAGTGTGTCGGTCCCGAATGTGCAAGGACAGGTCGGTCGTGACGCCGTGGCGCGCCTGCTGGCGACCTCCCTGGAACCCAGACTTCGTGGCAGTGGACGGGTGATGGCGCAGTCGCCGGCTCCGGGCGCGCATGTGCCGCGCGGGGCGAGGGTGACGCTGGAACTGGGCGCCGCTCCCTGAGCAAGGACCTAAAGTTCATGAAGTTGACCGAAGTGTTGGCGGGGATTGGTGCCGAGCAGCAGTCCGGCTCCCGGGCGTCGCTCGAGGTCACGGGCGTTGCCCATGACTCGCGGAAGGTGAAGCCGGGAGATCTGTTCGTCGCCGTGCCCGGCGCGACCTCGGACGGCGCGAACTTCGCCGCCGAGGCCAAGCAGAAGGGCGCGGTGGCGGTCCTGGTCCAGCGACCGGTGCAGGTCGATGGGCCGGTGTTCCAGGTGCCGAACGCGCGCGCCGCCCTCGCGCTGGTCGCCGCGAACTTCTACCGCAAGCCGGCGAACGACCTGATGCTGCTCGGGGTCACCGGGACGAACGGGAAGACCACCACCACCTGGCTGCTCGAGGCGATCTGCGCCGCGGGCGGAGCGGCCACCGGCCGGATCGGCACCATCGACACGCGCTTCGCGGGTCGCTCGCTCGAGCCCACCCACACCACGCCGGACGCGCTCGCGCTGCAGGCGCTTTTCCGCGAGATGGTGGATGCCGGGACGGACACCGTCATCATGGAGGTCAGCAGCCACGCCCTCGATCAGGACCGGGTGCACGGCCTGGTCTTCCGGGCGGCGGGGTTCACCAACCTGAGCCGTGACCACCTCGACTACCACGCGGACATGGAGGCCTATTTCCAGGCCAAGCGGAAGCTCTTCAGCGAGAACCTGAGCCCGGGTGGCGTCGCGGTGGTGAACGGAGACGACACCTACGCGGCCCGCCTCTACAACGAGGTCCGCTCGAGCAAGCGGATGGCCTGGAAGTTCAGCCGGACCGGCGGGGAGATCTCCGCGGCCGGCGTCGAGTACTCGCTCGCCGGCATCAAGGCGACGCTCAAGACGCCTGCCGGGGACATCGCCATCCAGTCGGCGCTGGTGGGCCCGCACAACCTCGAGAACATCCTGGCCGCGGCCGGGATGGCGCTCGGCGCCGGATTCAGCCGGCAGGACGTGAAGGAGGGCCTCGCCCGGATGAAGGGCGTGCCCGGCCGGATGGAGCGGATCGAGTCCGAAGGCCGGGTGGCCCTGGTGGACTACGCGCACAGCGACGACGCGCTGAAGCGATCGCTCGAGGCGGCCCGTACCCTGGCCCGCGGCCGGGTGGTGGTGGTGTTCGGCTGCGGCGGCGACCGGGACAAGGGCAAGCGTCCGATCATGGGCCAGGTGGCGGCGGAGAACGCCGAGCTGGTGGTCGTGACCAGCGACAACCCGCGCACCGAGGACCCGGACGAGATCATCGGCCAGATCACCGCGGGCGTGGAGAAGGCCGGCCTCCGCCGGATGAGCCCGGGCAAGGCCAAGAGCGGCGAGCGCGGCTACCTGGTCGACGCCGACCGCCGGACGGCGATCGAGCTCGGCGCGTCGCTGCTGAAGGAGGGCGACGTGATGCTCGTCGCGGGCAAGGGCCACGAGGGGTACCAGATCGTCGGGACCGAGAAGCGACCCTTCGACGACGTGGCCGAGGCCCGGGCCGCGCTGGCGAAGTCCGCCGCCGCCTGACCCTCGCGCGATGGGCGCCGAGCCGCGGTTCAGCCACCTCGAGGTCGTCACCGCCACCGGAGCACGTCCCACCGTCACGTCGGTCGCGGGCTACGAGGGTGTCTCCACCGATTCGCGGACTCTGCCTCCGGGCGCGCTCTTCGTCGCGCTGCGGGGCGAGCGCTTCGACGCCCATGCCTTCCTCGCCGACGTCGCCGCGGCCGGCGCGGCCGGCGCGGTGGTGCAGGTCGGGCACCCCCGCTCCGGGCTTCCCCCCGGCTTTCCGCTCTACGAGGTGTCCGACACCCTTCAGGCGCTCGGGGCGCTGGGGCGGTTCCACCGACGGCGCTTCCGCCTGCCCCTCGGCGCGGTGGGCGGGAGCAACGGGAAGACCACCACCAAGGAGATGGTGGGCGCCATCCTCGCCGCGCGCGGCCCGTCGCTGAAGACGGAAGGGAACCTGAACAACGAGGTGGGCGTGCCGCTCACGCTGTTCCGCCTCCGCCCGGAGCACGTTGCCGCGGTGGTGGAGCTGGGGATGAACCACCCGGGCGAGATGGCCCGCCTCACCGCCGTGGCCGAGCCCGATGCAGCGCTCATCACCACCATCCAGCCCGAGCACCTCGAGGGTCTCGGCAGCCTCGAGGGCGTGGCCGAGGCGGAGGGCGAGCTCTTCGCCGGACTGTCCCCGCGGGCGACGGCGGCCATCAACGTCGACGACGCGCACGTGGCGCAGCAGGGCGCGCGCGCCCGGGGTCCTCGCATCGGCTTCGGACGAGCCCCCGGGGCCGACGTCCGGCTGCTGGAGGCAACCCCCCGGGGAAAGAGCGGCCTCGCCCTGGTCATCGAGACTGCGGGGCGCCGCTGGCCGGTGTCGCTCGGCTTCGTCGGCGAGCACAACGCGCTGAACGCGACCGGCGCCTTCGCCCTGGCCACCGCGCTCGGCTTCCGGCCCGAGGAGTGTGTCCAGGGGCTCGAGGCCGCGCGCCCCTACGCCCGGCGGCTCAACGTCGTCGAGTCGGCCGGCGGCTGGACGGTGGTGGACGACTGCTACAACGCCAACCCGGCCTCCATGGCCGCGGCGCTGGACACCGCCCGGACGCTCGCCGCCGGGGGACGGGTGGTGGTCGTGCTGGGCGACATGCTGGAGCTCGGACCGGGCGAGCAGGAGGACCACGTCGCCCTGGGTGCGCGCGTGTCGCAGGTGGCCGGGCTCGCCGCCTTCCTCGGCCCGCGGAGCGCCTGGATCGCCGGGGCAGCCCCGGGCGTCGACTCGGCACACTTCCTGGAAGTGGATCCGCTCTGGGACTGGCTCGGCCCCAGACTGCGGCCGGGCGACCTCGTCCTGGTGAAGGGAAGCCGCGGCATGCGTCTCGAGCGGGTGGTGGAAAAACTGACCGGAGTGGCGACTTCCGGGGGACACTGACGCGATCCAACAGTGCTCTTCCTCCTCTACGGGCTGCTCCGGGACTCCCAGGCGCAGCGGTTCTTCAACTTCCTCCGCTACCCCACGTTCCGCATCGTGGCCGCGGGGGTGGCGGCGCTGCTGATCGGCCTCTTCTGGGGCCGGCAGTTCATCGAGCAGCTGCGCCTCACCCAGCACGGCCAGAGCAACATCCGCGAGGACACGCCCGACCGGCACCAGACGAAGAAGGGCACGCCGACGATGGGCGGCACGCTCATCCTGGTGTGCATCGGCCTGGCGACGCTGCTCTTCGCCGACCTCTCCTCCCGGGTGGTGTGGGTCGCGCTGCTCTGGACCTTCGGCTACGGCTTCATCGGCTTCCTCGACGACTGGCTGAAGCTGTCGAAGCGCAACAGCAAGGGCCTCGCCGGGAAGAAGAAGCTCCTCCTCCAGACGGCGTTCTTCCTGGTGGGCATCTTCGGCATCCTCTGCACCTGGAAGGGCGGGACGCCTCACCTCCTCATCGAGACACGGATCACCGTGCCCTTCATCCCCACCCGGCACTTCAACCCGGACCTGGGCTGGGTCTACGTCTTCTTCGCCTGGGTGGTGGTGGTCGGGACGTCGAACGCGGTGAACCTGACCGACGGGCTCGACGGCCTGGCGATCGTGCCCACCATCGTCGCCGCGACCACCTTCGCCATCCTCTGCTACGTCGCGGGCAGCGGGCTCCACATCGCCGACGTGGTGGAGGTGGCCGGGCAGCAGCGGCTGGTGAGCACGCCGCTCTGGCGTTACCTGGGAATCCTCCCGGTCACCGGCGGCGCCGAGCTGGCGGTGTTCTGCGCCGCGATGGTGGGGGCCGGTCTGTCCTTCCTCTGGTTCAACACCTACCCCGCGAGCGTCTTCATGGGGGACATCGGCTCGCTCGCGCTCGGCGGCGGCCTCGGCGGCCTGGCGGTGCTGAGCAAGAACGAGGTGGCATCGGCCATCATCCACGGCGTGTTCCTCGCCGAGGCGCTCTCGGTGATGATCCAGGTCGCGTCGTTCAAGATGACCGGGCGGCGGGTCTTCAAGATGGCGCCGGTGCATCACCACTTCGAGCTCAAGGGGCTCTCCGAGCCGAAGATCATCGTGCGCTTCTGGATCGTCTCCATCGTCTGCGGCGCGGTGGCGCTGATGACCCTGAAGCTGCGCTGACGTGGACCTCGGCGGACGCACGGTGTCGGTGCTGGGCGCGGGTGCGAGCGGGCTCGCCGCGTCCGAGCTGCTGCTCTCGCGCGGGGCGCGGGTGACGCTCTGGGACGAGCGTCCGGCGGCGCAGCTCGGCGCCGAGGCGCTCATCGGCCGTGGGGTGGCGGTGCGGGGCGGCACGCCGCTCGGGGACGTCGACCTCGGCCGGCCCGACCTCGTGGTGGTGAGCCCGGGCGTGCCGCTGCGGCTGTCCTCCATCGTCCGCGCCCGCGAGAGCGGAGTCCCGGTGTGGGGCGAGATCGAGCTCGCCGCGCGCTTTCTCCCGCCCGGCGCGGCGGTGCTGGGCGTCACCGGCACCAACGGCAAGAGCACCACCACCGCGCTGCTCGGCGCGCTCTGCGAGGCCGGAGGGCTCGCTCCGTTCGTCGGCGGCAATCTCGGAACGCCGCTCTCGCGGGCCGTGCTCGAGCCAGCGCGCCGGATGTACGTGCTCGAGCTGTCCAGCTTCCAGCTCGAGGGGATGGAGACGGTGCGGGTTCACGGCGCCGCCCTGCTCAACCTCACCCCGGACCACCTGGACCGCTACGACGGGATGGAGGACTACGCGGCGGCCAAGGCGCGCATCTTCCGGAACCAGCAGCCGGGCGACGTCGCGGTGGTCAACGCCGACGATCCATGGACGCTGCGCATGGCGGCGGACGCGCGGGGGCGGCGGTTCGGCTTCACGCTGCAGCCCGAGCTCGCCACCCCCGAGGGGCTGGTGGGCCTCGCCGGACCCGTCGAGGGCGGCTTCCAGCTCGGGGTCGCCGGGGTCACGCTCCGGCTCGCCAACCGCGCGCTCCGCGGCGCCCACAACCTGGCCAATGCCATGGCGGCCTCGCTGCTCGCCTTTCACGCCGGTGTCCAGCCGGTGAGGCTCCAGGTGGGCCTCGACGGGTTCCCCGGGCTCCCGCACCGGCTCGAGTCGGTGCGCACGCTCGACGGCGTCGAGTGGGTGAACGACTCGAAGGCCACCAACGTCGACGCGGCGCTCACCGCGCTGGCGGCGTTTCCACCGGGTCAACGCCTCTGGTTGATCGCCGGCGGGAAGGGGAAGGGCGCGCCGTACCGTCCGCTGGCGGAGGCATCGGTCGGAAAAGTCGCGGGGTTGCTCACCGTTGGGCAGGATGCCGCTCTCCTGGAATCGGAGTTCTCCGCCGTGTGCCCTGTCCACGCCTGCGAGACGCTCGACCGCGCGGTGGCGCGTGCGCGCACCCTCGCCCGCCCGGGGGAGGTGGTCCTGCTCTCGCCGGCCTGCGCGTCCTTCGACCAGTTCAAGAACTTCGAGCACCGCGGGGCCACCTTCCGCGCGCTCGTGGAGGCGCTGGGGTGAGGACGCGCCGCACCCCTGCGCCCTCGCCCGCGCTGCCGGATGGACGCTCCGGGCCGGTGCGGCTGGCAGTGGACCCGGTGCTGCTCGGCGCGGTGGTGGCGCTCGTCTCGCTCGGGCTGGTGATGGTGTACTCGGCCAGCGCGGTCACCGCGGCCGAGAAGCAGGGCAACGGCTTCTACTTCCTCGAGCGGCAGCTGCTCGCCGCCGGGGTGGGGCTGGTGGCCATGGCAACTGCCGTCCGGGTGGGGTACCGGCGGCTCGCCCGCCTGGCGTATCCGATGCTGCTCTTGAGCATCGTGCTCCTGGTCATGGTCCTGGTCCCGGGCGTTGGAACGGTGGTCGGCGGCGCCCGGCGCTGGCTCCGCCTCCCGGGCCTCAGCCTGCAGCCGGCCGAGATCGCCAAGTTCACCTGGGTTGTCTACCTCGCCTACTCGCTGGCCAAGAAGCGCGAGAAGGTGGCCACGTTCTCCATCGGGTTCCTCCCCCATCTGCTGCTGGCGGGGCTGCTGGTGGTCCTCTGCATGGCGGAGCCCGACTTCGGCAGCTCGGTCGAGCTCCTGGTGCTGCTCTTCATCCTCCTCTTCGCCGCGGGGACGAGGCTGTCGTACCTCGTGGGCTCGGTGCTGCTGGCGATGCCGCTGGCCTACGGGGCCATCGCCCACTCGCCGTACCGGCTGAAGCGCATCACCGCCTTCCTCGACCCCTGGGCCCACCGCCACGACATCGGGTACCAGGTCGCCCAGTCGCTCATCTCGGTGGGCTCGGGCGGCTTCTTCGGTCTAGGCCTCGGCGAGAGCCGGCAGAAGCTCTTCTTCCTGCCCGAGGCCCACACCGACTTCATCTTCAGCATCATCGGCGAGGAGCTGGGGCTCCTCGGCGCGGTGGCCACCATCGTCCTGTACGGCATCGTGGTGTGGCGGGGGACGCGGGCGGCGCTCCGGGCCAGTGAGACCTTTGGCACCTATCTTGGCCTCGGGCTGACTGCGATGCTCGGGTTCCAGGCTGCGGTGAACATGAGCGTCGCGATGGGAATGCTGCCGACCAAGGGGTTGACGCTCCCCTTCATCTCCTACGGTGGCTGCTCGCTGGTCATCTCGATGGCCGCCGCCGGGGTGCTCCTCTCCCTGAGCGCCTCGTCCGCACCCCTCCGGAACCCCGGCCCCTCGCGCGTCCGGCGCATGCAGGAGGCGGCCGCGTGAGGATGCTCATCGCCGGCGGCGGGACGGGGGGGCACCTCTTCCCCGGCATCGCGCTGGCGGAGGAGGTCACCACCCGGCATCCGGACAACCGGGTGCTGTTCGTCGGGACCACGCGCGGGCTCGAGGCGCGGGTGGTTCCCGCAGCGGGCTTCGCCCTCGAGACCATCGAGGTGCGCGGGCTGAAGGGCATGGGGCTCCTCAGGAGGCTCCAGGCGCTGCTGCTCCTGCCGCTCTCGTTCCTCGCCAGCTGGCGCATCGTGGGCCGGTTCCGTCCGGACGTGGTGGTGGGGGTGGGCGGCTACGCGTCCGGCCCGGTGGTGCTCGCCGCCTGGACACGCGGGGTGGCCACCGCCATCCAGGAGCAGAACGCGCTCCCCGGCGTGACCAACCGCATCCTCGGGCGAATCGTCCGGGCGGTGTTCATCGCCTTCGAGCAGGCGCGCGCGGCCTTCCCGCCCCGGAAGACGTACCTGGTTGGCAACCCGGTCCGGCGCAAGCTGATGGACAACTACCTCCTGCGGAGCCGGTCCGCGGTGATCGACGGGGGCTTTCGCCTGCTGGTGATCGGTGGCTCGCTCGGCGCACGCGGTCTGAACACCCGGATGCTGGAGGCGCTGCCGCACCTGGGAGACCTGCGAGAGCGGATGGACGTCGTGCACCAGACCGGCACCGTGGACCTCGAGCGGGTCAAGGCGGGCTATGCCGCGGCGGAGATGACGGCCGAGGTGGTGCCCTTCGTCGACGACATGTCCGCCGCATACGCGCAGGCCTCGCTGGTCCTCTGCCGCGCCGGGGCGACCACCGTGGCCGAGCTGACCATCTGCAAGAAGGCGTCGATCCTGGTGCCTTTCCCCTTCGCCACCGACGACCACCAGGCGGTCAACGCCGCAGCGCTGGTCGAGGCCGGGGCGGCGCTGATGTTCCGCGAGTCCGAGCTCACCGGCGAGCTGCTCGCCCGCGAGCTCCGGAGCCTCGCCGCCGATCCCGAGAGGCTGCAGCGGATGGAGCGGGCCGCGGGCCTCCTCGGCCGTCCCGAGGCGGCGCGCGAGCTGGTGGACACCTGTGCCGAGCTGGTGGCCGGGCCGAGCGGCCGGGGACAGGTGGTCCCCCGATGACCCGCCGCACCCCGGTGGTGAGCCTCTTCAAGACCCGCCACGCGGCGCAGGTCCATTTCGTGGGCATCGGCGGCATCGGGATGAGTGGCATCGCCGAGGTGCTCATCAACCTCGGCTATCGGATCAGCGGGTCGGATCTGAAGGAATCGGAGACCACGCGGCGTCTCGCGCGGCTCGGCGCGAGGCTGGAGATCGGCCACCGGGCCGAGAACCTGGTCACGGCCGACGTGGTGGTCATCTCCTCCGCGGTCCGGTGGGACAACCCGGAGGTGGTCGCCGCCCGGGCGAGGAAGATCCCGGTCATCCCGCGGGCGGAGATGCTCGCCGAGCTGATGAGGCTCAAGTACGCGGTGGCGGTCGCCGGCAGCCACGGCAAGACGACCACCACCTCGATGGTGGCGACGGTGATGAACGCCGCTGGGCTCGACCCCACCGCGGTGGTGGGCGGCAAGGTCAATGTGCTGGGGAGCAACGCCAAGCTCGGCAAGTCCGACCTGATGGTGGTGGAGGCCGACGAGTCGGACGGGAGCTTCCTCAAGCTGCACCCGAGCATCGCGGTGGTCACCAACATCGACCCCGAGCACCTGGACCACTTCGGGAGCCTGGATGCGCTCCGGAACGCCTTCGTCGAGTTCTGCAACCGGGTGCCCTTCTACGGGCTGAACGTGCTCTGTCTCGACCACCCCAACGTCCAGGCGCTGCTCCCGCATGTCGGAAAGCGCGTCGTCACCTACGGAACCTCGCACACCGCCGACTACCGGCTGGAGGGCGTGACGCTCGACGGATTCTCCACCCGCTTCCACGCCTTCCGCCGGGAGGAGGCGCTGGGAGAGTTCACCGTGCGGATGGTTGGCGCTCACAACGCGCTGAACGCGCTGGCGGTCATCGCCGTCGCCGAGGAGATGGAGATTCCCCTGCCCGTCGTTCGGACGGCGCTGGCCGAGTTCGCGGGCGTGCAGCGGCGCTTCACCGTGCGGGGCGAGGCGCGGGGCATCATGGTGGTGGACGACTACGGGCACCACCCGGCCGAGGTGATGGCCACGCTCGCGGGAGCGCGTCAGGCCTTCGGGCGGCGTCTGGTGGTGGTCTTCCAGCCGCACCGCTACACGCGCACCCGCGATCTCCTGTCGGAGTTCGCCACCGCCTTCAACGACGCGGACGCGCTGGTGGTGCTCGGCATCTACGCGGCGAGCGAGGACCCCATCCCGGGCATCTCCGGCGATGCCCTGGCCCAGGCCATCCGGAGCCACGGGCACCGGGACGTGACCTACGTGGAGCGCCGGGCCGATGCCGCCGCGGCGCTCCTTCCCCGGCTGCGCGAGGGAGACCTGGTCCTGACGCTCGGCGCCGGAGACGTGACGCAGGTCGGCCCCGAGCTCCTCCAGCTGCTCGAGCCTGCCCAGCAGGGCAGCCGATCCGGCCGCTGACTCCGATCCCGCGGCCCCGAGCGCGGGTGGAGCGGTTCATGGTTGTCTCGGGGAAGCCCCGTCGAGCAGGTCACGGCGGAGCCGATGACGAACCGCGCCGACAACAGCAAGGAACACCACCCGGCGCGGATCGACGCGGTCAGCCCGGAGGTGGCCTGAGGATCTGAAGAAAGAGGTCCGCGCCGCCGCGGAACCCCGCCACGTCCCCGGTCGTCGTCCCACCCACCAGCAGGTCCCCGCTCGTCCCCCACCGGACCACGCCGGTGAAGACGTCATCCCCGCTGGTACGGACGGTGCTGCTGGCGCCCGCCATGCCGGCCGTGTCGAACCGGATCAAGAATGCGTCCTTCCCCTTCGCCTCCTGCCCCACGACCTGGGTCTGCTGCTGGCCCGCGACGTACAGCCATTTCCCTGCGCTGGTCAGCGTGGTGACGGTGGCGAGATCGGCGGTGCCGCCCACGGTCGTCGCCCAGTCACGGATGCCGACCCACGGATCCAGGCGGGCCAGCGCAGGCCGAGCGTTCCTCGAGGGCAGATCGAGGTTCACCCCGGCGGCGTGGAGCCCCCAGTCCGGACCGAACGTGAGCGCGGTCACGGCACCGAAGAACGGCGCCGGGACGCCGCGCGCCGCGTCGGGGATCTTCCAGCCCGGTGCGCCGGAGCCCAAGTACTGGGCGACGAAGGCTCCGGTTCCGTCCGGCCCGGAGGTGCCCCCGACGTACACTTCACCCCACGGATCGCTCGCGATGGCGTTGGCGACGATCGGCCAGGGGAGACCGCTCATCCAGATCTCTCCCTGCTGGGCTCCCGCCGGGCTGAACTTGACCAGGGTGCTCGTCCCCCACGAAGGGGTTCGGTAGAGGACCCAGATCGATCCGTACGCGTCGATGGTCGCTCCTGCGACCTCGTCGGCCGCAGAACTTCCGAACTGCCTGGTCCAGGTGAGGTTGCCGGCCGGGTCGATCCGGACGAGGAATCCATCCTGGGCGCCGAGAGATCGGCTCCCCAGCACGCCGGTGGTGGTTCCCGCGACGTACACCACCCCGCGCTCGGTGTGGCTGGGCAGAACCGCACGCGGCACGTCGTTTCCGACGCTCCCGAACTGCATCCAGGGGCTTGCGACGGCATTCGCGTCGAGCTTCCAGAGCGCCACGTCCTGGCCGCCGGCGCTGGCTCGCGCCACGGCCCCCGTCGTCGCTCCGGCCAGGTAAGCAGAACCGTCGTCGTCGACGGCGACCTGGGCCGAGTCCTCCGCGCCCGAGGTCCCGATCTGTCGGGTGGCGAGCGCCGTGAAGGGCAGCGGCGCGGCGTCGCTCGCGCCACCGATGCACCGGGCCAGATCCTCGCGTCGGTCGGCGAGGGCTGCGGCTAGTACGGTGGGGTCGTCGCTCTGGGTGCTCGGGTTCCACGTCGACGCCGAGTACAGGCTGCCGGTCTCGTTGGCCGGGCCGGCCCCGGCCTCGAAATGCATCGGGAATAGCGCGCGAGCGATGCTCATCGCGGGACCGCCGACCCACTCGCAGGAGCGGAGATACTCGTAGTCCTCCAGGCCGTCCCGGAAGATCTTCACGCGCGTGCTGGCGAGCGGGATGTGGGTGGTCCCGCCGATGCCCTGGCTCGAGCCACCGAAGACGGGGGCCGGAGTGCCTGGGTAGAGCAGGGTTCCGTCGCCGTTCCCGGTGGTGAACACGGCGCCATCCACGTCCCAGGCCGTGTACAGCTGGTAGACCGAGTTCCAGTAGTGCAACCCGCTCAGCCGGTAGATGTAGTGCATCCACGGCTGCGCCCGGTTCTGGACCGCCGTCGAGTCCACGACGATCACCGGGAAACCGTAGACGGTCGGATCGCTGTTCGTGTCACAGCCGTGCAGTCCGCAGGCCTGGTAGGACCAGACCTCGTTGCGAGGGTCGACCGCCAGGAAGGGGTCGTAGATGGGACGCTGATTCCCGTGCATCCAGGCGTTGCGGTCGTCGACCGCCTCGAGGCACGAGGCGATGATGTTCGCGTAGCCGGAGGAGACCGAGCCGGTGCCCTCGACGTACTCGGGGAGAGTGCCGGTGAGGACGACCCGGTACTCCGGATCCGCCGAGTGGGCCCAGTCGGCCCACTGCATCGCGATCGGGTAACCATTCGCGTGCCACTCCGGCTCATCCAGGGTGAAGAAGATGGTCCTCGGCCACCAGTCGAGGATCCCCCGGGTGAACCGAGACCATTCCCTCAGCTTCGCCGTCGCGACGTCGGCGCTATCCCACGCCTGTGACCAG